>JASJDH010000012.1 GCA_030065175.1 Leptolyngbyaceae cyanobacterium MO_188.B28 | reverse complement strand
TGTATAGGTTTCTCCCTCTAAATATTTGAAGGGGGCGTCAAAAGTAGGCATACTTTTGACTTCAGGAGTAGGGATAGTTTCTGGTGGTAGGCGCAGTATTTTATGATGCCTGCCATATTCTTTTTCAACTGTTGTCGTCCCAAGCAGAAACTTGATAGCAGGATTCAGTACTAACCAACTGTATCCAGGCCTAACAATTGGCTTGAGGGAATTAGAAATCGCTTCAACCTGCTGACTTACGGATTTATGTGAAAACATGTTTAATGATTTTTCCTAATTAGATTCATAGCCTATCGGAAACTAGACGCCATAGCGCTATAAAGTCTTCAAACAAGATCAATTATCCGCAGATCTAGACCTCAAGCGATTAGCGCAAGTTCCTGAAAAAGCTTTGGGCAAAAAGCCCCAAGAAAGTCCTCAATTTTATCCTTTGGCTGATAAAAATTATTTAGATATCGGCTAGTATACTCAAAACTCTCATCAGGTGGCGATCCATCCGGAATAGTCAGTGTAATTTCTTGACTTAGACGATCCCGCATGGCTTGCTGTACCAACTGAGCTAACCGCCTAATGCTGAGAGTATTGGGGCCTGATATATGCAACAGAGGGAGTTCTTGAATGTGCGGAAACGTTGCGTGAATTGCAGCACAAATATCTAAAACCGAAACAAAATTTCTCTGCTGAAAACCGGGTGTTCTTAAAACTATCTGTTTCTTCTCAACAGCGTCCCGGCAGAAACCCAATGGCGTTAATGACCACCGCTTACACTGACTCAGATCAGCTGGAATCCCAAAGAAATTACTGGGCCGAACAACCATCCCATGGAGTTTTTGTTGGCGAGTGTACAATTGCACATACTCTTCCGCCTGCAGATTACTTAACCCATAATCGTTTGCAGGCAGAGGCTGAGTTAACTCGTCAATGGGTCCTGTAGGACAGCCAAAAACATGGAAAGTTGAAAGATAAACAAATTTTGGGATTCCATTGGAAACACAAAAATCTAAAGCGGCTCGGGCTCCAGCGACATTTTGGAAGATTGCGCGATAAGGCTGTTCACGACAGGTCACCTCGTGAGCCGCCGCCGTATGGATAAACAAGTCCGCCTGAGCGTCAATCTTCAGACTTGAAAATGCTTTTGGCTGATCAAGATCGATTCGAATATCCGCCCCATCTTGACGGGTCGCCTTCAAAACCTTCCAACCTTGGGCCTCAAAATACTGGCAGGCAATACCGCCGAAGTAACCATTGGCCCCAGAAATGATAACGGTCTTACTTTGGGTGTCAGATTTCATGATACGAGAGAAGGTTTACCAGAATTGTACGTGAAGGGACTTTCAAATTTGGACAAGGGCTGCCAACCTTGATCTTTTTCTGAAACGATAGGATTAGAATTTGGCCATGGAATGTCCGCTGAGTCCCAAAGAATTCCCCCTTCATCCTCTGGCGAATAGACTGTGGAAACTTGATACATCACGATAGCGGTTTCACTCACAATATAAAAACCGTGGGCCAAACCTGGCGGCACGTAAGCAAGATTACCTTTTTCGTCACTTAGATGAAATGTTTCCACTTGCCCATAGGTGGGAGACCCCACCCGCAGATCGACAACCGCGTCTATAATTTCTCCCTGGGCGCAGTGAACAATCTTGGTATGGTCTTTAGGCGGTCTCTGAAAGTGCAATCCCCTCAACACATTTTTCTGGGATATGGAGTAATACGCCTCCGCAAAGTTTGTTTCCAAGTGATGATCGCGGAATATCTCTTGATGAAAAGTTTTGACAAAGCGACCTCGTTGATCCTTGAAAACATTTAAGCTAATTTCATAGCAATCAGGAATTTTTGTCTCTTTAACCTTCATTATGGCGTGCTCTCCTAAGTCAACCGTTTAGATAATCAGGCGATAAGTCTGAAGTTTCTCAAGATTGCCTCTCCGTGGTCCTAGCGCATGTTTGCAAGTTTTAGCCACCATGCGCTAAGGAGTCTGGATGGGTAAGAAACCGGAAGGACTCTGCTTCAGGCAACCCTGGAACTTCTAACTTAGTGAACTAGAACAGGTTTCAACTCAGGTGTTAAGAAATCTCGATACCATTCGATTGTTTCCACCAAGGCCTCGTCCAAACTATATTTAGATTGCCAATCCAACAGTCGACGAGCCTTCTCTGCAGAGAGATATTGGTGTTTGATTTCATTCTTAGCCTGATTCAAAATTATCGGCTCTAGATAGGATTTGTCCATTAACTTCAGGATCTTTTGAACCAGTTCTAAGACCGTAATTTGCAACTCATTGCTGAAGTTAAAGGCCTCCCCCAGAATTTCTGAACGATCCATTTGCTCGGCTAAATGCAAGTAGGCAAGAACCCCATCCTTAACGTAGAAGTAATCTCGGATGTAAGAGCCATCGCTGCGGATAGACACTGGCTTTTCCCTCAGTGCAGACCGAACGGTATCGGGGACAATGCGATTGAAGTTAAGGTCGCCGCCGCCGTAGAAATTGCCGCAGCGAGTTATACACACAGGCAGGCCATAACTCACATAGTAGGTGCGGCAAATAAGGTCGGCGCAACTTTTCGAAACATCATAAGGATGTTCGCCTTGCAATGGAGTGGTTTCATCATAGGGCAGGATTTCTTGATCGCCATACGCCTTATCACTAGAGGCGACAACAATACGACTAACCCCGCCAACCCGGCGACAGGCTTCAAGCAGATTCCAAGTGCCTTTGATATTCGCTTCAAACGTAGCCAATGGCTCACGATTAGCCACTCCCACAATGGTTTGCGCCGCCAAGTGAAAAACGGTGTCTATCTCATGTTCATTGATAGCCCGCTCTAACGTTGATAAATCTTCAATGCAGCCATAAACCGTTGTGATTTGTTGAGAAAGGCCTTCTGTAAACAATCGGGATTGGGGCACCCAGTCCCGAACAAGTCCGACCACTCTAGCGCCGCGAGCAACCAATTCTTGGGTCATCCAACTGCCCAGCAGCCCTGTACATCCTGTCACTAAAACTGAACGATCCCGCCAAAATGAACTCATTCCCATACCCTCCACTGTGCCTTGCCAGAGTTGTAGAGCTGATTGAGCAGTCCCAATTCCCGATAAGTATCCATGCACTGCCAGAAACCATCATGTTTGTAGACAGCTAATTCTCCCAGCGCAGCTAGAGATTTAAGGGGTTCCGCCTCAAAAATCGTATCGTCGCCCTGGATTAATTCCAAAACTTTACGATTCAGAACAAAATACCCCCCATTGATCCAACCCGCACTAGTTTGGGGTTTTTCCTGGAAATAGCTGACCAAGTTGTCCTCAATGGCGAGTTCGCCAAACCTGGAGGTTGGGCGAACAGCAGTCATGGTGGCTAATTTACCGTGGCTCTTATGAAATTCAAGCAAATTAGAAATGTTAATGTTGGCGACCCCATCGCCATACGTGCCTAAAAATAGATCGCTGCCGAGCTCGTCTAGATGAGGGGCTAACCGCTTCAATCGTCCGCCTGTCATCGTTTCCTGGCCAGTATCAACTAACCAAATCCGCCAATCTTCTTCTTTGTGGCCATTGCCAAGCTTGGTGACCCGTTTCTTGCCCAACTCCAACATGACGTCATTGTGATTCCAGTCGTAGTTGAAGAAATATTCGCGGATCATCTGCCCCTTATACCCCAAACAAAGCATGAAGTTTTTGAAGCCATACTGGGCATAGGTCTTCATGATGTGCCAAATCATAGGATGATCGCCTACCATTACCATTGGCTTAGGCCGGAATTCAGTTTCTTCTTTAAGTCTTGTGCCCTTACCGCCACAAAGAATAGCAACCGGAATATTAGATACGTCTGATGTATTCGCCATTTTTTAGCTAGAAGATAAACATAAAGGAACGACAAGCGTAAACTCTAGCGCGCATTAACGAGGTGGATCCTGTAAGAGAAACTACCCTAAACAGCTACAGGATTCCCGAAAATTATCAGTTGCTTATCATAGACGAAAATTCCCTTAGGAAAAGTCCGGGCCAATAATACACTAATCAAAGTCCTCGAATCTATTCGATTTCAAGAGTGAACGCGATGTTTATTGGGTTAGACTTCTCATACTCAGTTAATACCTCGATGATGCCTTAAGGTCTGAAATTGAATAAACTGACCTAAGCGCTTTCAAGTTATTCTATGAAAAGTGACTAAACCAACGATTTAATATTGATTCTCTATTTTGAGCATGTTTAATGGCATCAAAAAATAGCGCTCAAAAGATCAGCAGTCATCCGAGCATATCGACAATATTTAATTTACTATAGATATAAATGGGGAAGGTTAAATTTATGAGTGGTTCTCTATAAAACCTTTTTCAATTGAAATCAATTCTTTAGACTTGACTTCTCTTCAGTTGTCTATTGCCCATGCAATCTGCAAACCATCCCCAATAAATAATGAAAAGATAAAAAAGAGGAATTTTAAAATATCTGGGCTACTCATCCATATTTTTCAGTTCATTGTATATTTACATACTTCACTTGCCAACATTATCAAGTCAAACTAAAAAAGCTGAGAGTTCTCAATCTAGTAAATTATCGAATTTTTACATATCCAAAATAATTTTGTGAAGCCTGGATATTTTATAGGATTGATCGGTGAAACTATCCTTCAGTTTAACTATAGAAAGAATATACGCATCAATTTGAGGCATCCAAAGCCTGATGGGTGAAAGAATTCAGTTCCAGGAATCCTTTCCAAAATAATGCCGGCGTATCATTTTAGCCGGGAAAATCCAGTGAGGATGGAAGTCAGAAGTCAGAAGTCAGAAGTCAGTAGGGAACTGCATTCTGTCTCCTGACTCCTGTATTCTCCCCTAGGGAAAATTTCCCGCTTTAAGTTAAGAGCCATAATGCCTGGTCATTAATGCATGGCGTTGGAATAAGCCGTGTGGAAGATACCTACTCTTTGCCTATCTTCAGACAGATGGATTTAATGGGATTTATATACCACACAGTTAAATCATAGATTCCTTCCCTACTAGATTTTCTTGACTGAGTTCACCCTACTATTTTTTTGGCCGAAGTCTGTTTTCATGCCATCGGATCCCAATAATAATTGCGATGAAAAGCATGTAACCAGGCTCTTCCATTTGCGAAAAAATCAATCCAAAGATAAATATTGTAAGCAATAAGAATTTAGTGAAGTCATCCCTGCAAAGATAACGCCATACAAGAAACCCTAAATATAGGTACGCCGCCAACCCTAAAAATCCTAAATCTCCCCATATTCCCGCCCATCCAAATAGGGGAGAGAACATGCTGGATTGGTTACCCAGCCAACTTTGGCCTACGGCTGTCCAAACGTCTCCACTAGCGGGATGTTGAGTCGCGCCAAGAGGTCCGAGGAGATGCCAGTAATTAGTAAGCATCCATCCACCTAAACGTCCAACCGTATGTCCGGGCCCTAAACCCACAAGCCAATTCAAGGGAGACGTGAAGTAAATCGGAATAATGCGTAGCGCAGCCGATTTGAGTAACGTTGCTTCACCATCTGGTCCATAAATATCAGGCCGCGCCCAGGTTTGAAATGCGCCAAACGCCGGTACGTTTTGAACACACCATAGAAAGATGAAGCCGAACAAAAGAGTTGGAACAACATACTTCATCGCTTCAAAAATGCTCTTGAACTTGGTCAGCAGAAGCAATACAAACGCAACTAAAAAGCTTAAGAGAACCTGCTTCGCATCAGCAAGCAACATATGAAAAAAGGTTGCCGTGAGGACTGATATTCTGATCCAAAGTGGAACCTTCTTGGCGCTGAAGAAGTAATATAAACCAAACGTTAGTGAAACAGAGGCGCTCACCACATGCCCTGCTCCAGAATGATAAAAAACGCCCTGAACATAGTCAGGATTTCCAGCTTTGGGGTGGAGACCTAACACCATGAACAAGACATACTGAGCAGCGGCAAAGGCTAGGTTGGCAAAACCAAATCGGATGAGCCAAGTTCGCAATTTTTCCAGGCTGCGCGGCGTTATCGGCAAACTAATCAGGGCCAATATTAATAAAAAGGGTTCGCCAAGCAGTAAGAAATCTAAAACAACATTAATTTCACCCGCGTCATTAACAATTGCGCTCGCGAGCATGACGCTTAACAGGATCATTAGACCCATAAGGATTGACCATACGATCGTAATCTGATTTTGATTACGAGTGCGCGATTTGAGTAGGGCCATGCCGCAAGCGCTAGGAATCGCCGCGAAGTGAAGAAAATTAATGACTGAAGGGGCCCCTGCGCTATCGACAATCCGTGAGAAATAGGCCGTAGCAAATGCCAACAATATCAGCGTTGAGTTTCGAATAAATCCTTTCGAATTCTTAAGAGGTTTTGCTAAGGTCATTTACTGCACTCCATATCAAGCTTTTTACATTGCTTCAACGGATAAAATTGGTTGAGTCTTAAAGGTTGGACTGGGTGATGAATAGGATTAACTAGAAAAGCTAGTCACCTACAAATAGGGGAGACATCTTGCCATATTTTATGGGGAACAGGGCATCCAGGTCTAAATCTTTAGTCACCCCATTTTGAATTTCTCGCACGTAGGGTTTATAGGCGCTGTTGAAGCCGGCCCAAACGAGGGATTGGCTAGACTCTTGGTTCAGGAAGCCAACTGTGTTGTTAGGGATGGGACGATTTCCGTATAGAAAACCGCCTAGCAGCTCAGTTCGCCCCCCATTTCTGGTGGTGATGACCGGAACATCCCGTTCAGTTTTCAGACCTAGAATCCACACATCTGCGCCATCATTATCGATATTATGTCGGCCACTTTCGCTGGACGCTTCTGTATTCAACTGACGGGCCCAAACCTGTTGATTCTTAAAACACCATCGCCAACCAGTGACATCTTCAATGAACAACTTGTTGTCGCCAGCAGGATTTCGATAGCCTCCTATTCCTAAATGGCGAAGCACCAGCGTTCGCTTAGAGGCATGTTCAAAGCCAAAGGCGGAGCCTTGATCGCTCTCTAATCCCTCAATCGTGACAACGGGGAATGCTCCATCCATAATCCGAAAAATAGCCTGATTGGAATTCCGCATTGAGCCCTGAGTCTTAATCTTGGCCCCGCCAATTCCGATAATTCGCCGCACATTTCCCTTCAGCTCAATTGTGCGGCTTACCGTGTAGTCATCCTTCGGGAAGTAGACGGTTGGCTTGCCGGAGTCAATCGCCGCTTGGATTGCGGAGGTGTCGTCATCCGCTGAGCCGTTAACTGTAGCCCAATCCGCTGGAGAATCCCAGCCGATTTCTGGCGTCTCTTCGATAGGCAACTTTAAAGCGGCGCCAGGTCCTGGAAACAGGCTGATGACCCCGTGCGAAACAAACTCGTCTACTGGGCTTAGCTTTTGCACCGTTTTACCGTCAACTTGGCTTTCAATTGCAGCGCGATAACCAGTTGTGGTTAAGTTACGGACGTAGAGTCCACCATTATGGGTATTATCAATGGCGGAATTACTGGAATCCCCCTCCTTTAAAACAGCGTCTACTAAGGTCACTAATCCATGAGCGTTTCCGCCTCCACTGTCATTCTTGATGGCGGGTACGCGATTGCGACTGACAAGCTTATGAATGCTTAGAACTTGCCGCTTGTTATAGACGCCATAAACTCTTTGGTCCTCCAGGGTGAGGCCATCGATAGTGGCGCTGTGCAACGCTCCGGTATAGTAGACGCCATAGTCAAACCCTTTAACTGATAAATTCTTGACCAGTAGGGGGCCATTTAATCCCATGCTTAAATCCAGGCCGTACTTACCCCGTCGGTTTTGATCAGAGGATCGAATAGTTACGTTCTCAACAGCCCCATAGTTGTTAGCTCTGAATCTTAAGCCAATGACGCCAGGATTATTCGCTCCAATATCAATTGTCATATTACGAATCGTATTTCTGAAGGCGGTGGCGTCTTTGACATCGCCTTCCCAAAAGGTGACAACTGACTTTGCCGCTTCCTGGTCCCCCTCCTCAAACGCAGCGATTCCACTGTCAAGTTTAATCACAACTCCGCTCTGACTCTGCCCCTGGAGGAAAAATCGCTTCTGCTTACCATTAAGTGACTGACAACGAAGTGTATCGCTGACTCGATACACACCATTTGGGAAATAAATCAGTTTTCCTCGATTATTTTCAATTGCAGTTTGAATGGCGTAAGTGTCGTCGGTTACTCCATCCCCCTTGGCGTTATAGGGAGCGCTTTGAACATTTACTACATTCGCTCCAGTGGGGAAAATGATATTTTCCTGGCGGGTAAGCTGGGATAAGCCCGTTGCCGACAAGACACAGAATACGGTAAATAATGCTAAAAGAATTTCCCGGAAATACCGTATTCGAATGCGAAATGGGAAACTGGGTCGAACTAAATTTGGCTGTTTTCTCATTATGAAAACCCCTGCTCTGAAGCAGATAGTTGTACGGATTTCCTCTTTTATCGTGAAGGGTAGAGTGTCTTATCAGGGAATTTCAGACTCTCAACGACTGAGCGGCCAGCCTAATTTAGAACAGCTAAAGGCTATCAAGATTGGATACCCAGAAGTATAGAGGCTATATCCTTGAGAAAGGGTCCCGGACCTCTATCTTGATAAGAATTTCAGATCAAGATGGCGGCCGTCAGGATCGCCATTCTTTATAAACCTTTAGGTAATTACATTTCTTTTTGGGTAAATTCCGAGGCTTCAGAATGGCTTCACTGAAGCTAAATGCTGATTTCACTGGAAATTTAAATGCTCAAGTATTATGGCGCAACTCGCTTAATAACCCTGGGGGTTCCCTGGTTTGCTGGAACAGCAGGGAAAAGAATTTTTCAACCGCTCACGCTTACTAAATTCCGCTTATCCAACACAAGCTGATAAATCTTCATCAGTTGTTTGTAATTTTCCTTTGCTGTGTACTTAGTCTCAAATTCAGTCCTGACGGCTTGACGCATTGGGACAAGGTCCTGCGGGTTGGCCAGAACCCAATCAACCTTATCGGCTAGATCAGAGGCGTCGCCAGGGGTGAAGTGGTATCCTGTGCGGCCATGATCAATTAATTCACTAATGGCCCCAATTTTTGACGCGATCACGGGCGTTCCCTTAGCAAAGGCTTCCACAGCTACTCGACCAAAGGTTTCGTACCACTTTGAGGGGAAGATCAAAAATTGGGCTTCTCCCATCAGATTATGAACTTCCGCCATCCGTTTGAGTCCAAGCCATTCGACTTTGGGAAGTCGCTTCGCCGCGGCCTTAACTGTATCTGCTAAAGGGCCGTCTCCCACTATCTTTAGGGGGATGGGCGCTTTGAGTTGTTCCCAGGCGGCCAGTAAAGTATCGAGTCCTTTTTCCACCGACAGGCGACCGACATACAACGCATAACCGCCACGCCCTTCCCCGACGCCTGGATCAGGGTGAACGAAGTTCGGCTTAACCACAATTTTCTCGGCAGGGAAACCGCCTTCAATAAATTTCTGGCGGGCGAAGTTAGTTAAGGCAATATATAGGTCGACTTTGTCGGTCCAGGTGTTCATCGCCTGGTGGACTGTCAGCATGCTTGAGACGACGGCGCTAGCGCCTCGATTCTCGCGATAGCAGCTATGTAGGACGCCGGGATAGGGGATCCGTTTGCCTAGACAGTCTTCACACACTTGCCCATCGCGAAAAAACAAAGCATTGGGGCAAATCAAGCGGTAGTTTCGTAGAGTCTGAATAACGGGCACTCCCGCTGCTTTGGCGGCGTAGTAGATGGAGGGGGAAATGAGCGGGAAGAAATTCTGAACGTGCATGAGATCGTACGATGCTTCGCTCAATCGCTGTGCGATCGCTGCGTGGGATTCCCTGGACCAAATCGTTCTCCAGGCTAGATGGAGGGCGTTAAACTCTTTAATTCGCTCATTGTTATCTTCGTAAACATCCACCTGGTGCCCCATCTCTCGCAGGATGCGCTGCTCAGACTCACGCGATTCATCTTCTCCGCCTCGAATTTGATAGTTGTTATGTACGCTTAAAATTTGCATATCATTTACTTATTTCTGGAACTATCTCACAGGGCGCTAGCGGATCCTCAGCGGAGCCCTGCCGATTGGAACTATTGCCGTTTCCTGCCGAAAAACGATCCACTCCAACCTTAAAGGAAAGTATATTCTTTGATATATCTATGCATCCTGATACAAGGTTTTCCATTCAGGAAAATCTCGCCCCATTAGCGTACTCAGCGCTTGAGTTTGTTCTTGCTGAATGGGGCGGAGGTAACGCCTAACGTCTTCAGCTGCTTCTGAGGCTTCGCTGCGATCCACCTCCTTGACTGCAATCCGTAAGCCCGCTGAGCGGACTTGCTTAGGGATTAGAGAGGCGATTTCACTCCAGGGCCAAGTGTACCGTAACCGATAAAACCAACCCTTCTGAAAAAATTTAGGCGGCGTTACATGCACTTTTTCGCTTAAGTTAGGCGGTTCAAACGTATCATCCACCCCCAGCCATTTAAACA
This sequence comes from Leptolyngbyaceae cyanobacterium MO_188.B28, assembly GCA_030065175.1. Lineage (GTDB taxonomy): Bacteria > Cyanobacteriota > Cyanobacteriia > Phormidesmidales > Phormidesmidaceae > JAKSDM01. Next base: position 26,690 of record JASJDH010000012.1, on the reverse strand, counting down.
CATCCCGCATAAAGGATGAGGGATCCGCCTTCATTTCCTCAAAGGTTCGGATCAGAATTTTGTCTCGACCGAATTGTTCCCAAAAGGGCTCTAGCTGCATGGCGTAGTGACTCACATCTCGATACAGCGAATTTTCACGGATCGCAGTTAGAATATCTTGATATTCATTGCCCCGCCTGACCTCATGCCAGTAATGACTAATGGTCCGTTCGATTGGATCCCGCATAACGTAGATAAAGCGAGCCTCCGGATTAAATTGAGCAATTCGCTCCGCCACGCCCGTCATTTTGGGCAATTTGGCGTATAAAGTGCTGGATTCCCCAATAATTGCCGCATCCTGGGCGCCTTTAAATAGCTCCAGATATCGCGCCTCACTTTTCCAGAGTTCCAGCTTCTTAATATCGGGCCAATCCAATTGATCAGGGTGAACAAAGTAGCAAGGCTCCTTCGGTTCACACATAAAAACGGCAGGATGGGCGTTGAGGTAGCTATGAAGGGAAGAGGTTCCAGACTTCATAGCGCCAATGATAAATAAATTGGGACGGGGCGCCGAATTTGACATAGTTGGTATTGGATAGGAATCTAGTCAGAAATAGTCTATTTAGAGAAATTTGTTAGTCCTATTGGGGAAAACCCGGTTCAAGCGAATTCACCATTTTGAGTCGCTACAACGGTCTGAGCCCGGCTAGGTAAATTGGCTTGGACCTTTACAGTTGGTTTTGTAGGATGTCTTGGTAAATATTTTCCAGGACTCGGGTTTGTCGATGCCGATTAAAATTGTTTTCCACATGTTCCCTCCCGGTGGCGCTAAACCGGTTCCTCAATTCAGGATCCTTCAGAAGTCTCAAACAATAGTCCGCCAGCTTTTCGACGTCGCGCTCGGGCGCCAAAAAGCCGGTTTCTTCATGGATCACGGCTTCGGGTATGCCCGCGTGGAGCGTACTCACCACCGCCAACCCCATAGCTTGAGCTTCGAGGACGACATTGGGCAATCCTTCGGAATCGCCCTGGGATGCCGTGACGCTAGGCGCTGCAAGTATAGAAACGCGATTCATCCACTCTTTGACTACGGTTTGGGGTTGAACACCCAGGAATTGATACCGACGAAGTTTTTTAGCGGCAAGGGCTTCTAACTCAGGGCGGAGATCGCCATCGCCAATCATCACCAATTCTGTCTCTGGCAGAATCGCTTGCACCTGAGCCATCGCTTCAATTAAATACTGGACGCCCTTCTTTTCCGTTAGCCGCCCAACAAATAACACGGCAGGCTGACGCGACACCGCTGGGTCAGGGCAAAATTGCGTGACATCTACGCCATGGTAATGGGGTCTCACTTTTTCTGGTGGAAATCCTTGCTCCAGGAGTTTATCCCCAATGAATTTAGACACCGTAAGGAACAGACGAGCTTCCTGCTTGAGGGCTTCAAGCTGACGGAAATAAGTCCAGTGGTTGAGGGAGGAATAGCGGGCGTGTTCTTCTCGTATGGTGGCGTCTGCTCCACGGTAGTGGACCAGCAACGGAATTTTGAGCGATCGCGCCCAGGGCAGCGCCAGCGCCCCACTCAAGCCAAACTGGGCGTGAATTAAAACCGGATTTAACTGTTTGACTTCTTGATATAACTTGGGAGCGAATCCGGACACCTTGAACAGAACTTCTTGAGCCACCCCCAAAAGATTCCCTTGGTTAATCACCCGTGTCCGGTCTTCAGGCAGGGTTAACCCTTGAACCCGGCGACAGCCAACATAGTAGGGGATAAACTGTTGTAATTCCTCTGCTTGAGCCTTAATAAACGTCTGGGAAGGGGGCAGCAGCAAACTACTAAACATGACAACCGTTTTCATTTCCCGACTGTTTAACTCCCATAAATTTGCAAATAAATTAGTGAATAGACTCCGTTAAGCATGCCTGTTCCAACACATTTTTATACAGTTGAGTGAACAACTTCCCTTTGATCCGCCAATGAAACATTTGGTTCACTCGAAGTTGACCCGCTTGACTCATCTCAGTCCATAGGTCGGCATCTTGGGCTAACCGGGCGATGGCGACGGCCAAACGCTGCACCGCCTGCTCAGGGACGTCTGCAGCAACCTTAAATCCAGTCTCCTCAGTCACCTGGAGCGCGGGTCCCCCCAAATCTAAACAAATAACCGGGCGCCCCGCCGCCATGGCTTCTAAACAAACCAGGCCGCCAGATTCGTGCAGGCTAGGATGGATTAACGCCAGACAATCTCCCAGTTTTTCCAGGACATTGGGTCGGGGTAAATTACCCCAAAATCTAACCCGTTCCGCAATGCCTAACGTCTCCGCCAAAGCCTCTAGACGCTTCCGTTCCGGTCCTTCCCCTACAATCCAATACTCAGCTTGCTTGGGCAAGTCAGCTTGGGCAAACGCCCGTAGCCCCAGATGAAACCCTTTCCAATGTAGGAGACGGCCAATACTGATAAATCGAATGTCCTCTCGAGAGGGGGGGCGATGTTGCATCAACTGAGTAATTTCCGCCTCTGATAACCCCAACTGAGATTGGACCTGCACCGCTTCGGCGCCTAATAGCCGCAGCCGCTTAGCCGTATCCTCCGTCGTAGCTTGGGCGATTCGACTCCGGCGGGCCGTCATCCGCACAAACGGATCTAGTTCACTCGCCCACCGGGCAATATCCCGGGAGAGTTCATAGAGACGGCCTCGCCAACCGAAGTCTACCTGGAAGGGCTTAGGGGCGAACTCCCCTCCCCCCACAGGCCCCCAGATAAAAGGAATGGGCAGGAGAGACAGGAAACTAGGACTCCAATACTTCACATAGGTAATGTGATGGGCCAAACTGAAGTCAATTTCGGCATGCAGTTTACGGGCGGTGAGGTAGGCGACAATCTGCCACCCGTAATAATGGATCTGAACCAACCGCTGTCCCCGATTCAATCGTTGCATCCAGCCCGGCAGATCGCAATAGATGAACTGCAAGGTCGGGATGGGATGCGCATCAAGCTCAGCTTCAATGGCTGGACGATTGTTTTCCCGCGTTAACACCCAGACTTGATGTTCCTTAGCCAGCTCCCGCACTAGGTTCCAACCAATCCCCGGTTCAGACCCCTTTCCTGGTCGACAGGCATAGGCGGAGGCTAAGATTTTCAACGTCGTCATAGGGGTTGCTCCCACAGTAATTCTGAGAGAATCATCTCTAAGTCAGTTTCTAAGGGTGTCAGTTTCTAAGGGTGAAAGAGGCCACGTCAGCCAAAAAATTAGCGGCTTTCTCTGGGGTGTACTGGGCCATCAACTCCGTTGATTTCTGTCCCATTGAAGCCGCGAGGGTCGGATCGTCAATAAAATGGCGCATGAATTGGGCTAAGGCGTCCGCCTCATGGGGATCAAAGCAATAGCCGTTTTCTCCCGCTTTAATCAGTTCAGACGCGCCCGCCAATTTGGAACAGAGAATGGGTTTCCCTAACACCATGGCCTCCAACACAACCATCCCCCAGGTGTCTTCTAAGGTTGGCAGAACAAACACATCGGCTCGACGAAAATAGTCCCCCATGCAAGCGTAGTCTACTCGTCCAACCCAGTTCACCTGGTCAGTCAAGTCATTTTCCTGACAAAAGGCCTCCAATTCTGCCTGCTGCGCCCCATCTCCCACCACTTGTACGGTGTAGTTGCGGCAACCCTGGCGATTAAGCGACACACAGGCTTCCAGCAAGTGGCGCAGTCCCTTCCTGGGAATAACCCCCCCCACAAAGAGAAAAACCGGCCTCTGTAAGGAATCCGAGTCAGATGCCCCCTCCTGGGGTTGGGCTTCCAATGAGGCGGCGGCGGGCACCTCATAGGGCTGAACAAACACCTCATTTTCGGCAGCGCCCAAGATATCCAGGAGGTAGGCTTTGCCCGCATAGCTGTTAGTAATGCAGGCGTCAGCGGCTTTAACCATGGCTTTCCGAATGGATAGCCGCATCGGTGAGTTGCGATAGTCGACCCCCGGGGAACTGCCTTCATAGGCGATCACCACTTTCCAATTTCCCAAGGGTTTCAATAGGAGCGCCAGGATAGTCCACATGCCGAAGGAATTCGAAAAAATGACATGGGGTTTAAATCGGAGTAGCCGACCAATGATATTGAGGGGGAGGTAGGTGAAATTTGATCCATAACTGGTTGAGGATTGGAGCACCGGAATGATCTTCCGTTGACCCACCACATCCACATTAAATGAATCTTCAAATCCGGGGGCGTATCCCCGCCAATTGGCGGCAAACGCAGTCATTTCGGGGAATAGCTTGGTCAAATAACTCAGGGTTGGATGCCAATAGTAAAAAGCGGATGTGAGTAGCCAAGCGATGCGAGGGTTTTGCATGGTTTTGTCCTGAAAGCTAATTCTCACAAGTCTGAAAGGGTCTAAGAGGAGGAATCGATCAAGATCCGTCGGCAAGCATGCCTATGATGTCTCGTTTAGACGGCGACCTAAGGGTTGATGTTGGAGACGGGTTGATTGAGAAAGATGCTGATGGGCCCCTCCGACCATTCTCGAACATAGACCTGATTGAGGGCGACTAACTCTTCATCTTTGGCTGTCTCCACCCCACTCGCCACCAACATGCAGGGAATAAAATCCTGAAAAGGTTTAGATTGATATTTTTCAGAGGATTCATTATCAACGTTTACGTGCTCCAGCCGGATGGTGGGGTGGGCTTGATTCTTTAAGAGCGCCCATAAAGGATATTCCCAAGTATTGCCGCCGAAGGAGAGACCGATGTTGGGACAGGTGTTAGACTTTATGAATTTAGCCGCGTCAACGTAAAAGGGGCCTAGCTCTGGATCACTGGCAAAGTAGAGTTCGGAGCGAGTCTGGTTAAAGATATTTTCAATTCTGCCAGCTTCCACAATCTGACTATTCAGGATGAGGGGTCGAGTTTCGTTAAAACAAACCCATATGAAAGATAAACCAATGAGTCCAAGGGCGAGGGCGTTGGCGACTTTGGTTTTGAAGAAATGAGTGAGCACAACCCCAATAAAGGCGGACGCCAGGACGAAAACCGGTAAATGCAGCCGACTTCGCCAGGGCGACCAGATAATCAATAAACAAAACAATAAAAACCCCACAAACGTTGCTAAGAAATAAGCCGCAATAAAGAATTGCTGTCGATTTCTTAGGGTTTTGCGGATCGCGATAAAGCAAATGACGGATAAGACTATCAGCAGTAAGTGGACAGGATTTCCGGCAAGGTCTTCATGGTTAATCAGACTGTGGATATCAAAATTCTGTCCGGCGGGGGAAGTGATGCGAGGATCGCTCGGATCAACCCCGATGAGTTTATGCAAAAAATTAACGACGCCAATGATCTTCAGATTGACAGAGCGAACCGGGGTGCTTAAGTGCAGGACGATATTCCGAATAAAGTTCGAGATAAAGATGGACACCCCAAAGGCTTCCATCCCTTGTCCGGACTTGCCTAAAAATGAGCCAAACAGGACATAGTTCCGGAGATAGTAACCGATATTGAGGCTAAGGGCGATGGTTCCCATTAATAACAATGTTTTCCACAACTTCCACCCCAACCGCTTAACCCCGGTCAACACTAACCAAACGCCAAAGGGAAAGGCGTATAAATAGGCGGTGCCTTTGGCTAAGACAGCGAGACCCAAGCTAGCGCCTAACGCAGGGGTATGGGTGAAGCTCATTTTGTCTTGGATGGTCCGCAAAACCAAATAGGCGAAACACACTACCCAAAAAGAAACGACGTAGTCAGTTTGGGTGCTGGAACTCTGCAGAATGCCCATCGGAATGGCGGCGCAGACGACGCTGGCGAAAATTTGTCCCCGCTTATCCGCCCCCAATTGCTCAGCCAGCAAGGAAACGCCAATAATGCTGCCCACCATGCTGAACCACTGAATTAGATTGGCGAAGCGATCGCCGCCGCTCAAAATCTGCAAATGGGTAATGGCGAACCCCCCAAAAGGCCCTGAATACAGTTGTCGAATAATGCCAGTGGGATAGTGAGCGACACTGCGGTTCTGGATCCAATGCACTACCCGCCCCATGTGGTAAGTCATCGAATCTAAATTATTGGGGGGGGCGATCAGGGCGATTACTCCGATTACGGCAATGATGCCGATAACCCCCGCCAGCAATAGGGTCAGAAAAGGCGTTAGCTTAATTCCCGTTTCGGTCTGCTTTGGCGACGCCGCAGGTTGAGGCGCTCGGAGACTATAGACGATCAAGCCGACGTCGAACAATCCCCATGAGAGAACGAGGCCTCCCCAAGCCAGCCAATGAAACAGGCTTAAAACTTCAGTGGTGAGAACAACCCATACGCCCCAAGCGATCGCAGCTAACAGCACTGCAGCGCGCCAGTCTGTATCTCGTCTATGGCATATCCGAAATAAGAGTAAGAATGCAGCTAACGGTAAAATTAAAGCCATTGCATTTACGCTGTTTAAATAAATAAAAAAGAACTCTAAGGATCCCAGGAAATTAAAGGTTTTGGAAAATCACCTCGGCGAATCGGTCGGCTGAATTTGCCTTTGCAAACGCCTTCATTTTTGTGCGATCGCAAGCCGCTTCCCCCGCCTCAGTGAGAAAATACGTTAACCCCTTAGCAATTTCATCGGGACGGGTTGAATCGACCGTCACGCCTAACTGATGTCGTCGAACAATTTCCCCCATGAGGCCATAGTCAGAGCTGAGAACAGGTTTCTGGGCCGCCGCCGCCCACAGCAAAATGCCGCTCATGCCCACATGTCGTTGATAGGGGGCGAGAATGACATCTGACAATTGAAAATAGGCGGGCACCGTCTCTTCAGCAACAAACTCATATTGCCGCACAATTTGCACCGGACGTTCCTGACAAATTAATTTGATGCGAGCCTCTAAAGCTTCTGCAATATTGGACTCCCCCACCAACAGCAAGCAAAGCTTCTGACAAAGATTTGGGTCAAGGGTTGCAATAGCGTCCAGTAATTGGGGGACGCCTTTGCGTCCCGTCAAAGCGCCGAACAACAGAAACACCCGCCTACCAGGCTCAATCGCCAACTGGTCTTGGATATTGCCGACTGGCTCATCCAAAGCCGAATTGAGTTGAATGGGATCCGGCAAATGGACCGCCTTCATAGTCCTGCTCCCTTTTTCGAGATGCTTCACCGCAAAAGGGTCTAAACTAAATAGGGTCTTTAAACGCGACTGCCGACGAATTGCAAAGAGAAATAATTTCTCCTGCAATTGCTGTAATCGATCCTTTCGGGAAGGCGCATAACCCGCAAACTGGGGGTAATGAAAGGTGGGTCTGAAATATATACCCGAGAAGGAGCAAGGAGATTGAGCCCCCAACGTCAGCGGCCACTGACAGGTATCAAAATACATGAATAGACAATGGTCCGCCTTGAGGGTTTTGGCGTACCGTTGGAAAAGACCCCACTCTTGAAAGGTGCGTAGGGCGCGCTTAATTTTCGACTTTCGAGCCCCTAGCGCCGCTTCCTCCTGAGGAGTAATGGCGGTGAACTTGACTCGTCCTTTCCCCTGAGTTAAACCAAACTCAACCACATCCCCATGTTCTTCTGGAAATCGAGAAGACACAACAATCTGCAAGCAGCCGGGGAGCATTTGCTTACACCAGTAATCAATTAAGTGTTGAATATAACTGGGATGATGGCCCCTAACGGAGAGGTCGAATAACATGATTGTGCGCTCACAATCACCCCGCTCATTGGGCGAGGAGGGAATCCTTATCTCTGAACTGCCGAGAACCTTATTGTCTGACATCCCTACTCTATATTTTTTAAATTAACGTTATGGATACACTCACTCTACAGATAATCATTTAGGCGGTTATGGGTGTTTACTTTATTCCCACAATATTGATACTTCTAACCAAGCTAGTGTTTGGCCGCTCCCTCTAAGGGGAATGGCCAACAGGCATGTTAAGCCTTCATAAATTTTGAATAGGAATACTCTAAAAGGGAAGAGTGGAATCTAGATGATCAGAAATAATTAATTTCACAGTATCAGGCGCCGTATCAGGTAACTCCAATCCCCCCGAAATTTCTTCGGAAACATCCACAGCAAAAACGTATTCACCTTAAAGAAGGCAAAGTATGCAAATTTTGAAGGATAAGATGGACACAATGGCCAGATTGTCACACGCTAACTATTATCTTCGTTCTTCTTCAACGGCCTCAGCGAGATTTCGGACGGCAAACGCTAATTTTATCCAACCTTTACGGTGGGTTAGTGTTTAGTAGGGGTTCAGTGAATCCGAAGAATTATTAAGGGGGTAGGTAATAGCGCTCAACTAAAATGATGTCTCAGAAGAAACACATAGGCGGCCTCAAGTCGCCCTCAGTATCTCAACGACGTTCCTGTTCATCTGCACAGTGAATTTCCCATAGCGGAGCCAGTCTATAAGAGATATATCTGTATTTACAAGCCATTTATTTATCAACTTAACGATTGATCAGCCCTAATTCCAGTGGCTTTTCACCATTCCGGACAAGTTAACCTAACCAGTTAAAAATATGTATTCTGTGGCGCTGGAGAAAAGGTAAGAGCGAGTTCACCGGCTTGCCCCCGATCATTCCCAGTTGAACCTATGATTTCTCTTACAAAATGTCTAATCTAATCAAGCCTTCTCAAGAGCCCATCCAAGGGGCGTCCCAGAGAATTTCCCTTTTCCTGAGCTATCTGGGCGGCGGCGGCGCTGAACGAGTCATGTTGAACTTGGCTATGGGCTTTATTCAGCATGGCTTTGAGGTTGACCTAGTGTTGTCAAAAGCCTGGGGACCTCATCTTTGGAAAGTCCCTTCAACTGTTCGCGTCGTTGATTTGGGCGCGTCCCGGCCGCTTCTGAGTTTACCTAAGCTGACTCAGTATCTAAAGCGAGAGCAACCCCTGGCGCTGCTGGCGGCGATGCATTACGCCAATGAAATTGCTGTGTTAGCCAAGCGACTGGCTGGGGTTTCGACTCAAATTCTAGTCACTGAGCACAACACTTTGTCTCGCTCCATCAATCAACTCAAGGGACTAAAAAGGCGTTTGATTCCACTCGGGGTCAAACGCCTTTATCCACTAGCTGACCATATCGTCACGGTTTCGAAAGGGGCTCGAGATGATTTACAGCATTGGATTAATTCGCCCGGAGCAACCGTTGAAGCGATTTACAACCCCGTCATTACCGACGATCTTTACCAAAAAGCAGAGGTCGCGGTTGATCATCCCTGGTTTCAAGCGGGTGAACCCCCGGTCATTCTGGGGGTGGGCAAGCTGGAGCGGCAAAAAGACTTTCCCATGTTAATCCGAGCGTTCGCCCAAGTGCGATCGCAGCAGCCTTGCCGTCTAGCCATTTTGGGTTGGGGACCGGATAAACCCGAACTGGAAGCGCTGATCGCCGATCTAGGTTTAGCCGAAGACGCCGCTTTACTCGGTTATGTAGACAATCCCTATGCCTATATGGCTCGATCTCGCTTATTTGCGCTGTCCTCTGCTTGGGAAGGGCTGCCCACCGTCCTAATCGAAGCCATGGCGTTAGGTGTTCCTGTCGTCTCAACCAATTGCAAAAGCGGTCCTGAGGAAATTTTGAATCAGGGCGAATTCGGAAACTTAGTTCCCGTGGGAGACAACAATGCAATGGCCGAATCTATCCTGGCTATTTTGCAAGGCAACCATCCCATCGTTCACAAAGATTGGTTGAAGCAGTTTGAAATCCAGGGGTCTGTTGAGCAGTATCTCAAACTCATGGGTCGCCCTCAACAAATGTTAGTTCAAAGTTCCGCGGGATAGGAGATAAATAGTTCCATGACTGGAGTACCCCCAACCGTCAGCGTTATTATTCCGACTTACAACCGAGAAAAGTTGGTCTGTAAGGCGATCAAAAGCGTTCTACAACAAACCTTTAGCGATTTTGAGTTAATTGTGGTGGATGATTGCTCCGCCGATCAGACTCAAGCCGCCGTTGAACAATTTCAAGACCCCCGAATTCGATACCTGCGCCATGAGAAAAATGCGGGAGAATGCGGCGCCCGCAACACAGGATTATCTGCGGTCCAAGGACGCTATGTCGCTTTTCTAGATTCCGATGATGAATGGACGCCCCAAAAATTAGACAAACAAGTGGCCCGGTTTGAGCAAGCCCCTAAGGAAGTGGGGGTAATCTATACTTGGCTGCAAGTTATAAACGAACAGGATCAGGTGCTAAGACTCCGAAAGCCCACTGTCCAGGGGCGGTTGCATGACGATCTGCTGTATGGCAATATCATTGGCACCCCATCCACCCTAATGGTGAAAAGCGACTATCTTCAAAAAACCGACGGGTTCGATACTCGCTTACGCTGCTGCGGCGATTGGGATATGTGGCTGCAACTGGCGCGTCATTGTGAATTTGACTTCATTGCAGAACCCCTGGTTCAGTACCGTGATCATAGCGATGCTGGACGCGGCTCAACGAATCACTATGCAGTAGTGGAAGGCCATCTGATTTTTCTCCAAAAGCATCACACTACCCTGCTTCAACACTATCGCCAACTTGGGTCTTTTCCACTGTCCCAAAAAGCTGGATATCTGTTTAATATTGGGCAGCGATTGTTATGTCACGGGAATAAAATCCAACAGGATGAAGCAATCTCACAGGGGCAAAAGTACTTGCAGACTGCTTGGCAAGCTAATCCATTCAATTTAAAAATGGCTTTCCACTATTTGTCATCTCAACTTGGCGGTCAGTTTTATCCCAAAGCGGTGCAGTTGGAAAATAAGAGCAAGCAAACCTTATCCTCTATCTTCAAATAGCCGTTGCAGAACAGGGGGCCGCTTAATGAAGAAATTATCTATAGTGAAAGATACAACGTCTAGGAACCAGGGTTCAATTATTTACTAACTTTCACTCTCCTCTATTGGACTTTCTCCCACCTAGAATTTATGCCGGAGAAGAGAGTGTATAGGTCCATTTTCTATAGATAACCGTTGACCTTTTGGGGAAATTATATACTTTCTCCTGTAACTGACAGGTGCTGATTTAAAGAACCACAAGGGTAGCTAGTTTAGACCCATCAAACACGAGAAAGGAATCATGTGGCAATACAGTAGAAAATTTCTATACATCCTAGGCGAGCGCAAGAAGGCGTTAGGCCTATTGGTGGCCTTTATATTTCTGAATTCCATTCTGGAAATGCTTGGAATTGGTTTGATTGGACCATTTATCGCCTTAGCCACTCAACCCAATATAATCAACAATACCCCTTGGCTAAACTGGACTTACGAAGCTTTTAACTTTACTTCCGCCAGTCAGTTTGTGATTGCGTCTGCAGGGTTTATCCTGATTATCTTTTATATCAAATCCTTTTTCAGCTTCAAAGTACGTCAATACATTTTTTGGTTTGGTCTATCGCATCAGGGAGAGTTGCGTACACGACTTTTAGATTCCTATTTAAGAATGCCGTATGCGTTTCATTTAAAGAATAATACGGCATTTCTAATCCAAAGCATTGTGAATGAAACCGATACCTTTTGTAACGGTACGCTTTTACAAATTCTGAACGCAACTGTGAGCCTGGTGATGATGGTCGCCTTAGTCGGTTTACTACTCGTCACCGATGCTGTTGCAACCCTAATCATTTCCTTAATATTGCTTCTGGCCTTTGGTTTAGTAGTCCATTTTCGACGCCAGCTGTCTAGTTGGGGTAAAACCTCTTCTACCTCTAAGGCGGAAATGATTCGGATCATTAATCATGGTTTGGGCGGTTTGAAAGAGACTCGGGTGATTGGTTGCGAACCCTATTTCGAAGAACAGCTCAAATGCCAGGCTCAACGCTATGCTGACGCTTGCAGTTCGCTGATGAGCTTTGGCTTGATCCCCCGTCTTCTGATTGAGGCGTTGGTGATTACCTTTATATTGGGTCTGGCCTCCACATCCCTAATCATGGGGAGGGATCCCGGCAGTTTAGTGGCCACGTTGGGGGTTTTTGGGGTGGTCGCTATTCGCTTGATGCCCGTGGCGACCCAACTAACGTCCGGTCTAACTAAGCTCAAGAGTTCGTCCTATGTTGTCCATAAGCTACATTACGATCTTAAAGAGATTGCACGATATAAGAAGGACTTAGGACAAGAATTGTTGCTACAACCGCAAGCCCCTGAACAACAAGGGTTGGTGGCTTTTCCATTTGAGCATAAGGTTGAACTGGATCGCGTATCCTTTCAATATGAAGGCGCTAAGGAGATGGCGCTGAATCAGGTGAACCTAACCTTAAATAAGGGTGAATCCATTGCTTTTATTGGCAAATCGGGAGCTGGAAAAACGACACTCGTCGATTTGATTTTAGGTCTTTTGTCGCCTGAATCTGGCGATATTCAGGTCGATGATCAATCGATTTATCGAGACTTGCGAGCTTGGCAAAATCTATTAGGGTATATCCCTCAATCCATTTTCCTGATCGACGACACCCTAGAACGCAACGTTGCTTTCGGGGTTCCTGACGACCAAATTGACTCTGAACGGCTGCAACGTTCCATTGAGGCGGCTCAACTTAGCGATCTGATTGAGCGCTTACCCGATGGGATCAATACAAGGATTGGAGAACGAGGCGTTTGTCTCTCAGGCGGACAGCGACAGCGTATAGGGATTGCTCGAGCCCTGTATCATGAGCGAGAAATTTTGGTGTTAGATGAGGCGACATCGGCTCTAGATACGGAAACAGAAGAACTGGTGACGGAAGCCATTAAGTCTTTGAGCGGTAACAAAACGATGATTATTATTGCTCACCGCCTCACTACAGTTGAACATTGCGATCGCATATACGTGATGGAAAAAGGGGCCATTGTAAATTCGGGCAGCTACAAGGAAGTTGTTTTAGACGGAAACCCTGTCCCAACAAGCTAAACTTTGTAACTCAAAGTGAATTGTCCATCCATTCACAATGAGGGGGATGCGGAAAATTGAATCCTCTTTTCTTCCTACGAAGGCCATGATGGAATGTGAACAAAGCCGGTTGAAAGGGTAACCTCTAAACTAGGTAAGCAGATATTCTTGCGGTATGGTCTCCGCCGTTTTAGCATGCCTTGACAATAGTTCAGCCCCTTTCCGAGCTTGAACCTTAATGGCCTATTGAGGCATAGATCTACCCTGTCACTAGACTTCAAAGACCTCCTCTTTAGGAAAACGCTGACTTAAACGACTGTTTTTATGCTTTCAGTAAAGGTTCCGGAATATTCCTACGGCGTTTGGTAGTGTAAATTGTTGTTCATATTTATAAACACCTTTCAATCAATTAATTCTACTCATTAACTCTATAGTAGACAGATGGTTTCCAGCACAATGAACGGTCTTTACTGGCTGCCTCAACACGCGAATTTCAGAGAAGCTATTAGTGTCGCCGGAGAAGGAAGCGGCTCTATCGAAGAGCAATTTAACCATCTCCATAAGCTTGCTAGCCATCAACTCGACTTTACCCAAACTATGCGGCTTGATCGCCGCTTGCAAAAGCTTTACTCCCAGGCGTCTGAAGGGTTTACAGGATTACCCACCTTAAAATTAGCGATTCTCGCCTCTTCAACCGTTGACCATCTCCCATCCTCTATCAGATTAGCTTCATTACGGAGAAAGCTGGTTGTCGATATCTATGTCGCTCCTTATGGCCAGTACCGGCAAGAACTCCTAAATCCCACTTCAGCCTTATATCAATTTGCGCCAGACGTCGTCCTTCTAGCCCTGGATCCCAGTGAAGTCGGCGTACAGCTTCCCCTAACCGCCGCTGCGGATGAAGTGGCGGAGAAAGTAGAAAGCCGAGTAAACGAATGGGTTGATCTTTGGGAGATAATCACGACTCGTCTCCAAGCGGTTGCGATCCATCAAACCATGGTGGTTCCCGTTGAACGATTGTTTGGTCAATATGAAGGCCTCGTGCCAGCCGCCCCCGCCAATATTTTCACAGCAATCAATCAGACCCTGAAGATTAAAGCATCCCAACACCAAACCTTGTTACTAGACGTAGAGAGCTTGGCGGCGTCTGTCGGTAAACAGATCTGGTGCGATCATGCCCTATGGCATCACTCGAAACAAGATATTTCTCCTATTCAAGCTCCCTTGTATGGTGAACAGGTCGCTCGTATTTTAGCGGCGATTCGGGGACAGTCTCGTAAATGTCTAGTCTTGGACTTAGACAACACCCTTTGGGGCGGGGTCATCGGAGACGATGGACTCGCGGGCATAGAATTAGGGCAGGGCACCGCAGCTGGCGAGGCTTTCCAAGCCTTTCAAACCTATGTGAAAGCGCTAAAAGAACGCGGGATTATCCTGGCTGTCTGTTCCAAGAATAATGAGTCAAACGCCCTGGAACCCTTCGAACGCCATCCGGAAATGATCCTTCGTCGAGAAGACATCGCCGCGTTTGTCGCCAACTGGGAGGATAAGGCGAGCAACTTAATGACCATTGCAGCGCAGCTCAATATTGGCTTAGATTCTCTTGTGTTTTTTGATGATAATCCGGTTGAAAGAGCCATTGTCCGTCAATTTGCTCCCAGTGTAGCCGTACCTGAAGTGCCGGAAGATCCTGCCTGGTACACAAGATGTTTATCCGACGCTGGATATTTTGAAGCGATTACCTTTTCCGGCGATGATGCGAAGCGGGCGGGACAGTACGCCGCTAATTCAAAGAGAGATGAGTTGAAGGAAAAATCTCATAGTATTGAAGATTTTCTAAAACAACTCGATATGCAGATGACGGTGGCTCCCATTGATGCGTTATCGCTCCAAAGATCGACGCAGTTAATCAATAAGAGTAATCAGTTTAACCTGACTACCCGGCGATATACAGAAGCTCAGGTAAAACAGATGAGCGAAGATCCTGATATCCTGAGTTTGCAAATCCGCTTAAAGGATACGTTTGGAGATAATGGGCTAATCAGCGTCATTATTGCCAAGCCGATTATTTTAGATTCCGAGAAGGCTTTGCATATTGACATTTGGCTAATGAGCTGTCGGGTGCTGGGGCGTCAAGTTGAGATGGAAGCGCTAAATATTCTCGTCCACCAAGCTCTACAACGAGGCCATCGGCTTCTGCAAGGCGAGTACATCCAAACCGCCAAAAACGATATGGTGCAAGAACACTATAAGCGTCTAGGTTTTGAGTTCGAATGTGAAAAACAGGATGAAGGAGACAGTTTCCGTAGCCTATGGAAACTGGACATGGATAAATTTAGCAAACTAAGCACATCTATCGAGTCCAGATATATTGAGGTGTAACGGTGAATCGAGAGGAAGTTTACGAGCAACTGACAGTTGTATTCCAAGATATCTTTGATGATGACACGATTAGCTTGGAAGATGGCACCTCGGCCAAGGATATTTCTGAATGGGATTCAATGAATCACATCAACCTGGTATTAGGCGCTGAACAGGAGTTTGGAGTCAAATTCAAAACCGCGGAAGTCGCCCAATTAGCTAATGTTGGCGAATTTGTAAACCTGATTCTGACAAAATTGAGTAAGTAGGTTGATATGCTCTTCAATTCCTACGAATTTATCCTGCTTTTTCTACCCATCACCCTCTTCATTTTTTACAAGATCAGTGAGATTAAAAATAAGGAGCTCCCTATCATTTGGTTGGTAGTGGCCTCTTTATTTTTTTACGGATGGTGGAATCCTCCTTATCTAATTTTATTGCTGATATCAATCGGCGTTAACTACGCTTTAGGTCAGTTTTTAATCCAGGCTCATCTTTCTGAAAAGGAAGCGCAAGGCAAGCTTCTATTGGCAGTTGGAATATTATTTAATCTCGGTCTGATTGGATACTACAAATATTCCAATTTTTTTATTGACAATATCAATAGTATTGCCGGCACATCAATTTTTCTCAGCCAGATTATCTTGCCGCTGGGAATTTCCTTTTACACCTTCCAACAAATTTCATACCTAATCGATAGCCTTGAAGGGGAAACAAAGGGATATCGATTCCTTGATTACTGTCTATTTGTATCCTTTTTCCCTCAACTGATTGCTGGCCCCATTGTTACCCATCAGGAGATGCTGCCCCAGTTTTCCAAACGGAATTTCTTTAAATTCAATGGAGAACATTTGGTGGTCGGGTTAACTATCTTCTGCATGGGCCTATTCAAAAAAGTAGTCCTTGCGGATCAAATAGCTCTATTTTCAACGCCTATATTCAATGCAGCTGGTCAAGATATCCCCCTAACATTTGTTGAGGCGTGGGTTGGCGCATTAGCTTATACGCTGCAGATTTATTTTGACTTTTCCGGCTATTCGGATATGGCTATCGGGGCGGCTCGAATGTTTGGCGTCAAATTACCCCTAAATTTTAATTCTCCCTATAAGGCTTACAGCATTATTGACTTTTGGGGACGGTGGCATATGACGCTGACCCGCTTCCTCACCCGATATCTTTACAATCCCATCACCCTGTTTATGTCCCGCCGTCGGATCAAACAAGGTAAGAATCTCATCAAACGAGGCATAGGCAGTCCGGCAGCTTTTCTCGAACTGGTCGCTCTACCGACCATTGTCACAATGTTTCTGGCGGGTCTATGGCATGGAGCTGGCTGGCAATATATTGTCTTTGGCCTACTACATGGTTTCTATCTATCGATTAATCATGGCTGGCGGATGCTGAGAAAATCGATGGGCCATAATCTGAAGCAAAGTAATTGGTGGGGACGCAGCATTGGTCAATCAATCACATTTATCGCCGTTGTCATTGCGATGGTGTTTTTCCGGGCTCCAAATGTGGGCGACGCCATGGTGGTCTTGAATTCTATGGCTGGATTAAATGGCGTCTCGTTTTCCGATGGAGCCATGTTTTCTAATGGTCTTCTTGCCGATCCTGCAAATGGAATCTTGCTGATTGCAGGGCTGCTTACCATTGCTCTCTGTTTTCCAAATACCCATCAATGGATGGCGAAGTATGCGCCAGCATTGGGATTCAGCCATGACAAGCCTAAGCATCAGCCTAAATGGGTTAATCTACTCTGGCGAAATTTGCAATGGACCCCAACCCAACCCTGGGCGGCTGTGACGGCTGCCGCCGCCGTTGCTTCGTTCTTAGGTTTGGCGCAGGTAAGTGAATTCATTTATTTCCAGTTTTAGTGCTTATAAACTCTAGAAGCGATGTCTCGGAATAAAAATTTTATCAAGGGCTTTTTGGGCTTTTCGATTGCTTATTTAGCCGCAGTCTTTCTCGCTAATTTCCTGATTGATCCCTATGGGATTCGGAAGAATGGCGGCAGGGTTTCCAACGATCGCATGGTTAAAGCCATAAAGATCAATCAGATCAAACCCAAAGCGATATTCATGGGTTCATCAGGAGTAGCCAGAGGCTTGACCCCTGATCATGAAGTATTTTCAAATCAGGAGCCTGTTTATAACTTGGGTATTCTTGGCGCTAACGCCTATGAGTTAAAACGTTATTTTCAATATGCAACCAATAATAATAACGTTGAAACCGCCGTTGTTAGCCTTGACTTCTATGCCTTTAATCAGTTAAGGGATGTTAGACCAGGCTTCTCTGATTTGAGACTGTCAACAAAATATATGATCCCCCAAGATCTTTTTGGTCTTTATTTTTCATTTGATTCTCTAAACTTAATTTTCAATCCTGATGCTCGAGGTCTTTACTTTGCAACAGATGGAACCTATGAAAGGCATCTGGACAAGGATAAAATCGATTTTATATTTGAAGTTGAAATCCTCGAAGACTTCTCCCGAGAAGAGGATATGTATTGGGCCTATGAGCTTTCTGACATGGCCATCGATGATTATCGGGAAATGATTAATCTTTCAAACCAGCAAGGCGTTGATATAAAACTCTTCATTCCTCCGCTTCATTCAACTCTATTCTATGCGGCCATGATCTCTGGTCATTGGTCTTCCTATGAAGAATGGTTTCGAGAAGTTGTCAGCGTTCAACCTGTCTGGGATTTTTCTGGTTGTAGTAGCGTAACGACTGAGGCCATTGGCGTCGACATGCAGAACTTCGAGGATCCTTCCCATTATTCACCCGAAATCGGTAAACTTGTCCTCAATCGGATGTTTAATTATCAGGCGGAATCTGTACCCGATGATTTTGGCGTCTATGTTACTCCCGATAATGTTGATCAACATCTCAAGCAAGTTCGGGCTCAATGTGACCAATGGGAAGAGAATAGCCCCGAGGTTGTTAGGTGGGTGAAGAGTTTAGAGCTTAGCGGACAGTCGGTTTCTTTACAAAAATAATGTCTCCTCTTCACTGGTTAATGAATTAGATTTGGCTATCACTATTAGGTTTAGCTTGAAATACTCAAACAAACTTTCCTAAAACCTTATGGCTGCTTCACTTGCCAATAACTCGATCTGTTTTTCAAACGAAGACATGGCGCTTTTCAGTTGCGCTAGTCACGATAAAAATCCGCTACATTTATCTGAAGAGTACGCGCGTAAAACTCCTTACGCAAATCGAGTGGTATTCGGTGTGCTAGGAGGGCTTACCTGCTTAGGCCGTTTGCAGAATAGGCCGGATTTTATCCTATCTAAAATTACGCTTGACTTTCCAGGGGCAATGTTTTCAGATGTCCCTTATTCGGTTGAGATCAATGATCATTCCCCTGATCGAGCAACCGCCAAGATCTATGATGGAAAACGTTTGTTATTAAAGTTAAAGGCTCATTTTTACCCTGGAGATTCAAGTTTACGGCTGGGTCCACCCCCCCCTAAGAATTCCGCTCTTGACGAGGCGTCTCCGCTTGGAGTTGTAGACCTGAAAACGGACTACTTGGTTAAAGGGGAATTCTTCCCCTCAATGCAAGCTTTTCATGATTTGAATAAACGCCTTGGATTGATAGATAAAGGACTCAGTGAGGTCCAAATCGCCACTCTACTTTGGTCTAGCTATTTGGTTGGGATGGAGCTTCCTGGTCGGCAAGCGCTGTTTTCGAAACTTTCCCTTGATTTTGAACAAATAGATTGCGATCGCTCTGCTTCAATCGCCTACTCCGCCAGGGTGAAAGATTTTGATTCAAGATTCAACTTACTGAGAACCGAAGCTAACCTTTTTACCAATGGCGCTCCACTAGCGACTGCAGATATCAGATCATTTGTAAGACCGGCTTCTCCCACCACTCCCAATAGCGCGATTGAGGCAATCTTTCCAAGCTCAGAAACGCTCAAGGGGAAAGTGGCGCTTGTAACTGGCGCCAGTAGGGGGCTTGGCGCAACGATCGCTCAATCTCTGGCGCTCCAAGGATGCACAGTATTAGTCAATTTCCTTAAGAGCAGTGGAGAGGCGAAGAGATTGCAGGAGACGATGGCGGACGCCCCAGGCAAGATCGAACTCCTGCAGGGAGACGCTAGCGATCTCTCTTGGTGCGAGTCAGCAAAGGAAACACTCATAAAAACCTACGGGAAATTAGACTACCTAATTTGTAATGCTTGCCCGCCTATTCTTCCTCTCTGGCTAGAGCCAAGCGCAACTCCCAGAATTAATGATTACGTGAGTAAAAGTCTAGCCTTGATGAGTGCGCCAATGGCGACATTCTTAGACGTTCTCTCTGAGAATTCGGGCTGGAATGTTATTATTTCGTCAGTCTATTCGGTTCAAGCGGCGCCCACAGACCTGCCCCATTATGTTAGCGCTAAGTGTGCGATTGAAGGACTTGCTAGGATTGCCGCGGCTGAATATGGCGAGGCGAATTTCCTAATTGTAAGACCCCCGAAACTTTTAACCGATCAAACGAATACGCCGTTAAGCAGCCAAGGCTCTATTCCTACAGAGGCCGTTGCGGTAAAGATTGCTCAGCGTCTAGAAGGTCCAACGTGCTCAGGTCATTTGGATATATTAGAAAATGTTTGGTGAAAAAGCGGCAGTGAGCTAGCCCCCTAGATTAGCAACCCTCGATAGAGCGTCTTGACTCAACCAAGAAGGTTGCTGTTGAATTCAGAATAATTCAGTAACTTTTATAAGGACTTTACACAGCATGGGAGCACTCCGCCATTAAGCACTCTCTCTATATCGATTAGCGCCAAGGATGAGATCGCCAACAACTTCTAAAGAGTATATTTTTTTAATAAAGGAGCTTACATAGGGTTGATGATATCTATGTAAATCCCTTAAATTTAAGCTACATAAATGATCAGTGTAGCCCCCTAAAAGTTTTTTGATTTTCCATTATTGTGGAAACTTTATAATATTAAATATTTTCTTTTTACTAAATGTCTAGGTTTATATGTTTCACGGTTATATGTTTCACATAGATCTAGTGAACCTATCGGCGTAAATTCTCAACTTTAAACAACGTTAAGTACACCCACTATTAATTCTTGGTGAGATTCTTGGTCAGACTTTTTCTTTAGTCAAGCCTCTAAACTAGGATCTGCGCTTAGCTTCCATATTTTGTATTGATATCCTTGATTAGGAAAATTCTTTGGCGCATGCTGCCGCAATTTGTTACGGATAAAGCCTACATCAAATGTTCTTAGCTTGAATATAGGTTATAACAATGCACTCTACAGTCGATTCAACTAGACAACCTTACTTTTCACAAGTTACCGAGCTACTTCAGTTAGAGGCGGATGCGATCGCAAAAGCCGCTAAACGCCTCCAACCCAATGCGGTGGAAAAAGCAGTCTGTCTATTACTGAGCTGTCAGGGCAAGGTGATTCTGGCTGGAGTTGGGAAGTCAGGAATTGTCGCTCGCAAAATTGCAGCCACCCTCAGCAGCATCGGGACGGGAGCCATTTACCTTCATCCCGGCGATGCGCTTCACGGCGACCTGGGCGTTGTCACCCAGGAAGACGTCGCGATTGTTCTCAGCAATAGCGGTGAAACCGATGAGTTAGTGGCGATGCTTCCGTCCCTCAAACAACGACATGTGCCGATTATTGCGTTGGTGGGGAATCTAGAGTCTACTCTAGCGCGGAATGCCAATGTGGCGCTGGCGGCGACTGTGGATAAAGAGGCTTGTCCGTTAAATCTGGCCCCGACCACGAGTACGACAGTGGCGCTGGCGATCGGCGACGCCCTGGCCATGACCTTGATGCAAATAAAAGGACTGACTCCAGAAGACTTTGCCCTGAATCATCCGGCTGGCCGGTTAGGGAAACGTTTAACACTGCGGGTTGAAGATTTAATGCACTGTGGAGAGGATAACCCAATTATTCCACCTAACGCAGGTTGGATTGAAGTGGTTAGCGCCATTAGCAAGGGCGGTTTGGGGGCGGTAAACGTGATCGACCCCCAAGAACGACTGTTGGGGGTGATTACAGACGGTGATTTACGACGAGCGATTCAAAACAGCCAGTCAACGAATCTGGATACTCTGAATGCATCGTCGATCATGACCCATAATCCAATCACAGCGCGCGCTGGACAGTTGGCTTACGATGCCCTGCAAATCATGGAAAACCGACCCTCTCAAATTTCTGTATTACCCGTTATTGATGTCGATCAGCGTTGCATCGGGCTAATCAGACTGCATGATATTGCTCGCAGCGGCTTATTGTAATGTAAATTTCAATATAATTTTCTTGGAACTTTAGCTTAATCCTCCTAGTCTGCCTTTTCAGGCTCTAAGATTAGTGAGGATTTTATGCTGTTTTGATGCGTCTATCCCCATTCTGCCTTGAGATATTTATCTTAGTCAGATTTTTTGGCCTGGGTAACGGGGGGCTCCCTTCGGATTTTCTCGATTTCACATGGATAACAGTATTTTGGATTTCAGAGCCTGTCCATTAGATTGGTTCGAGACCTAACTACAGCGCCCATCTTCCTCCGCATCTGGATTATGAATTCTTGAAGATGGATTGTGAATTCTAGATTCATATTTGTGAATTCTAGAGTGTGGATTCTGGATTCTCGAATCCAGACTGTGAATCCTATTTCAGGGACAATATTCACGTGTACAGTTAGCGTCCTTAATATTTGCGGAAGCGGGGGTTATTTATCTGCTTAAACTGTCAGATCTCGTGCGGAGCAGCCTGTGAAAATTCTAGCCGTGATTCCAGCTCGATACGCCTCTCAAAGATTCCCCGGCAAACCTCTGGCGCAATTGGGCGACCGCCCTATGATTCAGTGGGTTTACGACGCTGCTAAAAGTTGTTCTGCCTTTGACAAAGTTGTTGTGGCGACTGACAGCAATCAGATTGCTGAGAGGGTTCGAAGGTTTGGAGGAGAGGTTAAACTCACCCGAGGCGATCATGCCACGGGAACCGATCGGGTGGCGGAGGTGGCGGCTCTATATCCTGAGCACCAAGCAGTGGTTAATGTCCAGGGGGATCAACCGTTTGTGACTGCAAAAATGTTGGGGCAGTTGATTGAGCCTTATCTGCATGGCCAGTCGCCAGATATGACCACGCTGGCCTGTCCCTTAAACCCCGAAAACGGATATCGAGATCCCAACACCGTTAAAGTGCTTTGCGATCGCCGCCAGCGGGCCCTTTATTTCTCCCGGTCTCCCATTCCCTACTTTCGCAACTCAGTCGAGGCTCCTGTTTACCAACATTTGGGGCTGTACGCCTTCCGCCAGGATTTTTTGGCCGAGTACGCCCAGCTGACGGCGACTCCCCTAGAAGAATGTGAATCGCTGGAACAGCTGCGAGTGCTAGAACATGGTTACAGTATCACTGTGTGTCAGACAGAGAGAGCAGTTCTGGAGATCAATACACCGGAAGATTTGACCAAGGCTCAGATGTTAATTGCAAAAAAGGTGGCTTCATGATTCGAACCCAAGTTACAGACAATATTGCAATCGGAGACGGGTGTCCGTTGGTGTTAATCGGCGGTCCCTGTGTGATTGAGTCAGCCGACTTCACTTTGAGGATGGCGGAGCAAATTCATAAGGTGTGCGATCGCCTGGGGATTCCCCTGATCTTTAAATCCTCCTTCGATAAGGCGAACCGAACCTCAGTCAATTCCTTTCGGGGACAAGCCTTAGAGAAGGGATTGGAAATTCTGCAACGGGTTAAAGATGAAATTAATGTTCCGGTTCTAACCGACATTCACGAAAGCCATCAGGCAGCGACTGTTAGCGAGGTTGTAGATGTGCTTCAGATTCCCGCCTTCCTTTGCCGCCAGACCGACCTGCTGATGGCGGCGGCGGCGACAGGTCGAACTATCAATGTGAAGAAGGGGCAATTCCTGGCGCCTTGGGACATGCGGCATGTGGTCAAAAAGCTAGAATCTGGAGGCGCCCAGAATATTCTCTTGACCGAGCGCGGCACCAGTTTTGGCTATAACACCCTGGTTGTCGACTTCCGGTCATTGCCCCAAATGCGGGAACTTGGCTATCCAGTTGTCTTTGATGCGACCCACAGTGTCCAGATGCCCGGCGGTCAGGGCGATAAATCTGGCGGACAACGACAGTTTGTGCCCTACCTAGCTAGAGCGGCGGCGGCAATTGGCATGGACGCCCTATTCATGGAAATCCATGAGAATCCAGATAGCGCCCCTAGCGACGGTCCCAATATGATTCCCCTGGCCCAATTAGAGGATACCCTGCGCCAGATTCTCAACGTCCGAGAAGCCTTAAACGTTTTTACCCCTGTAGGCGTTTGAAAAATCATGCCAAAGTTTGAGAAACATCCGTTACGTAAGTTGACAGAGCCGATTGAGTCAGCGGTGTTGTCCCCCTACTACTTTTCTATTCAGAAATGTCTTAGCTTTGAAGACAAGTTCAAGCTGCTTTGGCGGTATCTTGTTTTTCGTCTGGCTCCAAAACAAGTAGAGTCTAGGTCTGAGATTACCTTTGTGCTCTACTCGAAAGCTTGCGAGCGGATGTTGACGCCGTTAATTCTCAACCTCTTAGAGCGGCCAGAGATCAAGCAAGACATCCGCATTAAGGTTGTACTACTGGAACATATCCATCGGCTGCGGTTAACACCGACCCATGAAGCCGCCCTCCAAAAGGCAGGATGCTCGGTTGAAAAAGATTACTTCAGCTTGATTCAAGCCTGTGCTCAACCAAAAGGTAAATTGGTCGTTCTCTGTCTAGATCATCGATTCTATATTCACCATAGGTGGGGAGTTGAGACGGTGGATACCCTGAGGAAGTTTGGGGTCAAAACCCTCTCTATTCAGCATGGCGGTACGCGTAAAGACAGTGTAGAGGGGCAAGCAACAGCAGCCTCGGATACCGTTTTAGTCTGGGGAGAGCGGGTTTTCAGGGAACTGATGCAGCTTGGGGTCAACATAAGTCGCTTGCGGCTGGTGGGAAATCCTTTGCACGATCGCATCACAACCATTGACCCTGAAGCGGTTAAACAGCGTCTAATTCAAACGTATCCCCATCTCGCAGAACCGCTAGCGACTAAAAAGGTATTATTGGCGGCTACCTGCCTTCATACCGAATACCGAGGGTTAGCAGAGGAACCTGGCATTTATCAGGACTACATGAAACACCTCTACAAAAGTGTCGACTTCTCCAAGACTCTCCTTTTGATTAAGATGCATCCTCTAGATACATGTCAGCCTAATTTATATTTACAAACCATACCGCCAGAGCTTTCCGACGCAGACGTGACGGTGATCGAAGCAAACCAAACGGATCTAGATATATATTCCCTTTTAAAGTTATCGGATGCTCTGATTACTAGGGCCTCCACCGTTGCTGAAGAAGCCTTGATGATGGGTAAGCAGGTGGTGTCTTTCGATTACTTTGCGGAGGGACCTGCTAAAGGCTATCGACACTTAGAAGAGTATGGCGTCTATCAAACCGTTTACCCAACCCCTGAAAAGGCTTTGCAAGAGGCAATTAACCAAGCCTTAGAGCCCCCCTCTCCTGATCCAATGTCTGGGGCTCACAAAGACTTGGCTGGGGAATTTACTTATCGATTAGATGGTCAATCTACAGCCAGGGCGGCTGATGTGGCCCTAAAGGAGCTAGCGACAGTGGGAGCCAATGAGCAGGAACTGATTAACTCACCCGTATAAGGAACGACGCAAGATCTAGCGCTAGCTTGTGACTCCCCATCCAACCATAGACTCCGTAGTTGAATGACCAACAACCGGATTCTGAATCGACAAGATCTATTACTTGAGCAAAGAGATAGCTATGCTCTGTAGTCAGGGAGACTAAACCCAATGAAAACAGTTGCGCTGATTGAAACAAATCACGGCAATGGTCATCACCTTACTTATCTCAGGCTATTTTCAAAAACCTTACTTGAGTTAGGCCATCAGGTGATGGCGTTTTATCCCGAACCGGATGAACTCACGACTTGGATTCAAACCCATGTTCCCGAGGGCGCTGAAAAACTCTGGGCATTTAAACTAAACAAGTCTAAACGCCGAAAAATCCCCTTAATCGGCTCAGCTCCCCAGCCAGTCGCCGTCGTTGATCGATGGCGTCATGTTGCGTCTGCTGTCCGCTCTGCATCCCAAAAAATTGGGGTCTCACCCGATTTAGTCTTTTTCAATTGGCTCGATAATTATCTCAGTCATTATCTACCTCACCAGGTGATTGACTACGTCTTTCCCTACAATTGGTCGGGTCTTTATTTTAGACCAGGCGTTTTACGGTTTGGAGAGCGCTCTGTTGGGGGATTTGGTGAGCTGGCTCACTATGCGGCGGCTAAGTCCTCCCGATGTCAGGCGTTAGCCATGCTGAATGAGGAACTGGTGGAGGGGCTCCAGGAAACCCTGGGTAAGCCGGTTATCGCTTTTCCCGATATCACAGATGAAACGCCGCCTGACGCCAAATTTTTTCTGACTAAAGAAATTAGAGAGAAGGCGGGATCCAGAAAGGTCATCGGTTTAATTGGCACGCTCAGTAAGCGAAAAGGAATTTTAACGCTATTAGAAACGGCGCACCAGTCAACCCAAGAGAATTGGTTCTTTGTTTTTGCGGGACCTCTAGTGGAAAATTTGTTCAACCAAGATTTTGATCAACGACTCACGGAGGACTACCTCCGGGTGAAACAACTGATTGAGTCTCCGCCGCCGAACTGTTTCTTCCATCTTGAGTCCATTCCTGATGATGGCAAGTTCAACGCTGCGATTGACGCCTGTGATGTTATATTTGCAGCTTATGAGAACTTTCCCTATAGCAGTAACTTGTTAACAAAAGCGGCTGTGTTAAAGAAACCCATTGTTGTGAGTAAGGGGTATTGCATGGCCGAACGAGTGAAAAAATTCCGGTTTGGCGTAGCTATCCCAGAAGGAGATGTGTCCCAGTGCATTCAAGCATTGCACTATCTTTGCAATCAACCTGAGAAGGTTGAAACTGAGCTGAATCCGGATTTCGAGGGGTATCAGTCACTCCATTCACAACAGCAAATTCGTCACGTTTTTGAATCGATCCTGAGTCATCTTGATACTCAATTGATGGCTGCTTAGACGTTTGTCGCTTGTTTTGGTCAATTTTCACATTAGGAGGTCAACATTGAAGGTTTTAGTCACCGGCTCAAGTGGTTTGATTGGCTCAGAAGCGGTTGAATATTACGACCGTGAGGGACATCAAGTGGTAGGTGTTGATAATAATATGAGAGCTGAGTTCTTTGGTTCTCAGGGGGACACTACCTGGAATCTACATCGCCTAAAAGATGCTTCTCAGCAGTTTACACACTACGACATTGATATTCGCGATCGCCAAAGTCTATTCCAATTATTCCAGGAAAATCCATTTGATCTGATTATTCACTGCGCCGCCCAGCCGTCCCACGATAAAGCCTGCCAGATTCCTATTCTTGATTTCGAAGTCAATGCGTTGGGCACGGTCAACTTGCTCGAGGCGACCCGACAGTTTTGCCCAGAAGCTGT
>JASJDH010000275.1 GCA_030065175.1 Leptolyngbyaceae cyanobacterium MO_188.B28 | reverse complement strand
GGCAACGAGTTCAACCAAGCGTAGTAAAGCCGTAAGGCTAACTGTTGGGTGTTGAAGAGGCTTCGTCTCTATGAGGGTATTATGGCTGGCGCATTGAGGTTTTCATCGAGGACTGGAAATCCTATGAAGGGTGGGCGCAATTGGCCAAGCAAACGGGTGAAGAAGGCTCAAGCCGTGGCCTGAGTCTGAGCCTATTGCTTGACCTGTGTTTACTACTTCATCCGGAACAACTGGCCCGCGTTGCGAACAAACTGCCTGCATATACTGTGGGCAGTCTACAACGCGCCGTTCAGATGGAGGCGCTTCTGGTCAGTGTCCAGCACATTGTGCAAGACCCTAACCCTGCTGAGCAACTGACTCAACTGGGTCAATCGGTTAAGGACTTTTTTGTTCTACAAGCCTCTGGCAAGCATATGAGTAGCCGAGATTTAGGACGACTGGCCCCAACCCCAACTCTCATACGCAGAGCTATGGCTTAAAACCTTGATCATCGTGTTTATGCATACAACGATCAAGCTGAGCTGCGAGCGGTCAATCGTGACGCTGTGTTAGGAAGGTGGAACGAAAGAGAGTCAGTTGCATACGCAAGCGGTCCGCTCGTCTGCTCCAGCGCTTTTGGGCGTGAATTGAGGTTTTCGTGCGAAGGCCAGCCTATGAAATCGCCCGCAGTTGCTTCTCTATTATACCTTTTCACATACTGAAATCGCGTAGAAAGGCTTTCCTGTTTTCCCTTTATGTCCAAATTGACTGACTTCTAAAGCCTGAAAATTGAATTCATTCACAAGAGCTTCAATCGATGTCTTCACATCATCTGACATGTCTATTCCATAGAGCCAAGGCTCTCCCATTTTCTCCACTAATTGTACTGCCTTTCTCATCAAGTAAGTCTCACCTTTAATAAAAGACTTTGCATAAAAATCTTGCGCTAAGATACTTCCTTTGCTGGATAATGATGACATCTTTGCTATGGTATCTCGAACCACATCTTCTTCTAGATACAAAGAGACGCTCTCCCAGTGAAAATAGGTTCTTTTGGTTTGGTCAAAGCCGTGCTCTAGTAGCTTCTCAACCCATGATTCCTCGCGAAAGTCCACGGTAATATATGTTATCCAATCATTGGACAATCCCGCTTTTTGAATGGTTTCCAGTTTCATCGATTGTGTTTTTTCTTGGTCCACTTCAAAGACATTAGCTGAACCATCGCGTGTCAGTTGCAATACCCTTAGATCAAAACCTCCACCCATAATCACTATTTGTTCCACTTCAGATGCATACCTTTCCATGATCTGGTCAAAAAGAACCGTTCTTGAGCAAATAAAGCTTGATAAAGTTTCTTTCCCATACTCAGGTATTTGAGTGAAAGAAGGGATATATCCACAAATTCGGTTTGCTAACAAAGCGGCGCCAAACATCCCAAGGAAGCCAAGGTGAGATTCAATCGGTAAATGCTTCATAAAAGCAACCGTATTTGGATCAGACCTTACTGCAAAATAGTGCATAGTCCAACGGGGCTGGATAGCTTGCTCTGCAGTGAAAGAAACACCAAGCTTCCTACTGACGACCATCTCAAAATATAAAGCGAGAAGACCACCACAAATCGCAAAGGGCAGAAACAAGATTTGCAAGATAAGGAAAATAATAAATTGGAAGAACTTGAGCATGGATGTCTCCATTCACTTTTCATGTATTGAGTTTTATACACTGGACACATATGCAACTCAAGAACAAGCGACGCCCAACTCATTATTAGAGGGAAATTTTCTACCCAATACCCTGCTACGGTAGATTAGATAGAAATATTTCTGCCTAATCGCCCTTTGAGAGTATTTAGGTGGAAATGCGTCTGCCTAATCTCCTTATTCGGGTGATTAGGCGGAAAATTTCAGGATAATCATCCCTCATTTCCCTCTTCAAAGTAGACGTAAAATATGAGTAACTTGTGAAGAAGTTACCCCTCCAAACAACAGCAATCTGGAGCAAGAATCACGATAGAATAAGGCAAGACCTAATTTTTTTCTCCTCATATCGTAATCTTGAAACAAAAAGATGAGAATCTTGTGAGGAAGTCAAAGAAACTGACAGGATCTTGGCAAGATTAATTCAATGATAGGAAATTGACTTCTACAGCGGCAGATAACCTTTGAATTCCAACAGATAATTTCTCAGCGGTCGACGTACATGGGCGTTGTTAAACTGCGATCGCTTGCTTCAAGCATTCATGAGCATGATGCGTTCCCTAATACAACTCCTACTACTCCACCCATCGCTGTGGGGACGCACCCCACAGCGATGGCGATCGCACTAATATATCTGATAAGATACTACTCTTTACAAGCGCATATAAACGATATAAGCGTGCGTCGTATGAACAAAAACAAAAACTGACGAAATGGCTATATAGATGATTGGTTTATAGGGTATTTTGATGAATATCTTGTCCCCAATTAAGCCTATACCGATGAACCAGATTATGGTTGTATAGGCCGGAGCCAAGAAACCAAACAGACTACTACTCCAGGTGCTGTCTGGATGATAGATTTGCATAATCCAAGACAAGAAGTATATCACCAGGCCCACAAGATAAATGCCCAGGCCGATTTTTTGACGAGTGTTCTTAATCGTCAGCGGCATCAGTAGGGGCAGGACAAAAACTGTGATTCGTAGAATATTCTCTGTAGCACCTATGATGGGTGGAATATCTCTCCCAAAAAACTCTATAGCGTATCCTCTTGGTAATGAGGCCGCAAAAAGAATGTTCCATAGGAATATTGGAATAAGCAGGATAAAGCAATTCGATGCATATTTCAAGATATGTTTGCCGATCATTTGCTTCCTCCACGGAAATATGGTCCATCCTGGAGAATCATCCCTTATCTCCCTCTTTAAAGTGGGCATAAAATATGAACAACTTGTGGGGAAGTTGCCCATCTTGTCAATGGCAATCTGGGGTAAGAATCATGATAGAGGAGGGCAAAATCTAGTTGTTTTTCTTCACACGGAATCTGAAATCAGGATCCCCGATTCAATAGACCTCTTGCAAAAATCTAGCTCTACGATGTGCAGCTCTATTCCTGCACCCCGCAATTGTGAAGCGCCGAATCTGAGCAGCGATAGCCAAAACCGTTGATATGAAATGTGCCCATGGCTTCTATGAGAGGAAGGTTTAGTTGGAGGCTAATGGATGTGTTCTGAGCCGTCCAACGCACGCTTTGACGCCTCGGGTTTTCGGAGGATGCGGAGGATCAGGCCGGTGCGCAGGAAGGTCCATATCCCGGCAAAACCGCCGCAGATGAGGGCAACCCAGGACAAGTCGGGTGTAAAGAGCAACGTGAAGCGGATCAGGCCACTCACCAGTAGCAATACTGTGATAGTAGCCAACAACAGGTTCGGGAGCAGCGGAAGCAGAATATGTAACCCCCATATGCGTCCTTTGCTCGGGCGGAGCTGTGGATCCTGACGCCAACGGTGTAACCGCCGCAGTGTGGCGCCAACACCGATAATCTGCAAAAACGGGATTAGCAGCAGCGCGCGCATTACCCAAGGCGCGAAACCAAGCTCGAGCGGAGATGGTTGCCGACCGGCGAGCAGCGCAGTCGCTCCTTCTCCAACCTCAGTCACGATCGGGGGAAAGCCATAATGGTCAGCGTTGATGAGGATGACCAGGCCTTTCTGCTGCGCTGGAAGGAGCGCCATGTAGGAAGAAAAGTCGGGAAGGGCGCCGTGGTGCCAGACAGTTTTCGTTTGGTCAAACTCCGTGATAAACCAACCCATGCCGTATTGCCCCATGGCAACACCCATTTCGACGGCCGCCACCCTGCCGCGGTGCAACTCGGCGATGCCCTCGGGCGAAAGGATTTGCGCCTCGCCATGGCGGCCTCCATTGAGATGAGCGATCAGATAATGAGCCATGTCTTCAGCACTGGAGATGAGTCCACCCGTTGGCAGTGACCCTTGCGGGAACACAAGATTGGGCATGGCTTGGGGGAAGGTAAACCAGTATCGGTGGCCGACCGCCAGGCCGTTCTGCTTTGCCATCGTCTGCGCAGTGTAGCTGTGGCGCATTTCCAGGGGGGCGAAGATGTGGTTTTGGATGTAATCTGCGTACGATTCACCGCTGGCGGCCGCGACGACTAGCCCCAGCAGATTGTAATTCAAGTTGCTATACTCGAACGCTGCGCCGACCGGTCGGGTGAGCTTGAGTGTGGACAAGGCCCGCGCCTGGCGCTCGGCAGCGCCAGGACTATCGTCCAAATTAGCCAGGGTAATCATCCCGGGCGCCCCAGGCAGGCCGCTTATCTGACTCAATAGATGACGCACCGTTATCTGGGCAGATGCCTGGGAATCAGCTACGCGGAACCAGGACAGGTAGCGCTGCAGGGGGGAGTCCAGCTCGATCTTCCCGGCTTCGACGAGCTGCATCACAGCCAGGGCGGTGAATGATTTGGTCGTGGATCCCAAGATGAAGGGTGTCTGGGGGGAGGGCGCTCCACCGTTCGGTCGAGCCTGACCAAAGCCACGTAGGTGGACGATCTGGTCGCCTTCGACAATGGCAAGCGATACACCAGGAATGTTCAGACGCTGCATTTGCTCTTCGACATAGGTGTCGATTGTCTCATAGGAGGCGTTTCCAACAGTCAGTTGGGCAAAAGTGCGTCCGCCCAATACCCCCAGAATTAGGGCCAGCACGCCACAAATGACCAACGAGCGAATAAGAAGTCTCTTCCTGTTCATGGATTCCCCTTGTTATTTCGGAGGGCATTCGGTCACGGTATCAGGTAAGCGATATCCTAACTTGTCAAAGAGCCATTATGCGATTAACTGTCCCATGGCTACGCACTCGAAACCCACAGATCGACCATTGGACTGAACCATGAGGGATCGTCGATCGTGGCCACCTTTATTCCTATATGGTCTTTGTGTCTATAGCTCCCAGAAAATAGTGGCGTACCGCACTCTGGGCAAAAAGAGCGCCACACCGTAGAATCGCTCTCCGCCTGGATTCATACTTTTTCGGCTCTCCGGCCACTTTAACAGCGCTAACAGGCACTGCAATTACCGAGGCGTGACCAGTTCCACTCGAATATTGACACTTTATCCCGAATGGTTCTTTCACCCATAGGAGGACAGCTCACCTGAGTATTCTTATGATGGACCGTACATTTCAAAGATCTCAGCTTCCGTCATATCATTGGTTTGATTTGCAAAACTGTAAAACGAAGGTTTTTTATCAATAAAAACTTGGCTGTCGAACACAAAAGGTTCTTGATCATCAAAAAGCCCAACCGGAACCATGTGCTGATGACTCTCTTTTAATCGATAAAATAGATGACTCCCGCATTTATTGCAGAAGCCACGTTCCGCCCAGTCCGACGAGTTATACACTGTAATATTCGCTTCTCCTTTGAATGAAATGTCCGCGCCACAGTCTACTTCCATAAATGGCCCTCCACCCCATTTTCTACACATGACGCAATGGCATGCGCATACCTTTTTACTGAAGTTACTTATAGTGAAACTTACAGCTCCACATAGGCAACTTCCGATTTCATTGGCTGATTCTGTCATATGGCTCTCCTATTGATGAACTTTGCTATGTTGATAAAACTATGCATCTCATCCTGCTCGTCCTGGACATAGGTCCAGCCTTTGCCATACTGCTCCTCACCTAGCCGCTTGCAGTTCTCTGCAATTCGGGCAAACGCCTCCTCAGGCGCATTCTCCGAAATCCTGAATCTCTCTGCGAGTGTGATGTGGCTCTTCATCGCCGTCACCGTAGCATTGGGAGAATCGAGAGTACCTCTTGGGCGTCGCCTACATGAGGCTGAAGTTCTTGATAGGCTGCAAGGAGAAACGAGCAGACCATCAGCCACTGCTGACTCGGACCATCGATTGCGCGATCGGCATTCTGCTCCCGGAGCGTTGCCGTGCGGGCGAAAATCGCTTCTTTAATCTCTTCCCGGGACTGACCATGGAGGTCAGGGACTTGCGATCGCACAGCTTCCAATATGTTCGCAGCAATTGAATCACCGTTTGAGAGCCTTGAAGTTGATTGTTCAGTCATAGAGATATTCTCCTTGGTAGAGTGGTCAGAATTCTCGATAGCCACGTCCACTGCAACGACTGGTTGGGCCACCGAAGCGTTGATCGGCAAGAGAAAATCAGAACCGCCAAATCCATCGACGTACGGAACGCTTGTAGTCGAGATAGTCATCACCAAATAGTGCTTCGAGCTGGCGCTCCTCGTGAGGGATTACGCGAAAAGCAAATATGGACCAGAGGAGAACGAGCGCGACGAAAACTGCAGGACTCATGGCAGAAGGATCTGGATGACCAGAACGATGACTGCCCAAGTGGGGGGAATAGCCCATAGGGGCAGGATCAACTCGCGGCGGCTTTTGCGTTTCGGAAGTTCAGATTTCATTCTTTAGACCTCAACCTAACCTACGGCGATGTGCGATCGCACTTCGGAAAAGCCCGTTATAGCGAAGTAAGTTGATATCGTTTCGGTTGGGGGATTGAGGTGAATTTAAGGATAACAATTTGTTATCCTTGCAATGTCCCTGCTGAAGTATTGCGTTCTAACCTTTCCATTAGGCATTGCCGCTATCAACAGTCCATAAATAAGTACTAAATTTGCAGTATTCCTGAAAGCCAAGGTTACGATAAACCTTGAAACCCATAGGCAATGAATGCAGAATACCGATTCGATAGCCCATTTTCCGCGCCTCGAGTAACGGCGCTAAGGTTACAGCCGTACCGACTCCCTGTCGCCGTGACTCCGGAAGGGTAACAACGCTGTAGATTCCCGCCACTCCTGCTCCCAACGCTAGCCACGAAGTCGCTACAGGTTTTCCATTCAGCCAACCTAAGTAATAATGCCACGAACCGTTTGGATCAAACCCCAATTGAGCATGGATATCGCGGATTGGGTCACGTGCAATAGCAGGAACTTCAAAGAACCATGTTGTAAAACGGAAAAGGAACATTTGTCGTATACCAAAGTAATTCCACACTTTCATGAACCTGCCCTTGAGATGTCCGACCAAATTTCAGAAAAGTCTCAAGGAAGTTAGCTTCGATGGCTTCAATCAAAGCTGGCTTAGTACTACAACGAGACTTCCATTTTTTAGACTATAACTAAGCGAATGAAGTCAGAGGTCGTCAGGTGCAGAGTATAGAAACGGTTCCAGAGATGCAGCTGAGTGCTCAGGAGATCAGTCAACTGGTTACAGAACTAGAAGAATATCATGCCATATACAGTCCGTTGTTTCAGCGACGAGAGCAGCGGGAATGGTCATCTTTATATCTACAAGGATTGCTGCTGGAAATACCGCGAAAGTCGATAGAGCCGATGGTGTTAGCTCTACGAGGGGCTAATGGCGCCGATGTCCGAGCGATGCAACAGTTTATTGGAGAAGGCCGTTGGGAAGACGAGCGAATTCTAAAACAGCACTGGATAGAAGTGGATAAGAGCTTAGGAGAAGAAGAAGGCGTGTTGACTCTAGACGGCAGTGACTTTGCCAAACAAGGTCAAGAGTCTGTTGGCGTTCAACGACAATATTGCGGTGAGTTAGGGAAACGAGCCAACTGTCAGGCAGGCGTCTTTCTGGGGTATGCCAGTCGCAAAGGCTATACTTTACTGGATCGACGATTATATCTGCCGAAAGATTGGGTTGAGGCGGCGGAGTTTGCCAAACGGCGACAGAAATGTGGGGTTCCCGAAGACATTACCTTCAAGACCAAACAGGAGTTGAGTTGGGAGATGATTCAATCTCAGATAGCAACAAAGGCATTGCGTTACCAGTGGCTAACCTGTGATGAGGCCTTTGGACGAGATACTCGCTTACTCGACCAGATTGCCAGGGCCAACATCTGGTACTTTGCCGAAGTCCCCCACGATACACGTTTATGGGGCCAACGTCCAATGACACATATTCCAGAGTGGTCTGGGCGGGGACGGAAACCGACCAAAGAAAAGGTGGCGGCGGGAGAACCTCAACCGCAGACCGTTCTCGAATGGGCTGACTCCCTAGCCCCAGAGGTTTGGTCTCGTCATTGCATCAAAGAGGGAGCCAAAGGACCGATCATGGCTGACTTCGCCTGTTTGCGTCTGGTTGCTGTGCGGCAACAATTGCCTGGCCCAGAGGTATGGTTGGTGCTCCGTCGCACCTTGGATGGGGAACTCAAAACCTATCTCTCTAACGCTCCGCTCGACACCTCCCTGGAAACGTTTGTCCGTATCAGCGGCATGCGCTGGCCAATTGAAACTTGCTTTGAGGATGGCAAACAATATTTGGGTATGGGGGATTATGAGGTGCGCTCCTGGCGCGGCTGGCATCACCATATGACCCTTTGTATCCTCGCTCATCACTTTCTGGTGCGTTTACAATGCAAACTCAAAAAAAACACCAACCCTCACGTTGCCGCAGGTCCATCTTTTGCTTAATTGCCTGCTGCCCCAACAGACCTTTGATGTCCATTGGGCGATCTCGGTATTGAATTACCGACAACAACGCAATCATTCTGCTTACTTATCCCATCGCAGGCGTAGGCTAAGGAGGCTTGGCCAGTCCCTAGAAGTCTCGTTGTAGTACTAAGACAAGTAGTAAATGCTAGAACAATTTTTATAACGAACGTTTGATTTACCGACCTCGATTGGGAGAATTCTATGGGTTATAAAGTGCTTTGTGTTCTAGGGGCGGTAGTTCCGCTTAGTCCGGCTATTTACTTCCTGTTGACTCATCAGTTTGATGTGGGGTTATTTATCCAACAGGCGATCGCAAGTGCGGCATCGGTGACGGCTTGGCTAGATGTGATTATTTCTGCTGGGGCGGTGCTAACGCTGGCGATTGTGGAGGGCAGGCGTTTGGGGATGGAAAAGCTATGGGTCTATGGTCTGGCGACTGTGTTGGTTGGGCCTTCACTGGGGCTGCCGTTGTTTTTGTATCGGCGATCGCAGCGGCTCGATTCGCTCGATGACCGCACCACAGCAGCGTTAGGCCAAGATTGACGCGGCTCTTGTTTTCACCTTTGCTCTCGTCATGATGTTGAGGATTTCACCATGCCATTAATCGAGATTGCTCCCGACCTCTGGACCGCCAATCAACCGCTTCGCTTTCTCGGGTTGGAGGTGGGCAGCCGCATGACGGTTGTGCGGTTGCCAAGCCAGGATTTAGTGCTGATTTCACCGATTGGGCTGGGTGAGGACGATCTACAAGCCCTGGACCAACTCGGCGCAGTAAGCCACATCATCGCTCCCAATTTATTCCATCATCTCTCCATCGGATCGACCCACATGCGTTACCCCAAGGCTAAAGTTTGGGGGGTGGCGGGACTGATGGAAAAGCGGTCAGATCTTCAATTTGACGCGCTGTTGACTGAACCTGGCAGTTTTGAAGAGTCGTTGGATTATTGCCAGTTTCAGGGCTTTGCATCAATTTTGCCGAGGGGCGTCAAACCGGTTCATGAAACGGTGTTTTATCATCGGTCCAGTCACACGCTGATCTTGACGGATATTGCTTTTAATTTTGATCAAACGAACCCGTTAAGCACCCGTCTGGCCGCCCGGGTTTTAGGGTCTTACAATACTCTGCAGCCTTCTCGGTTGGAAAAATGGGGAAGTCGGGATAAGGCGACGGTGGAAAAGTCGGTGCGGCGGGTGTTGGCTTGGGATTTTGATCGGGTTATCCCGGGGCATGGCTCTGTTATTGAAGCGGGAGGTAAGGCGCAATTCAAGGCTGGCTATGAATGGTTTTTAAGTAAGGCGCTTTAAGGCTTATAACTTACAAGCGGAAAATTTTCCCTAGGGCGGAATACAGGAGTCAGGAGACAGAATACAGCCGTAGGATGGGCAAAGGGCTCGCCCGTGCCCATCGATCTATATGTCTCGACAAGCAAGATGGGCACGCTTCTCTTTGCCCATCCTACTTTTCTCCCTTAGTTGATGGGTCCTTTCTTGGTCGGGGAGCCAAGCGGAGGCATGACTACTGTAGGATCATTGAGGAGCCTTCGACGCAGCGATTCATACCCAGTGTCGCTATCGACCGTGTAGTGGTTGAAGGGTTTAAGCCACTTGACGATATGCTTAGAGTCAACCGGATCAAACAAAACGGGGATAAATTTATCGTTAATCAAGCCTGCTTCGTAAAGCTCCTGGAGGATGAGAACGCTTTCAAAACGGACGCCGGATTTTTGTTTTTGCTTCGACCTGGTGGCGTAGCGTTCAGTAAAGACCACCAGCACAAAGTTCGCCGCCTCTACCTGCTCGTCCATCCATAGAGGCCAACCCTCGGCAGGATTCAAAATGTATTGATCAATGCGACAATCTACCCCGTCAGCGCGTAGCCGATTGGATAGTTGGCGCACTTGAACGGCATGCGCATCTGAATCGTGGCTATAGCTGATCAGAACACGCGGAGATGTTGTGGTCATTGTTGTTGTCATTGATGAACTCGGAAGATTGTTTGGGTGCGAATGGCCTTGTTGCGTGAATTATCTCTGGTCACTATTCTCCTAATGAGGAAGGAGTTTTAGGAATTTAAGGCATAGCTATCCGGCATACCCAAGTGAGTCATACGATTGAGGGCTGCACAAGCAAGTAAGAGTTCTGCGGCTTGGTTATCGAAAGTGCGACGAGAACACGTATCGCCAAATATCACTTTGAAACGAAACATCGCCGTTTCCGATAATGAGCGACGGTGGTAACCACTCTCTTGTTTCCATTGGGCTCGACCCACCTCCTCAATCCGCTTGAGATTTTGATTGCGAGCATGAGTCGGCCCTTCTTTTTCCCAATACTGGGCATCCTCACGCGGGGGAATATTGGCTTGAGCATCCCGCGCATCAATGGCGTCATAACACTTACGTTTATCATAGGCGCCATCGGCTGAAACCGCCTCTATATCTTCTTCTACGCCGTCTAAGATATCCCCAAACGCCTCATCATCACTGACATTATTCGTACTCACCACCGCTGCTAGAATCTCCCCTGTTTCTTCGTCAACTCCTAAATGTAGCTTTCGCCAAGTCCGACGTTTACTATAGCCATGTTGACGGACTTTCCATTCGCCTTCGCCATACACTTTAATCCCGGTCGCATCCACCACGACATGTCGCGCCCCTTCCCCTTCTACAACAGGCAAGCTGACACTCAATTTCCCCAGTCGTCTCGATACCGTTGAGTGGTCTGGAACCGCCAAATCCACTCCCATCAACTTAAACAACGACTCCATAAATCCTTCTGTTTGGCGACCCCGTAAATTTAGCACTGAGCCCATCGTACTCATCGTAGCGATCGCTAAATCAGTGTAGGTCGGGGATGCGCCCCGTTTGCCTGTCTTTTGGTCGTTCAACCATCCCGCCAGCGCCTCATCATCAACCCAGAATGTTAGACTGCCCCGGTTTTTGAGCGCTGCATCGTACTCACTCCAATTTCGAATTCGATATTGGGTCTTGGTTGCCTTGTCTGACATGATTGGGCAGAGGTGGTAGATTTCGATGTCTGTGTATTATTGCAGCTAACTCATACTATTTATGCACCAACACCGTGAAATCAGCTTGATGCTCTTCTAATTCTGTAGCGGTCGGTCGCAGGAAAAGCTGATGGGCAAAGAGATTTTGGGACGCTAATTCGTTAATCACGCGCACCCCAAAGCGATATCTGGGATCAGCGCCGA
>JASJDH010000274.1 GCA_030065175.1 Leptolyngbyaceae cyanobacterium MO_188.B28 | reverse complement strand
CCTTAGCCGTTCCCTCGGTGGACTGATTGACCCCCATCGACCACAGGGAAAGCACCCGCTGAGATTCGCCCCAGTAACGGGCGGCGGTTTCTAAATCTTCAATGCGAATACCGCATTCCCGCGCCACTAAATCGGGCGGATACTTGCTGACTACCGCCGCATAAGCTGCAAATCCCGAAGTGCATTCATCGATAAAGGCAGGGTCAATTCGGCCCTGACGCAACAGCAGGTGGGCGATGCCATTCAGTAGCGTAATGTCAGTGCCGGGGCGGATCGCCAGATGTAGATCGGCGTCCTTTGCGGTTTTGGTGCGGCGAGGATCCACCACCACCAGCTTGACTTTATTCTTATTTTTTTTGTGATATTTCTGCAGACGATTGAAAACGATGGGGTGACATTCGGCGGTATTGGTGCCGATCAGGAAAGCGCAATCGGTTTTTTCTAGGTCTTCGTAGCAACAAGGCGGACCATCTGAGCCAAAACTCTGGATATAGCCCGCTACTGCTGAAGACATGCACAGTCGGGAATTGGCGTCAAAGTTATTGGTCCCAAGGCAGCCTTTGAGCAGTTTTTGAGCGATGTAGTAATCTTCGGTTTGGAATTGACCTGAGCCGTACATGCATATGGCGTCAGGTCCTTGCACATCAAGTACGGTCTGAATCCGATCAACGATTTTCTGTAGGGCCTCATCCCAACTGGTCCGACGGAAAGGTTGATCCAGGGAATCCCGCACCATGGGGTATTTCAGTCGGCTTTTGTCAAGGGATTCTCCAATGGTGCCGCCCTTGACGCAGACCTGTCCAAGACTTGAAGGATGGTTGCGATCGCCCCGCGCTTGCCAGACCGGATTGCCTTGAGCGTCTCGATTAATCGCTCGTCCAGGCCGAGCGGGGGGCAGAACCTCAAGACCACAGCCGACGCCGCAATAGGGGCAAAGCGTTTTGGTAGGTTCAGTCATGGCTCACTCCTTGAGGAGAGGAAGATGCAGGGTCAAGAATTTAAGAATAGAAGGGTAGGCGGTAGGCGGCATACAGGGAATAATCCTATTCAGCAACTGATGGGCTTGCCAAATTTCCTGCTTACTGCCTACTGCCTACTACCTACCCCCTCGTAATTAGACTGATATTACAGCTAATCACAACAGCTAAACACAAACATTACCTAGTAACGGGCAAAGCTTTCAGCTTGTGAGGCTTCTTGCTCGCCTTCGTGATGCTCCGCAAAGGAACCCTTGGGTTCTTCGAGGATGAAGAAGCAGAGGAAAGCCACAATCAGAGCTGCGACACCCAGAACTTGGAAGAAAATTCGGTTCCCCACATCCCCTGCCGGTAATAGGCTAAAGAGGGTGAGATAGAGCACGGCTCCAACATTGCCATAGGCGCCGACGTTTCCTGCCACCTGACCGGTAATCCGCCGCTTAACCAAGGGCACGATGGCGAAGGTGGAGCCTTCCCCGGCTTGCACAAAGAAGGAACACATCATAGTTAAAACAACGGCTAGCGCCACCATTAAACCGCCGCTGAGGCCAAGGGAATCTCGCAAGGAAGGAATACTACTCATGACCAGATAGCCCAGGCCCATGCACAAGGTAAGAACGCCCATGGTCAATTTGCGGCTACCCAGCCGATCGGAGATCAGTCCGCCTCCAGGACGAGCCACCAGGTTCATAAAGGCATAGCTAGCGGCCAAAATGCCTGCAGTTGCTTTGGTCAGTCCAAAGGTGCCCTCAAAGAAAGCAGGCAGCATGGAAACCACAGCCAATTCAGAACCAAAGTTAACGATGTAGGTCAATTCCAGAATAGCTACCTGTTTGAATTTATAGCGATCCTCAGCCGGATACTGTTTTCGTCCAGCTAGCAGATCCTTGTTTACCGCCCAGCAGTTGTAAGCCTGGAAGAGATACAGGCC
The DNA here is from genome assembly GCA_030065175.1 of Leptolyngbyaceae cyanobacterium MO_188.B28. Lineage (GTDB taxonomy): Bacteria > Cyanobacteriota > Cyanobacteriia > Phormidesmidales > Phormidesmidaceae > JAKSDM01. Next base: position 9,788 of record JASJDH010000274.1, on the reverse strand, counting down.
AATCAAGCAAGCCCAGGCAATGTACATTGCGGTCAAATTAAAGAAGCCCACCTTGGTCAAGCGCCAAGACAAGAGCATTAACACACCTGTCAGCGGCATGTTCATGACCATCAGGAACCAGAAGCTGCGAACAGTGGTGACTTCCATTCCACGAGCGCTGGGAGGACGCTGATAAACTTTGCCCGGCGGGGTGTCTTCAACATTGAAGTAGTAGAAAACGCCGTAGATTGCAGCGATGATGCCGGTGGCTGCGATCGCAAATCGCCAGTTGAGTAAAGGACCGCCTGCAACTTGGAAGGCTCCTGGAAAAAAGCTGAGGACAGAGGCGACAGCCACTAGCGTGAAGGCGGAAAAAGCGGAGCCAAAGTTACCCCAACCACCGTAGATGCCTTCAGCTAAACCAATCTCCTTGGGGGGAAACCACTCCGCCGTCATTCGGATGCCAATTACAAATCCGGCGCCCACGATACTGAGGGCCAAGCGGCTAGCCACCAGTTGACTGAAGTTTTGGGCAGAGGCGAAAGCAATACAAGGTATGGCGGCGTAAATCAACAGAAATGAGTAGGTGAGACGCGGACCATACTTGTCCAGCAGCATGCCAATGATGATTCGAGCTGGCACCGTCAAGGCCACGTTGCAAATAGCGATGGTTCGAATCTGGCCCACTTCCAAACCAAAGTCTTCTCTAATCGCTGTCGCCAGAGGAGCCAGGTTAAACCAGACCACAAATGAAAGAAAGAAGGCAAACCACGTTAAGTGGAGTATTTTGTAGCGGCCCCTAAAGGACCACATTTCCGTAAGCATCAGTTGTCACGCTCCTGAAATAAACGAAGAAGTCTGAATCAAGCGGGCCCAATTTCGAACACGACAGTAAGTGATGAAGCAACGCTCCATCTGAGAGATGTAATGGAGGGATGCTTCACCGAGCCGCAGCCAGGTCTTCAATCCATCGCTTGAACGCCCTGACTATGGCTGACTGCCCCTTAGAGCCAATTAGACATCAACCACAACTCGCCTCATTAGGCGAGACAGCGCAGGTTAGGATGAATCCCCGCGTTGTCTCCCTCTGGGTAAGGGCGATCGGGTTTTCTTCATAGATCACGTCTCCTTGTCAAAATTAATATTGATGTTCAGGCATCCACAACGACTCGACCGACCGGATGCGCAATACAGGTCAATACAAACCCTGCTTCCTGATCACCGTCTTCAAGACCGTCTGGATCAGCTTCGTAGTGAAACTCGCCCTCTAACAGCTTGTGTTTGCAAGTTCCACAGGACCCTGATTGACAGCTACTGTCAATTTCAACGCCAGCCTCTTCCGCAATAGTCAGAATCGATTCACTGTCGTCACAGCTCACTTCTTTGCCGGTTTTGGCAAAATGCACCACAGCTGCTTGAGCCGGGGGCGTAGGCTCGGGAGGGGGCGCAGGGGCGGTTGGGGTGACAGTAACTGTTGAGCTGACGGTTGGCGGCGGCGTTGCAACAGCGCCGTCGGGTTTGCCATTGGCGCTGACTAAACGATTGGAGTTTTGATCAGGCGTTATAGTTAACGCCTCTGGACTAACTCGGGGTTCTGATAGGGGTTGGGCGTCGAAATGCTCTACCAGTAAATCTCTTAATACAGACTTGAGATCGTCACAGGGAACGGCCTTTCTAAGGCATTCACCCAATTGGGCGTTTTTGCCGACCTTACCCCCCATGTAAATATCAACCGCCTCGACGGTCTTGCCGTCTTTACGGGTTTTGGTGCCCATTAGACCAATGTCCGCCACTTGGGGTTGACCGCAAGAGTTAGGGCAACCCGTCCAATGAATGCGAACGGGATTGGGGGTTTCCAGCTCGTTATCCAATTCTCGGGCTAGGGCCAATGCCCGTTGCTTCGTTTCAACTAAAGCAAAGTTGCAAAACTGTGCGCCTGTGCAAGAGACTAATGCTCGGGTTAGCGGCGTGGGATTGATGGTGAACCGATTGAGGAGGGGCTCCTTCAAGAAAGTGTCTAGACGGGAGTCAGGGATGTTGGGAATAATGGCGTTCTGCTCAACAGTCAGGCGAATTTCACCGCTGCCGTAGACCTCTGCAATCCGGGCCAGATTAAACATATCTTGAGCCTGCAGGCGACCCACGGGTACGTGCAAACCCACAAAGTTTAGACCGGGTTGTTTCTGGGAATACACACCGATGTGATCGCGCTTATCCCAATCAATTTCATCTTCCGGCGCAGCTGTGGCCAACTTCCGACCCCATTGGGCTTCTACCGCTGATCTAAACTTATCCATTCCCCATTCATCAATCAGCCACATCATACGGGCTTTCTGTCGATTCGACCGTAGACCGTGGTCGCGATACACCGTGAGAATCGCTTCACACAAATCAACCACATCATTGGTGGGGGGAACCCAGGCGTTTAGAGGAACAGCGGCGGCGCACCGCTTAGCCGAAAAGAAGCCTCCGACTAAAACGTTGAACCCCAGCTGACCGTCTTTGTAAGCCGGAACGAAAGCAATATCGTTAATCTCGGCGTGAACAGAATTATCTCGTCCCCCTTCGATGGCAATGTTGAACTTACGGGGCAAATTTGTGAACGCGATATTCCCTTCGCCACTTCCCGTAATCATGTCCTGCACTTTGCGGACAAGCCCTTGAGTGTCAATCAGTTCATCGGCGTCAATTCCTGAAATGGGCGACCCCGTAATATTTCGCACGTTATCCATGCCAGATTGCATAGATGTCATTCCCGCTTCGTGCAGGCGACTAAAAATGTCTGGGATGTCTTCCAGCCTGACGCCCCGTAATTGAAGGTTTTGCCGAGTGGTGATATCAGCGCTGCCATCATCGCCGTAACGCTGTACAATTTCGGCCAGCACCCGCATCTTCAAACCCGAGAGAACCCCGCTAGGCGTCCGCAACCGCAGCATAAATTTGCCTGGAGTGACCGGGCGAAAAAAGATGCCGAGCCACTTAAGGCGCTGTTTGAGATCGGTTTCATCAACCGCTTCCCAGCCAATACGGGCGAATTGCTCTAACTCGTCTTTAACCAATAAGCCGTCTTTCTCAGCCTTAAATTTTTCAAACTTATTAAGTTTGGGCTTTTGATCCACCACTAAGTTAGTCACGGGGTTACCTTCATTTATCTTTAAGTTGGCGCTAGAGGCGATTAAAAAATGTCAGGACTTAGCTTGACTAAACTGTTTTAATTCGCCTCTCAGAACTTGCTAAATCAGGAGTGTCTGATCTCACTCAAGTTCTTTGTTCAAGTTTCAACAATCTCCCATAAAGACTGACGAAAACTCACAACCCCTTAACCCAAGAGGAAACAAAAAAAGCGAATGTAAAGGAGTAAGGGGTTGTTTTTCATTCGCCAACAGAGCTTAATAGACACCTTTAGCCGCAATCTGCATATTCCAATAGAGCCATAGATTCTGATACATGAATCTGATGGTTAAGACTACGGAAAGGGAAGGGGTTATTTTGTGTATTTGAATACAAAAAACTGGGCATTCAGCAAATACTGCATAAATTTAATGCAATTAACGCATTGCAAGAAGAAGTTCAGACAAAATTCTTCCTTGGGTGAAGATTGCATACGCATTCGCAATGCTTTTTGTCAAGAGCTGCTGCGCAAGCAGAAAAAGAATATGCGGCTCCAAAAAATACCAATCCTTGCCAAGATGACCTTCCATGAAGATTTACATCTCTCCGGGGGAGAAAGGATGAACGCGTTTTCTCAGGCAAACTTTCCAAAAAAAGCCTTGATCGCAGTGCATTAGTTCGTGGATCAACCTGGAATTTAATCTATATGAATCAACCTTCTTTCTCCCAAGCCTAAAACTCTAATTTTGGAATGCCCGCGTCTACTTAGAAAACGGATGGTAAACCCCGAAAAGAAGCGGTGAGACGATCTACGGGCAAGCTGAACTAAGCCCTGACAACCATCTTTAAAAGCTGCTTGTTTAATATGAGATTCTCAATTATGGCTAAGTCTCCCATGAAACTTAGATGAGAGACTTCTCATAAAACAGATGTGCATTTTTTCAAGGAGTATCTCAAAGCCGCTGATTCAAAGCTGCTCTGAGTTCATTTTGAGTGTCAATCGGTCCCGCTAAGAGCACCCCGATTCTGCCTACCAGGATGCTGCCCCAGTTCACTAAAATCACCCCTATTCCCTTGGTTGAGTCAAACTCTAGGCCACTTAGGTCAAGGTCCTTGAGGGAGCGGCAGGTTGTATTAAAGTTCTGGCTGACCCAGCTCTTGATGCCAAGCTTATGGGCGATCCCAGTGGGATAAGAGGCTCCATTAAACCGGGGGTTGCATTCAATCGCAAGATAGCGAGGACCCGAACTTTCCTCAACGACTGCAACATCAAATGCAAACAAATCCTTCATGCCGCGCTCGACCATCCAATCGGCCATGGGATCAACGGTCTCCCAAGGTTGATGAACCGTGGGATAACGATTGCCCATATGGGCATACCCATCCAGGACCTGTTCGGAGGCCGCTAACCGCTCAGCCCCGTTGACGGTCACGCAGTATTGCAAATTCAAGAAGCTAGTGGCGATAATTTCCTCCTGGAGTTGCAACGGGACATCTGTACTCAATGCTTCCAGGGCATGAACTAAGTGTTCCTCATCCATACATCGCTCAATCCCAACCCCATCGACAGACACTGCTGGTTTCAGATAGCAGGGATAGGGCAGATAAGCGGTGTCTTTAAGCGCCGCCTTATTTTCAAAACATAAGGTTTTAGGCACACTCACATCCAGTTCTTCCGTCAGATGGATAAAGTTATTCTTCGAATTAATGAATTCCACCACACGAAACCAATCCTCATCGAGTCGTCGGAACCAATCCTTATCTGGACTGGCTGTGTGGGTCGCATCGCCGAAGAAAAAGACAGAGGGGGTATAGTCGGGGTAATCGACCAGAATACTGAGGGCCACATCCCAAATAACCTGATTACTATGGGGTAAACCTACTCGGGCGTAGTGGTCTGCGATCGCGGACCACTCTGGTTTCAGATCAGGATGCAACTGGATGATATCCCCTGGGTTAGTCATGCCCAGCACCCGGCCACAGTAGAGGTAATTCCCCAACACAGCGTCATGGGTGCAGGTCATAATGTCGTGGTTGAAGATTTTGTTCTGAGTCACCATGACATCACCTCGTTGGAGTGTATTGAATGTCTATGTCTTGACTCAGATTCCCCCAGATAAGAAGTTCTGATTGTATGCGTAAATACAGTTTTAGTCTGAAAAAATTCCTTTTGCGACAAACAAATCGTGACTCAACAAGGGCTTGTCGTTAGTTCAGACTAAAGAGTAAAAGGGAGCAGGAGCAAGTGTCTAGCAGTCTGGCGGTTGAATTCGGAGCAAGGGCAGCATCAGGCGCCCCCAATTGAAGAAGATAGGGTGTGGTGATTCCCTCTAGGGTTTCGGTTAGGAACCTGGGAAGGCTCAATTTAGGTATTCATGAATTTTGCCAGTCTCATATTTGAAATCCAGCCACTAAGTGGTTCATCACGACTTCCTTCTGGCGTGATGAATATGTCCTGACAGGAAGGAATACTTTCCATTTTCTGTTTTGCTGAAGCAATGGTTGTTTTTTCCGAGACAATTACGAATCCCTTGTTCACATTGAAGAAGGAGCCCTCCTGTTTCTGCCAATTGAGAAACTGTTCTAGCGTATCCTCTCGTGTATGATTTCCAACGGTGAGGTAGCGGTCGATTGTACTTCCATGAATCATGTAAAGTGGCTTATTTTCGTGATCAACGATAGGGAGTCGACTATGTTCAGATGTGATTTTTTGGCGAAGTTGCGAAACTGTGATCCGGGCCTCAGAAAGATCTTCTGAAATTTGGAAAACGTTTATTCTTTTCAAGGGTCTCATAATAGATGTTACTCTTGCATCCGAGCGTTCTTCGGGACCCAGTTTTTCAACTAATTCTCTAACCTGTTTGTTTGCAGCCTCGAAGTTTTCTCGACCAAAATAGAAAGCTAATATGGTGCCGACCCATGATGAAAATACTGGCAAAATAATATTAAAAATATCCTTAGCTTCATCAGGGTTATGAAAGATTGTGACGGCCGCCAAAATCGTTATGGCGCTTGTCGAGAAGATTAAGACGATGTATGAAAGTCTGTTTCGATTGATTCCATGTTGACTATCATGCTTGTTTGCCATGGATTAGCGGCCTTGAACTTTTCGCACTTTGTAGAAAATTATATGGCTTATGAGGATATGGCTTAGGTTAATTGGTGAATGGCATGATACGGATACGTCCAAATCCCTGAACTCACTGATTTTGAGGCCAGGTTTAATCCTCGATATACAAGAATCCAAAATAATTCACTTTGTGCTGAGTAACGAGTTTCTTGTAGAAACCCGTTACCTTAAAGCGATATTTAGCCGGGCTGAGCTTGCGCCAATTTTGAAGTGAGGTCCGTTAACGTGATGCCATCCAAGCTGGGCAGCACAACATGCGCCGCCCCAACCCGCTCAGCGGGGCCTAGCCCAATTGCCCACATACCCGCCGCCAAAGCCGCCTCTACGCCAGCGCCCGCATCTTCAACCACGGCGCATTGACTGGGTTCAAGACCTAGCAACCCGGCTGCATGGAGGAAGACATCGGGGGCGGGTTTAGAGTTGCTGACGCTATAGCCGTCTGAGATCGCGTCGATGCGATCGCCAATGCCCAACTTATCAATAATCGTTCGGGCATTTTTGCTGCCTGAACCAATCGCCGCTTTAATGCCTGCTTGCCGCAGTTCATCGAGCAATGCCACTGAACCCGGGAGCAACTCGGCTGCCGTAATGTTCTGGATCAGGGCTACATAGTAGCCGTTCTTTTTATCCATCATTGATTGGATCGCCTCCTCTGAGAAGGTGCGGTCCCCCAATATGCGCATCAGCGATTCCCGGCGCGATAGCCCCCTGAGGGCTTCGTTCGCCTCTCGGTCGAAGGGCAGCCCCGTTTCGTCCGCCAATTGCTGCCAAGCTTGATAGTGGAATTCCGCTGTATCGGTGAGGACGCCGTCTAGGTCAAAGATGACGCCTTTGAGTTCGGAAGGGTTAAACATAGGAGATTTAGGATTGAAGATTGATGAGTATTGAGTGAGGGTAGGGTCTGGGACGAGAATTAAGAATGGGTGGATTATCCCCTATCCAGCTCGAACCCCGAGGGTTTCACCTATTCCCTTCGGTTGAGATGCAAAGATAAAAAACTTAGGCCAAAAGCCGTTTGACGGATATCTGAATGTTTGGAAATGCTAATGGAGACACTGTCCCTTCTGTAACCGTTTGCTCCATGGCGTAGTGACCATTCTGAGGATCTCGCAACACAATTAATTGCTTCGTGAATAAATTCAAGACCCAATACTCTGGCAATTTAGCAGTAGCGTATATGATGGCTTTGGTGTCTAAATCCTTCTTCAGACTGGTTTTAGACACTTCTACAATCCAGAAGATATCATCTGGCCCAGGATGACGGTCATCATACGCAGATTCTGGCAGTCGGACAATCGCAATATCAGGTTCGGGTTCAGAATCCGTCAGGGTGATTGGGCCGTTAAAACGAACATCAGCGTTTCCGGCTAACACATCCGCTAAATAGTTGGCTCCCCGCTTTGCAGTGTTGTAATGGATTGGAGTTTCAGGACTTATCTCAACAATGTCGCCTGCTAGCAACTCTACTCGGCGATCTCGCAAAATGTCCGCTTCAACCATACGATGGTAATCATCGACAGACCATTTAGCTAGCGTTTCCATAATGAGGATTGAAGTCCCTATTCTGCTTGTAAGTCTGAGTTAATCCATTTTATAACGGGTTATTGGAGTGGGGGCTGTCTTTTACCCTAAATGCGGTAGAAAGACGCCAGAAGACCAGTCTCTACTAAGATCAATGTGTTGAGATGTTAAGAGAGAGAACACCGTGCCTCATACCATTGTGACGAATGTTTGCGAAGGTGTCGCAGATTGTGTAGACGCCTGTCCTGTAGCTTGCATCCACGAAGGCCCAGGCAAAAATACCAAAGGAACCGATTGGTATTGGATCGACTTCGCCACTTGTATTGACTGTGGAATTTGTCTTCAAGTCTGTCCTGTAGAAGGCGCGATCTTGCCAGAAGAAAAACCATCGTTGCAAAATACCCCTGCCTAGATATTAGATACCGTGACTTTTGCCGATCACCCAATGGCGGCGGAAGAATCTGGATAGACTGGATTCTTCTAGCGTCAAGCAGATCGGTCTTCCATGGGGGCAGGTGCGGGGGTTGCGGGTTTGTCGCCACTGATTTAGTAGGGTTTGCATTTCTGTTAGAGTCAGTGGCGCGCCATTGCGAATCGCCGTACGGCAGGCAGTCGCCACCAGCGCCGCTTGGAGGTCGCCCCCTAGACTCAGTTCTAATAACGCCTCAGCGCAGTCCTGCCGTCGGGACAAGGAGGCAGGCGCTGTGCGAATAGCCCAAAGCCTTTCACCAAATGGATCGACTTCTAAGCCAATACGCTTGAGCTGCTCCACTTGTGCGATTGAGAGGTTCTTTAGGATCACGGGAGACTCTAAAGCAACCACCTGCCAGCGATCGCATAGCTGTTCGTATAACACCCGTTCATGGGCGATGTGCTGCTCGATCAGACAAATCCCGGCGGACTGTTCCGCCAAAATATACATGCTGTGCACCTGGGCGATAGCGCGCAGGGAGGGGGAATTTGAATTGGTTGAGGAGGACGGGGCGGTTGACTCTAGATGTTCTGAAATAGTTGGCGATAGGGATGACGGGATGGTGCGATGGGCGCCGTAAACACCGTCAGCTTCGGCCGCTTTAAGAACCTGCCCAATTCGACTGGTGTGGGCGTCGTTGGAGAGACTTTCCGGAGCCAGTCGTAAGGCGTGATCAACGGCTTGGGCGATCTGTGCCCGCCAATTGTCGAGATGATGCAAATAGATTTCCGATTTGGCCGGATGCCGATTCCAGTCAATTTGCTCCGGCGCCGCCTGTAAGTTCAGGAAACAAACCGGGAAGCGATCGCGCGGCAATGTTCGGCGAAACGCCCCAATCATGGCCTGCTCCAATTCCGGCGCTTGAACCGGTCGACCATTCAGCCCCACCAAAACCCAATCCGGACGACGACGGTGGCAGCGATCAGGTAGCCCGAGGACAAGAGAGAGTCGATTTTGGATTAGGGGATTTTGGATTTTGGATTTTGGATTTTGGATTGGATTCTCCTCCCCATCCTCCCCATCTCCCCTACCCTCCCAGCCAGCGATCCCCAGATCCTGATGCAGGTTTTCCCGGAGGACTAGGGTTGTGATGCGATCTCGGATGAGGAGTAGCCGTCGGGGATCGAGGGTTTGGGCTTCGTAGTATTCGTCTACAAGGGCCTCGAGTTGCTGTAAGGGGCCATAGAGTTCGGCGCGGGTCATAGGGGGGGTGAGGTGGTCGAGGATGACGGCTTGGGCCCTACGTTTGGCCTGGGCTCCTTCGCCGGGATCATTGACAATGAAGGGGTAGAGGTGGGGGAGGGGGCCTAGGGCTACTTCTGGATAACAGGTGTCTGATAGGGCGACGCCTTTGCCGGGGAGCCACTCTAAATTGCCGTGTTTGCCGACGTGGATAATGGCGTGGGCGCCAAAATCTTGCCGTATCCAGCGGTAGAAGGCGAGGTAATCGTGGGTGGGCTCTAGGTCTGGGGCGTGGTAGTTCAGGGCTGGATCTTGGTCGTAGCCCCGCGAGGGTTGAATACCGATGAAGAGGTTGCCGAGGGGAAGGCCGGGGATGGGGATGGGGGGATGGGG
>JASJDH010000273.1 GCA_030065175.1 Leptolyngbyaceae cyanobacterium MO_188.B28 | reverse complement strand
CTCCAGAGTTCATCAAACACGCATTCGGGAATTACAGCGGCTGTTACTCAATGCGGCGCAATTTATGCTTTGGACGGCGGGCGCTTTGTTCGGGCTATCCAGGTTTCCGCAAACTCGGGTGTTGGCGATTCATTGGGTGAGTCTGTTAAAAATTCCTCTGGTATTAGGGCTTGCGATTTTAGGCAGCCATATCTTGATTCGCCTCAGTCACATCACCATTGACCGATTTAGTCTTGCCATCAGCACTAACCCTTTATTACCCAAAGTCGCCACGGATCGGGTTCAGCAGCGGATCGGAACGCTATCCCAAGTTTCTAAAAGCTTGAGTTTTTTGGGAATCGCCTTGACCAGTCTGATTTTCGCCTTGGTCATCCTAGGGGTGAATATTGCGCCCCTATTGGCAGGTGCAGGGATTCTTGGGGTGGGGATTTCCCTTGCCTCCCAAGGCATCATCAAAGACACCATCAACGGATTTTTGATCGTGTTTGAGGACCAATACGGTGTGGGAGACATTGTGCAAATTGGGGATTGGACTGGATTAGTAGAAACCCTTAATTTACGGATGACTCAACTGCGCAATGCCGAAGGGAAGCTGATCACCATCCCCAATGGCGAAATCAAAGTGGTCGCTAACCTGTCGAGCCAATGGTCCCGAGTTGATCTGAATATTCCAATCCCCTATGAAGTCGATTTAGAAACCATGATGGAGCTGATTGAAGCGACGGCGCTGGACATGCAGGCGGATGAACGTTGGCGGGAACTTATTCTGGAAACCCCTCAGATGATGGGGGTGGAAGACTTTAGCGATCGCGGCCTCATTCTCAAACTCTGGATCAAAACCCAGCCCCTCAAGCAATGGGAGGTCGCCCGAGAGTATCGGCGTCGGCTCAAGCTGGCTTTAGACCAGGCAAAGATTCAAATTCCAGCGCCGCAGCGAGCCATTTGGATGCACGCCGTGGAACCATATAACTTGTATCCAAAAGAATGAAAGAGATTCTTTACAGATACAGTGAAACCTGGCAATCTCATTGGGGTATGCGGTCTTTTTCCGCTAAAGGCTACCTACCAAACATTTTCAATTACATTCATTGCTCGCAGGTAAGTCGGTGTATTATCCTGCTCCTCGCTTTCATCCAGGAAACTGTCATCATCAATTGCTTTGCGGGCATTATCTGTAATCACAGCATTGGCGACAAACTCTAGCGCCTCCTGCTTGTCCAAATTTTGCAATGCCTCCGCATACTTTCGACTGTGCGATGGACGCACCGATTCCTGACAGTAGTTGGACAACTCACGACTCTTAGTCATCACTGAAAATGCTAATTCTTTCGTCGTTGGCTTACCATAAAGCAACATATATAATAAATTCACCATCGACGCATCATGCACCTGAATCTTATATTTCCTCACAATTTGGGGCCAGTAGCGCAGTGCTTTTAGCCCTTCCAATCCCCCTTTGCGCAAACCTACCTCTTCGCACCATGCTTCAAATTCTTCAATCCCGCGGGGAGCCCGCTTATGAACACGCATCTTTTCCGCCAAAATCTGTCCGGCTTGGAAGTTGCGGGTAGGGCTGCCAGATGTCGGCAACATCATACTGCCCCGGACATCAGCCACCATCGCCGTTAATTGAGCAAATGTGTGATCACGTACTTTTTCCATATCCCCGCCCCGACTGAGCACCGCTTCAATCCGCTGTACGCCATAGCCCAATTCCGTCAGCGCGATCGGTTGACGGTGGTAGAGCCGTTGGCGATCGCGGCGAAACATGGATACTGTCGCCGCCTGATCAAGACATTGGTCTAGCAACAGAGTCAGCAGTGTCGGCAGGGTGCCAGTATTTTCGCGATGATACGCATAGCCAAATCCTGCAAAAATTGAAGATATGTTTTTGGCTGCCTTGATATATTGCGCTTCGACGTTGTGAATTCCTGGCGAAACCTGGATGTTGGGAGAAATCTTATCCAGCAAGTGGGCGCCCAGCAATGCAGTCAGGGCATTGGGGTGGCAAAAATTCGCTGTGAAGCTATCCACCGGATTTCGCAACGCCCCGTGGCGGTGGAACCCTGAGAAGAACCCAAGGTTGGGTTGCTTTTCGCACAAAACATAGGATTCATCTTTGATGAAGTCATGGCTAAAAGAACCTGCTAGACAGGCAAGGACCACTTGTTCACGATTCAATTCTGTCCGTAGCGCGCAGGCTTCTTGGACATCCTGCTCAATGTGACTGCTGTTGGCGGTTAAAATAACCAGGTCACAGGTTTCAAGCAAATAGGCCAACGTATTTGGCGCTTGCCGACCGCCTTCGTCATGGATAACCATGCGGCGCATTTTCTCAACGTGATCAGGGTCCATTCCCTGAATCGCATCATCGGAAAACGCCCCCATCAGCTTTCTCCCCGGTCGAGTCGCTAAGAGTAAACGCTCGCCATCTGTTTGCATCGCACAGTTGTAGGCAATTGATCCTGGATAGAGGCCAATGCTGTAGAAGCCGATTTTGCCATTCTCCAGTTCACAAATCCGCTGCTTAATCGTGTCTTGATCCAAGGAGTTGTCAAAGAAACTATTCTGCATGCTGTTGTTACTCAATTGCTACACTGCTTTACGGTGGGATGATCAGTCCAGTATATTGGATTGAATCCTAGCAAGTTGGCGAGTTTCCTCAATGCTTCGACAACTGATTGTAATCTTTCTCCACCATACTCATTGAAAGGGGAAAATCGGCAATCTTCCAGAGGCGAAAACTGGCCAGGATCATAAAGCGTTCTGCATTGGGTAATCAATGAACTTCCGTATATCCAGTCGCTATGAGGGAAATCCTTGCGAAATCTGATTTAGGTCACAAACTAGTACTATTCAAGAACCCCCTTGGCTTGATGCGCTGCCGTTGGCCGCAATCCTCAGAAGCTCTTGTTCAGGGGATTGGAATTTAAGCACAGAGTCTGGGATGAAATTTGCTTCCATGTAGGTCCGGTATGCCTCAACTTAGCGATCACACTCAGCTTTAGTCCAACCACAGTATTTGATCAATCCTTTGTCGCAAATCTGCTGACTAGAAAATCAATGGGCCATCCTGCTCGTAAATTACCAAACAGGGACGGGTCAGAAAAAATTTCTGAACCAACCGCGTCGCCAGAAGAAGTAGACCATCCCTAGCGCGATCGCCGCCATCACTAGCCACACTGAAAGATATCCCCAACGCCAGTTCAGCTCCGGCATATTCAGCGGTGAGGACTCAGTATTGAAATTCATGCCGTAAATGCCCGCCACAAACGACATGGGAATGAAGATGGTTGAAATCACCGTAAGCGTTTTCATGACTTCATTCATGCGATTACTCACCGCTGAAAGATAAATATTCATCAGGCCTGCACAGGCTTCTTTGTAACTCTCAACGATGTCAAGCAATTGCACCGCGTGGTCGTAACAATCTCGTAGATAAATGTCTAGATCCTGACTAATGAAGTCTCCATGATTTCGGAGTAAACTCGCTAGCGTTTCCCGCTGCAGCCAGATCAGGCGACGGAGGATAGATATTTCCCGCTTGAGGCGATAAATTTCGCGAAGCGTTTTCTGATTTGGATGCAACACCACTTCATCTTCTAGATCTTCTAGTCGCTCTCCATAGGCTTCCAGGACAGGAAAAAAGCCGTCCACAATGGCGTCGATTAAAGCATAGGCCAGGTAATCCGCTCCCATTCGGCGAATCGCGCCTTTGCACAGTTGAATTCGAGATCGAATCGGTTCAAAGCAATCGTGGGCGGGCTCCTCCTGCACAGTCAGCAAATAGCGATCGCCTAACACGAAGCTGATTTGTTCACTGATAAAACGTTTGTAGGCAGGGACGAAGACGACCATGCGGGTAATGATAATGAGCCGATCGCCCTGGATTTCGACCTTAGGACGTTGCGGAACATTGACGATATCTTCCAACACCAGTGGATGCAGGTGAAAGATATCCCCCAATCTGTGCAGGCCGTCAACATTTCCCAAACCCTGAACATCTAGCCAGGAAACGGATTCACTCTCTAAATAGGACTCACACTCCTCAGGGTTTGTCAGCCGGGTTCGCATAGCTGTCGTTTCGGTATAGTCAATCAGAACCAAGTGTGAACTTGCGTTAGGGCTAGATACGCTCAAGACGCCAGGAATAGTGCCCGGTGAATCGTAGAAGTAATCTAACCCGGTGTTAGAGTCGTCGGCCGTCAAATTGTCCATGGCAAGAGTCAATCCCCGTTTTTCTATTACCCCCGGCCGCTGCAGACACTGAACCCGCCATTGATTTAGCCCCTTTGCTTGACCAAGCCTATCAGGAAGCAGCCCTTGACCTGGTGATTGACTATTCGACAGAGCCAGAGCCTCCTCTAAGTGAAACAGATATGGCTTGGGTAGCAACCTTACGGTAATCCTGCGCCCCTTATATTGTCAGGGAGATAGTGAAGCGGGTAGTTCAAATTCCATCACGTACTTACCCTGAACTCTGGCCATGTCGACTTCCTGATGAGATTGTCGGCCTCCGCCAATCCGAACCAGGACATCAACCATGCTAAGAAAAGTTGAACTTTCATCGCCCCAATTGGCCCCAACAATTACCACTTCATCCACCGGAAAACACTTGTATTCAAATGCTTGCGCACAGGCAACGCCCACGGTTCTCCAGCCTCTCTTGACCGCTTCTTCATAAGCGAGGGCGGGGACGCCGAGTTGGGTGAGCCCAGAGATTACCTCGACATTGGGGACATGCTCAAATAAATCAAAGACTTCTTGAAGGAGTAATAAAGCAGTCTCTTGGTTGAAGGCTTGGGCTGAATAGCCTACAACGCCGACGCGTAGTCTGTCTTTGCCAAAAATTTGGCTTTGGGCTTCGGGTTCGACAGACGGTTGGTTTACAAGTTGCATTTTCAGATCCCTCTCTGAAGTATCAAGATTGGAGTGGCGGTTAGAAGGCGGCGATTAAACTGACCTTCCTTTGCTCATATCCCGATTAAAGTTGATTCGGCTGTAGATAGAATCTCCTGGAAGATAGAAAATCAGTATCATTCAGATCATCCGTTCGGATGACTGATCGTTTATCCAGTGAGATTACTAAAGGGTCACTTAATCAGACCCGACCGCAGGGCTCGAACTGCGGCTTGGGTGCGATCGCTGGCGGCCATTTTGGCCAGGATATTGCGTACATGGGTTTTAACTGTGCCCAGACTGAGGAATAATTTTTCACCAATCTCAGCGTTGCTGTAGCCAGCGACGATTAATTCCAGCACATCCAGCTCCCGATCCGTTAAGGCGTTCGCCTCCAAAAGGGCGGCGTCTTCAGGATCTAAGCCATGAATGCTGACATCGTGGACGGTGGCGGTTTCTTGGCGAATCTGCTTGAGCACCACATTGGCGATAGCGGGATCGATCCAACCATTGCCTTCGTAGGTGGTGTGAATGGCCTCCACCAATTGATCGGTCTTGATCGTCTTGACGCAATAAGAATCCGCCCCGGCGGCGAAGGCGGCGAGTACTTGCTGAGAATTATCATGCATGGTCAAAATCAGCACCCGGGTTGGGGCTTCAGTTTGGTTAGCCTGCAATTCTCTCAGTTGGCGGGTCAGCTCAATACCGTCGGTGTCGGGCAGGTCAATGTCAATCAGGGCGACATCTGGAGTTAGTTTGCTAAGCAGCGCCAGGCCCGTCGCCGCATCCGCCGCCTCGCCAATGACTTGTAGATCCGATTGCTGTTGCAGAGTGGTGCGCAGGCCGATACGGGTCAGGTCATGATCCTCCACCAGCACAATACGGATTTCGGCCATTGGATTAGGCGACTCCTTCATATAGTCATCCCTAAAGCTAGAAAGTAATAGTCGTTCGGCTGAAGACAATACTTCCTCATTTCATAGACTCTTGATATAGGGACATTTTAGACGGTTTTGTAACACCACAAATGGGATAGGCAGGTAATCATGGATAAGGTGTGGGTGATCAGTGACTGTGAAGAGACTGGCTGTTCAGCGCGCGATATCCTCAGTCGAGCCGGCATTGCCGCTAGCTTAATAACCAAGCGCTCACCGCCTGAATTATCGGTCTCTGGCATACAATCCTTACCTTTTCCCGATACGATAAATTCGCAGGTTTTATCAACCCTCACCCATGACCTGAGGCATCCAGCCAGTATGACTATTCAGTGCGCCGGGTTGCTACAAAATCAGTGTTATGGCCAGTTGTCAGATAAGCAAACCGTGGTGGTCGGTCATATTCTCAGTAATAGTCAGCAGCTATTAGAGCAGATTGACGCCTTGCTAGAGTGGCTGCGGGCAGAAGCCGATTGTCTTCACCTGGAGCCAACGCGGCTCAATCTCAGACACTTTTTACCGGAGGCCGTCAACGCCCTCCAACAAGACTATCCAGCAGCGGAGATAATCCTCGATATGAACCTCAATGAGGGATTTATTACGTGCGATCGCAACCGACTGCGCTACATCTTAAACACAATGGTTGAGTACGTCCTTAGTCGAACCAGGACAGGGCAAATCCATATTTTGGCCAGGGAGAGTTACGATAGCTGGTCGATTGATATGGAGCTATCCCCACTTGAGACTGGCATGTTGATGTTTAATGGGATCAGCTTGCTGCTAACTAACGCCCTGGTGCAAAAATTCCACGGTCAAATCAGCGTTGAGCAGCAGCGTAATCATAACGCCTGTTTACGCGTTACCTTACCCCGTGACTATCGTATGACATAAGACCGATGACATAAGACCTATGGACAGTGCGAGCCGTGATTGTATTCTGGTGGTCGATGACTCCCAAGAGAATTTGGATTTTATCCAAGCTATTTTAGAACCCGTGGGCTATCAGCTGGCTTTGGCCAAAGACGGTAAAACCGCCCTTGAGAAGCTAGAGACTGTGCAACCCCAGCTAGTCTTATCCGATGTTTTAATGCCTAGGATGGATGGGGTAGAACTCACCCGCCAGATTCGCAAGCGCACTCAAGATAGCGTCTACATTCCGATTTTATTGATAACCGCCCAAGAAAGCTCTGATGTGGTGGAAGGCTTGGACGCCGGGGCCGATGACTTTATTCGCAAACCGGTTGAGGTGGATGAGTTGCTGGCCCGAGTCCGCTCCTTACTCAGGCTCAAGCACAGCATTGATAAGCAAGCCCAGATGATGCATCAAATCGAGGATTTTGTCTCGCGCCTCACCCATGATTTGCGCACCCCGCTGGTGGCGGCGGAGCGTATGCTCGAACTGTTTCAGCAGGAATCGTTTGGGCCGCTCACGCCAGAGATGGCCGAAGGCCTACAACTCCTGTGGACCAATAACAATAACCTGATGCAGTTGACCAATACCTTGTTAGAGGTCTATCGCTATGAATCTGAGCGAAAAATTCTGAATTTCTCTCCACTCAACCTGAAGGAACTGTTGCAAGAAGTCCTCCAAGAACTGAGGCCCCTGGCGGATGAAAAGCAGCTATCTATTCAGATTCAGCTGAATTCGTTGATAGCGTCTGGTGTCCGCTTAGAGCTATATCGGGTATTCACTAATCTGATCGGCAATGCCATCAAATTTACCGAACAAGGCTCGATTACGGTAGAACTCGAGCGCAGCCCCAATGAGGATGGGATAGAAATTAACATTACAGACACCGGTATGGGCGTCTCTCCAGAAGATCAGGCTGTCTTGTTTAGTCGGTTTCGCCAGGGCAAACACAGCAAGGCTGGTAGCGGACTTGGACTATATCTCAGTCGTCAGATTATCCAGGCGCATGGCGGCAGCCTTTCAGTGCATTCGGCGCTGGGTGAGGGCAGCACCTTTACGATCTGGTTGCCCTCAGCGAACGTCTAGATTGAAGCCAACTGCTTAATCCTTTTCTCTATCCAACTTGATGGTTTCTGAACTCAAAATCCCATCAATGTCTTTTAACGGTCGACTGACTCGAATGCCGTAGCGCGTAATTTCAAACTCCCGTAGGGTCTTATCAAAATCACTCAGTCGTTTTTTCACGACGCTGATGGTTTTGCGCAGCTCGACCCGGCCATCCTGATATCGGTCCATATAGCGCATTAAGATTAAATTATCAGCCAGATAGGTAAACCCTCCTTCCGTGGCCTTCAAATCGCCCGCTAGAGTCTCTGATTCATTGATCAGTAAAACGGTGACTCCCATATTGCTGAGATACTTACACAGCGCATGCAGGTGGCTGACCAGGTCATCCCCTTCCATGGTTAGACTGTAGCCCGACACGCTGTCTAGCATGACGATGCGGGTCTCTCGGTTTTCGACTTCCTGGCGGACAATCGCGGCGAATTCATCCGGTGAATATTGCAGCGGCTCAACTTTGACGATGGATAGCGCCCCATGGTCAACCATCGCCTGAGCGGGAATGCCAATGGCGGCTGAGCGATTGAGTAAGTTAGCCACCTCTTCTTCGAAGGTGTAAATCACTGAGCGCTCTCCCCGTCCAGCGGCTTCTTTCATAAACTGTAGGCCAATGGTGGTTTTTCCTACGCCGCTGGGTCCGCTAAAGATGGTGACCGTACCGCGTTCGACGCCGCCATGCAGAAGGCTATCCAGGTCGGGTATCCCCGAAGGAATGGCCTCTGCGGTAAATTCACGTCGGAACTTGCGGGGTAAAAGTTTGGGAAAGACCTTCATCCCCTCCCCGGTCAAGCGCATCGAATGATACCCGTTACGAAAGGCGGAGCCGCGCAATTTACTGATGCGGATGGTGCGGCGATCTTCAGTCAGCTGCAGGCTAATCACCCCATCGCACATAAATTGGAGGTCGCTATCGGGGGACTCTGGGCTGTACTCCGAGGTGAGTAACACTGTGGCCTGGTTTTCTAAGAAAAACCGAATGCAGGAAAGCACCTGCTTTCGAAACTGAAAGTCATTGGCGGCCAGATAGCGAAACTGGCTAATGGAGTCAATGAAAATGCGCTGGGGTTTGAGGGTCTGCACCTTTTCAAGGATTTGCTGCGTAATCGGTTCCCGCTCAACCTCCGCTGGGGCAAAAATTGCATAGGACTCCATTTGGGTAAAAAAGTCAGCGTTAGGGCTGAGATCCAAAGAGTGAATATTGTCTAAAGTGAGTCCTGTTGCTTGACTATTTTCTAGAACCTGCTCAGCCGGTTCCCCAAGGGTGATTAACAAGGTGGTTTCGTCATTGGCTAGCCCTGCGGCTAAAAAGTGCATGCCTAGGGTTGTTTTTCCACTACCGGGGCCGCCCCGCACCAGGTAGGCTTTACGCGGGATCAAACCGCCCCGCAGAAGTTCGTCTAAGCCGACAACGCCTGTGGAGAACCGTTTAGGCTTAAGACTAGGGGGTTTACTAGCGGCGTCTGAGAGGTGAGACATATTAAACCTTAACGATACGATGATCGTAGTGAATGAGCTTGTCTAAATAGATCGGCCTGTTCCATCCTCTCAGAACATGTCAGAATTTGAGAGGCGCAATCCGTAGAAATTTACGTGGCCCGCATTTTACTATTGCTGGACTCTAGTGGCGACCAAAGGCTGCTCGCTGAGTTTTTAGGTCGGCGCCATGAGGTGATCCAACCGGATGAGCACTTGAATGGGCCGCAGGCGATTTTAACGGACTCAGACATGGCGATCGCGGGATGGCTGACGCTCCAGCGCGTTTGGCCAGACCTAAAAGCCAAACGTCAGAGCGTCTTGCCAGTGCTCTGGCCAGTGCTGTTGGTCGTCTCCGCTGACTGTATCGGTCAGGTTGATCAGCAGCTTTGGGATTGCATTGACGAACTGATCGTGACGCCTATCCGCCAAGCGGAGTTAGAGACCCGGATTGGTGTCTTATTGCGATCTCAGCAGCTTTCGCTAGAGCTAACCACCGCCAACCAGCGCCTGCGGGAGCGTAACATTCAGCTTGAAGAGCTAAACCGGCTCAAATCCCAATTTGTGTCGATGGTTTCCCATGAGTTTCGCAACCCGCTAGGGGTGGCTTCAGGCTATATACAGCTGTTGCAAAGTCGCGGCGGCCAGCTAGAGGAGCCCCAGCAGCAAGACTATCTCAAACGAATTCAAGACACCCTCAAACGTCTGACGACCCTAGTCAATGATGTGTTGATCATCGGTCGGGTGGGGGTCGGCAAACTGAGCTACGCCCCCGCTACTTTCGACCTGGTTGCCTTCTGCCGTCGTTTAGTGGGCGAAATCCAATTTAGCAGCCCTGCCCCCTGCGCTGTAGACCTGCAGATCGGTCCGCAGTGCGAAGCAGCCTTGCATCAGGTATACATGGATGAAAATCTGCTGCGCCACAGCCTGAGCAATTTATTGACCAACGCTATCAAGTATTCGCCTGGGGGCGCGCCTGTGACCTTCAGGCTTGAGTGTGATGCTCAACAAGTCAAGCTCCAGGTGCAAGACCATGGCATTGGTATTCCCGACTCAGATCAGCCCCACCTCTTTGAACCCTTCCGCCGGGCCAGCAACGTCAGTGATATTAGCGGCACGGGGCTAGGCTTAGCGATTGTGAAGCAATGTGTGGAGCTGCATGACGGCGTCATTCAATTTGAAAGCCAAATCAATCAGGGTTCCACATTTATAATTACTCTACCTTATCGAGACACAGCATAGCTTTTTCTCCAAACCTGACAAATTTATATCATCCAAATGGATGATGGCTTAAACAGCTATTTTAGGTCGACAGGCTGATGGACACTACCGACAAGAGAGATTTAATAGAGTTGTGGATGAATTGAAGTGTTTTTTGACCTTCACTGTAAGAGGCTTTAAGGTCAAAACCACCTGAGGTTAAATAGCACCCAACTTCAGGGACTGTCCATCAAACGTGATGTAAAGGCTTGGCGAAGAGGCTTCCGTATTCTAGGGGGTAAAAATGAATATGGCTGTCCTCTGCTTGAGCTTTCAGCATCCTAAAAATAAGGACAAATGCTTTAATTCATCTTTTTTGATAGTAGCTCTAAAGTCTTTCGAAAAGCATTTCGAAAGACTTTTTTCTTGATTTGGTGTGTAGTTAAAATCTAAATTTAAGACGCCTTATAAAGTGGCACAAAAAAATCAAGTTAGCTAAAAAGAAAATAAATAATAATTGTAAATAAGAAAAATCTACCGTCTTAAAGAGGCAAAATAATCTGAGTTTTTCAGATA
Organism: Leptolyngbyaceae cyanobacterium MO_188.B28; assembly: GCA_030065175.1. Classification (GTDB taxonomy): domain Bacteria; phylum Cyanobacteriota; class Cyanobacteriia; order Phormidesmidales; family Phormidesmidaceae; genus JAKSDM01. The sequence continues at coordinate 1,250 of JASJDH010000273.1, read as the reverse complement.
GAAAAAGTGATTATTGACAGATGAATATGAGCTAAAAATAGCTGAAGTCTTGTCAGTCAAAATCATTTATTTTGTCGGTCTGGAGGACGCCAAAAAATTACTATTGCAAGTAAGGAAGAATCATGAAACTTGCTCTTCGCTCCGCTTTTTCTATACTCTTGGTTGGCGCTGCAATCTCAACCGCTCCGCTTGCCGCCCACGCTCAAGAAATTTCTAACAACTAAGTTGGCATTGGAGCCTCTAATGACGGGTTTGTCATCAACGGCAAAATAGGCGTGGCCGATCAGCTTTCGGTACGCCCCGCCCTGATTACCGATTTTGACTTTGACGATGAAAGCGACGTCACTGTCTTAGTCCCCGTAAACTATGACTTTGCCTCTCCGTTTAAAAATGAAAACATCAAGCCGTTCGCCGGGATTGGGCTTGGTGGAACCACTGAAGGCGAAGGCGATATTGGCGCGATCGCCACAGGCGGCGTCGACTATCAACTCACCGATCGACTCGTCGCCAATGGTTCCGTAAACTGGCTGTTGTTTGATGACAGCGACGCCATTTTTACAGTTGGGCTTGGCTATCGCTTCTAAGTCCTAGGGTCTTCAGGCGGGGATGGTTGATATCTATATTGGATTGGGATGTCAGCTATCCCTAATCATCCGTAAGGCTGATGTCAGAGGGGGCATCATCAGTCAACTGACAGAGGTCAAAATAATTGTTGAATTACTCAATAGAAGTATGGGCGTCAGCAAAGCCTTCTGTCGTTGTGTTATTTACAGGCTCATGGTGTAGCATCAATCATCGGCCGCCAGGAAAGAGACTTTCGCTGAACCCATGCATCCTTTTCAACCTCCCCTATTAGAGGGGTAAGAGTCGGTAATAAGGGGGCCAGATGTTTAATCAACACGGAATTGATCAAAATCACACTCATCTAAATATCGATCGGGATGATGTCCCAAAAACGCTTCCTCAGCAGTCTACCCGTACTGGTAGGCGAATGCTGTCCGCATGGTTCTTCCTGCTGATTTTCTTAGGATTAGCAGGTGTGGGAATAAGACTAGAGACTGTTGGAATCACGAATGTCGTTCGCACCTTTGGTAAAGGGGGGAGGCCGGTTGTGACCCTGGGTCTCTGGCGTCTTACCGATGTACCCAATGATTTCTGGGCTAAGCCATTTATTGACGGTCTCATTCAGAAGCGGGTAATCAGCGGTTATCCAAACGACGCCTTTCGACCAGAGCAGGCGATTACTCGGG
>JASJDH010000272.1 GCA_030065175.1 Leptolyngbyaceae cyanobacterium MO_188.B28 | reverse complement strand
CGCCCTTTGAGAGACAATCAGGCATTTTGAAGCCGGATTAGATTTTGTTTCTTAGGAGAAGTCAGAAGTCAGTCAAGAACTAGATTCTGTCTCCTGTCTCCTGTCTCCTGACTTCTTGCCCCGTTAGAATTCTCGGCTTAAGTTGATATCCCAGATACCTATTGTCCGATTTCCTTTCTTGCAAGATTAGAAGCTTTAAGCACAGGCTGGAACATTCGCCGATATCGACTTGGGTTCATTCCAGTTCGTCGTTTGAAGAGTCGTCTAAAGAAAGAGACATCCTCGTAACCTACCTCGTAACATATTTTTTCTACAGAGCTGCCGCTACTCTCTAACTGGTGCTTCGCCTCCTCAATTCGGAGGTTTTGCAAGTACTCGATTAATGTGGAGCCAGTAGCGACCTTAAAGCGACGTTTTAAGGTCCGTTCTGGAATTTTGGCCTGCTCCACCGTTTGCTGAATAGCGTTACTTTCACGGAAACATTGCCGTAGTGCTTGTTCGCAAGCTTTTACGACAGAATCAGCATGCACGTTGTTTCGCAAGAGTGTCTGGTATGGCAATTGACCCTCGCCATGCCATTTCAACAAATAAACCTTTGCAATCCGCAGCGCCTCCCCTGGATTACAGTGCCGCGAGATGATGTGAATCGCCAAGTCGTGCCACGACGTTGTCCCTCCCGCTGTAACTATTCGTCCAGAAGGATCGGCAAATGCGAGATTGGGCGCCGGATCAAATCGAACGTTTGGAAAGCTCTTGCGAAACAAATCTTGATAGCCCCAGTGGGACGTGGCGTCGCAACCATCTAGTAAACCTGTTGACGCCAACATGATAGAACCGGAGCAGGCTGAGTAAATAAAAGCCCCATTTGTATGTTGTTGGCAAATCCAATCTATCAGGTCTGGATAACGACCTTTCATATGCTCATCAGGTCCTAGCCAAAGGTCTGGAAGGATAACTATCTCGGGCGCATAGCTATCTCGCACTGAGAAATCGGGCCTGACTGGGACGCCATTCCCACAAGCAAACGGATCGCCTGTCAAAGATAGAATACGAACGTTGAATAGCCTAGCTGTTTCTTCAGTGCGAACCAGGGTTTGCCAAATATTACCTGCGGCCAACAGCACGTCAACCATCCCGTAGAGGGTTGAACCAGCGGTTTCGGGAACAGCTACGAGCGCAACTTCAATCGGAGGTCTCTGAGACTCTGCCATGGGAATTGCTAACCTACAATGGCGCAAATGAACCTTTTTTGTCTTTAATACATCTTACCGGGTAATTGAGGCCAGTCATATTATGGAGTCAACAACGCATTGAAGGCCAAATTCTCAAGCCCCACATGCACGGAATTATCAACAATCCAAAGGATATAGATTATGACTCAGCAATTGATTGATCAAACCCTGAACGGACTGAATTTAGACGCCCTTGTGGGAACTGTCGCCGCCATCAAACAAACGCCTTCGCTGGCTCAGTTTGAATTTCGCGCCGCCAATCAATGGGTTAACGGAGGCGAAAATCGGTCGAGAATCAAGGAATTTTATGGCGCCGGTAAAGAGGACGATTCTCGCACAGAAGCCTTTGTGTTTACAAACGGCGAGCCTCCAGTACTATTGGGGGACAATGAAGGGGCGAATCCAGTCGAGTTCTTATTACATGCTTTGGCGGGATGCGTCACAAGCTCAACTGTGGTTCACGCCGCTGCCAGGGGAATTCGGATCGAAAGTATTTCCACCAAGCTTGTTGGCCAGATGGATTTGCAGGGCTTTTTAGGGCTCGATGATTCTGTGCCAGTAGGTTACGAGAGCATTCAGATCGACATGGATATCAAGGCTGACTGCAGTGATGAAGAGTTGGACGAGCTATTGTCATTCGCCAAAGATCATTCTCCAGTATGTAACACTGTTTGCCGACCTGTGCCTGTAACTTTAAAGCGAGTCAAGTAAAAGGCAATGCTTGTATGAATTCAAAACGAGGTTACAGACTATAGGGACAGTAACTCTATGCCCGCAATGGTTCGCGACCATTGCGGGCCAATGATGCATTTCGCGCTGCTAGCGTGACCAAAGCAGTAACGGCGACATATGGTGAAGAAATCATTGGGGTGAGTGGTGTCTGGGGCGCCTTCGCCTACTATTGCTAATTTCTGATTTCTGCCTTCCTTCTCTACTGGATTGTCCCGCTTTCAGTTGGTGACCCTCTACGAGACTGACTGGGCGCAAATGTTATGGGGATAAGACTAACTGACTCAAATACCTTAAGGTATAAGTTTTTCTTTTGGTCGGCATCAAAAATTGCTACTCAGTAGTTAACCAAACTTGGCTAGTTTTATGATTTGATTTTAATCAATGCATAAGCAATTATGCATGGTATTTTATCTATGAATAAAAAAGGCCTATCTACAGGCTGGATTATTCCTAAACTCAACAGAACTTACGCTGAGCGTTTTCTTCGCCTTAGTGGGCGATAAGCATCCAATAGATTGGCAAAGCCCCTCTGTAAGCCCCTAACTCAATTCGCTTAGTCAGGTTTCTCCAGTTAGATGTCTGCTCATCTCCCCATCTACCTTTTCTCTCCAGAACTTTTATTTTTTATGCCAACACCCTTGGTGATTCCGCTATGCAGCTAACGAATCAGATCCATTTTCGAAATCTCCGCGGCGACCTCTTTGGCGGGGTTACCGCCGCCATCATCGCCTTGCCTATGGCCTTGGCCTTCGGCGTCGCTTCCGGTGCTGGAGCGGCGGCGGGCTTGTGGGGAGCCGTTTTGGTCGGCTTCTTCGCCGCCTTATTTGGCGGCACACCCACCTTGATCTCTGAACCCACAGGTCCCATGACGGTGGTGATGACGGCTGTAATCGCCAACTTAACCGCCGCTAGCCCTGAAAACGGCCTCGCCATGGCCTTCACGGTCGTGATGTTGGCTGGAGTATTCCAGATACTATTTGGTCTTCTGCGGTTGGGACGGTATGTCACGATGATGCCCTACACTGTGATTTCGGGCTTTATGTCCGGGATTGGCATTATTCTCGTGATATTGCAGCTGGCTCCATTTCTGGGGCAGGCCAGTCCGCCAGGAGGCGTACTTGGAACGCTCCGGGCTATACCCGATCTACTCGCTAACATTCGACCAGAAGAGACGCTGTTAGCCCTTGTGACTGTGGCCATCATCGGGTTCATGCCGAGAAAGTTCAAGCGGATCGCGCCGCCCCAGTTAGTGGCGTTGATTATCGGCACGGTATTGTCCCTAGTCTTGTTTCCGGGTCTAGAGATTCGCCAGATAGGAGAAATTTCCGCCGGCTTCCCCGCTTTGCAAGTCCCCACGTTTAGCGGCGACCAGCTTCAACTCATGTTTGTTGACGCCGCTGTGCTTGGCATGTTGGGGTGTATTGACGCCCTGTTAACATCGGTGATTGCCGATAGTTTGACCCGTACGGAGCATAATTCCAATAAAGAACTGATCGGTCAGGGGTTAGGCAACGTGATGTCTGGTCTGTTTGGGGGTATTGCGGGTGCTGGGGCCACCATGGGCACCGTTGTCAATATCCAAGCGGGGGGAAGAACCGCCCTATCGGGCTTGACCCGCGCAGGCGTATTGCTGGCGGTGATTCTAGTTGCGGCGAACTACGTAGCTGTAATTCCTCTGGCGGTTTTGTCGGGTATCGCCCTCAAGGTTGGGATCGACATTATTGATTGGAATTTCTTGAAACGGGCGCATCAGGTTTCGATCAAGGGCTCCCTGATTATGTATGGGGTGATTCTGCTGACGGTTCTGGTGGACTTGATTGCGGCGGTGGGTATCGGCGTCTTTATCGCCAACATTTTAACCATTGAGCGCATGAGCGCACTGCAAGCAGAGTCAGTGAAAACAATTACCGACGCTGATGATGCTGTTCTACTCACCCCGAATGAGAAACGCTGGCTCGATGAAGCGAATGGCCGTGTTTTGTTGTTCCAATTGAGCGGACCTATGATCTTCGGCGTCGCCAAAGCGATTTCTCGCGAACATAACGCTATCCAAGACTGCGACGCCATTGTCTTTGACCTCAGCGAGGTTCGCCATTTGGGGGTTACCGCCTCTTTAGCCCTGGAAAATGCAGTGAAGGAGGCGGTTGAAAAAGGCCGTCGCGTCTTTATTGTGGTTGCTGCGGGACAGACGAAGCGCCGTCTAGAAAAGCTGAAGGTCTTTGGTTTGATTCCGCACGAGCATCTCTATCGCGATCGCGCCGAAGCCTTGAGATCTGCAGTCACAGCAAGCTTCCCAACAACCGGAACAGTCGCCTGAAGATAACGTCCTCAGGAATTCTCAGATGCTAAGGAGAATTAGCATCTGAGAATTGGCGTCCTTACGTTATGACGCATTAATATCAATGTTTTCATAGAGCGCACTCATCGTTATCCTCCTTCAAGCACTTAATTTCCCAAATTCCCAACCGCTGTCTTAATTCGCTCTAACGCTTCTTTAATATACTCAATTGAGTTAGCGTAGGACAGGCGTAGATAGCCATCGCCAAATTTGCCGAAGGAGGTTCCCGATAGAACGGCGACACCTGCTTCCTCCATGAGATAATCAGCAAACGCATCGCAGGCTAATGGAATCTGCTGCACATTAGGGAAAACATAGAAAGCGCCAGCGGGTTTGAGGCAAGAAACACCCTCGATCTGATTTAATCCCTCTACAATGGCGTCCCGCCGTTGCTGAAATTCCCCCACCATCTGATCGACAACGTCTTGCGGTCCTTGAAGGGCGGCAACACCGGCCATTTGGGTAAAAGAGGCTGTGCAAGAGTTGGAGTTGATCATTAATTTTTCCAACTTTTCCACCATCGCTCGAGGCGCAATCCCATACCCCAGCCGCCATCCCGTCATGGCGTAGGTTTTCGAAAACCCATCTAGCAGAATCGTGCGGTCCTTCATTCCCGGCAGACTGAGGATGCTGTGGTGGGTTTGGTTGTAGAGAATCCGAGAATAAATCTCATCCGAAAGCACATAGAAATCGTGCTTTTGGGCGAGTTGAGCGATCGCAGTTAAGTCCTCCAGCGTCAATAGCCCACCGGTAGGATTTTGGGGCGAGTTAATAATCAGTAATCGGGTCCGGTCTGAAATAGCCGCCTGCAAGTCCTCAATCCGGAAACGAAAATCCACCTCCTCCCGCAGCGCCAGCGGAACCGCTTGACCGCCGACAAAGTTAATCACCGATTCGTAAATTGGAAAGCCTGGATTGGGATAGATCACCTCATCCCCGGCATTGATCAACGCCAGCAACGTAAAGAAGATAATGGGCTTTCCCCCAGGCGTCACCACCACTTCTTCCGCATTGATCGGAACGCCTCGAGTGGTGGAGATATGATCTGAGATCGCTTGCCGCAATTCCATCAACCCTGCAGCAGGACCATAGCCAGTGTATCCATCCTTCATCGCCTGATACGCTGCTTCACAAATAAAGGGGACGGTTTTGAAATCAGGCTGACCAATTTCCAAATGAATAATCTTGCGCCCCTGAGCCTCCAACCGCTTCGCCTTAGCCAGAACCTCAAACGCTGATTCCGTCCCCAACCGTTCCATCCGTGTTGCAAAATCCATGGCGGCCTCTTTTATGTCCATATAAGAATATGGAAACATATTTGATAGAGGGCTAGTTTGAGAGAGGGCTAAACGGCGCGTGTTTTTAGGGAGGGCTCGGAGGGGATTGTGCTTCTAGGGGCTGGCGAAGGGAGTTGTGGGTTAGGTCTTCTGCGGGTTCGAGCGGTTCGAGCGGCTCTATTTAGGTTAGGTGTTCGCTCTGATTGCTTAAATGACAGTTGCCCCCCCTGATGGATTTCAAGTAAGGCGAGGGCGACGCTGACTAAGACGCCGCCAGCGCCGACGATAAACAGGAATAGGGCGATGGGAATCAGCCATGATAGGTTCACCAAAGTTCGCAACGCCAAGGTGAATAGGCTGGCGATAAACACCAGCAGAGTGTAGTGAATCACCAGTGTACTGCCGTGGATTAAATGGTAGCGCCGCTGCAGATGACATCGGTCCTGCCTAAGCTGGGTGAGTTGTTCGGGGACAGCCCCGCTGGAGGGATTGGAGAGCTTGAGAATTTGGCTTTTGTGGGCCCGGAGTTGATTGGCGATCGCGCCGTGACGCAGCCATAATCCGCCCAATAATCCAACACAAACTGTAATCATCAAAGCGGAGTTTAAGATTAGCTGGATTAGCTGGCTAGTCTGATGAACGGACATGGGAGACTCACCTCAAGGTTTATAGTTCAATTGTACTATTCTGGGTTTGTTTTCTCAAGTTCCGTTCGGCCATTTTTGATGCTGCTGGCGAATTATTGTAAGCAGGGTTTGACAAGAGTGGTTTGCCTGGAAAATGCTCGGTTTCTGGAAATAAAAGCAAAAGTTTTTAACATTAAGGTGACGCTAGAGGATCCTGAACAAATTAAGATAACGTCAGAAAACTCCTCAGATCTTTATCCGCTGACGGGAGATTGTGGAGCTGATGTATCGATACTAATAATTTGGGGCGATCCACTTAGGCGCGCCCTCCCTGCCTATGCAATTACCAAAAATTAAGAATCCGATAACCCGCTACATCTTGTACGGAGGGCTTTTAACTGTTTTGACGGCGGGATTGAAAGTCCTGACGGCATGGGCTGCGGAGAGGCATCTCTATTCAATTCCTTTCTTGGGCGGCCTATTGCAGAGTTTGGAGGTAATTGAGCTATCCAATATCCTGGTTTTTGCGATTTTAGGAATGGGCATTGGCTTGGAGATTTCCAAGCTACCTAGAAAAAGGCGTTGGTCTTTTGGTTTGATTACCTTCGTTTTGATTCTGCCTCTGGTATTCAACGCCAGTTACTTAACCCGGCAACATTTCTGGATTCGCCAAGTCGCTGACCAGGGGCAAATTTCCTATGTTCAAGCCAAGCAGTTAACCAATGATTTCTTAAATCGTGAGACTGGCAGTCAAGGGTTTGTCGGGTTCTTTCGACTAACTACGCGCATCCCGATTTTGCCCACGACGTTCAACGATATCGAGACCCTGAGGGATGATGAAAAATGGTTTCGCTCTGAGTTGACTCGATTTAGCGGCATAGAACCCGGTGTTTTTTCAAGGTTGTTTGACAGCGCTGGATGGGGGATTCGAATTTTCTACATATTGCTGTCCATCACCACTTTTTTCATCTATTTCATCAAGCGGACGACAGCGGAAAGGGTGAGGAAAAGGGGCTGATGAGAGATGGGGAGGATGGGGGAGATGGGGAGGATGGGGAGGCAGGGGGAGCAGGGGGAGCAGGGGAGGATGAGGAAGATAGGGCAGATGGGGAGGTATGTAGTGACGCAATTTATTGCGTTTGGAGGGAAAGGGAAAAGTAACAAGTAACCAATGACCAATGACCAATGACCATGGAACTCACAGCTTTGATTCTGGCGGGGGGACAAAGCTCCAGAATGGGGCGGGATAAAGCCTTAATCCCCATTGAAGGAACTCCGTTGCTGCTGCGGGTGTGTGAAACGGCGCTGCAGTGTACTGATCGGGTGCGTATCATTACTGCTTGGCCGGATCGCTATCGCACGTTAGCGCCGCCTAAGTGTCAGTTTATTCAAGAAAAAGCACTCGTCTCAGACACCGGTTCAAAATCACCTGGTCCTTTAGTGGGGTTTGCTCAGGGGCTGGCTTGCACCCAGGCCGACTGGGTGTTGCTCCTGGCTTGTGACTTGCCTTACTTGCGGGCGTCTCTCCTGCAACAGTGGGCCCAGCAGTTGGATCAGATCCCCCCAGATGCGATCGCACTCCTGCCCAAACACGCAAAAGGCTGGGAACCCTTGTGCGGCTTCTATCGCCATCACTGTCTACAATCTCTAGAACCCTTCATTCAATCTGGGGGGCGCTCTTTTCAAGCATGGCTAAGCCAACAAACCGTCATCGAAATTTCCGATGTGGATCCCAAAATGCTGTTTAACTGCAATACGCCTGATGATTTGCAGCAATTGGAGACGTAAGGGAGTTGTTTCAAAATAAAGTGCTAGCAAAAGGCGGTGGATGGGTGGATGGGTAGATGGGTAGATGGGTGAATGGGTAATTATGAATCTGCAGATTCCGAACTAACCGCTGACGCCCCCCATCTTCTTGAATTCTGCATTTCCCCCTTTCCCGGTTCTCCTTATCCTCCAATGATTTTAAATTTAGATATAGTATTGAACTTCCCTTCCCATCTCCCCTGTCCTCCCCATCTCCCCTATCTCCCCTTCCCTGCTTCCTGAGACGCAATATATTGCGTCTCTACATTTTCCCCTGCTTCCCCCCATCTCCCCCATCTCCCCCATCTCCCTTACAAATAGCTGCTCAAAACCGACTCCCCGCCCCGCCCCGCCCGTTTTTGCAACACCGCCACGAGGGTTTTAAAGGGCTGCGGGAGGGGGGCGATCGCCACAACCGTTTCCCCTGAAATTGGATGGCGGAGCTGCAGCCGCCAGGCGTGGAGAGCTTGGCCCGGTAGATTGACGCCGATGGAGCGGCCTGAGCTGTAGTCGGGATCGCCAATGATGGGATGGCCCATAAAGGCGCTATGGACGCGGATTTGGTGAGTGCGACCCGTTTCAAGCTGAAAATGGATAACAGAGCAATTGCCTAAGCGGTTCCGTATTCGCCAATGGGTGATTGCGCGCCGTCCGCCTTTGGCTTCAGGCACAATAGCCATTTTTTTACGGTCGCCGGGATGTCGGCCAATGGGCTGATCCACCGTTCCCTGGTTAGACGATGGGGCGCCGTAAACCACTCCCAAATATTCCCGCTGGGCGGTTTTGGCCTGGATTTGAGCCTGGAGATCTTGATGGGCTAAGTCAGTTTTGGCGATGACTATCGCCCCGGTGGTGTCTTTGTCTAACCGATGGACGATGCCGGGGCGTTCAACGCCCCCGATCCCGGCCAAGTCATCGCCGCAGTGGGCCAAAATGGCGTTAACCAGCGTTCCATTGGCGTGCCCAGGCGACGGATGCACCACCATGCCGGCGGGTTTATTGATGATCAGTAAGGTGTCATCTTCGTACAGGATATCTAAGGGAATGGGTTCAGGTTGGAGATCGAGGGGTTGGGGCTCAGGGAGGGTGACGCAGATGCGATCGCCAGCCTGCACAACGGCTTTTTTAGCGGTACAGACCACACCATTCACCTGCACCTGCTCCGAATCAATCAATTTCTGAATTCGGGAGCGAGAAAGATCGGAAATCTGATCAGCTAAAGCGCGATCCAGTCGCTCAGCTTTAGCGCTCTCAACAGTTAACTCAATCCGGGTTTGGGAAATTTGGGGTCACCTGAACGCATCTACCTTTTAGGCTACCAATTTAAGCAGGTAAAATTGCGCTAATCCAGAGATTGCATCAATACCCCCAGCGACATGCATAGGAGCGTCAAGAGGGCCAGCAATGGCTGCGAAAAACCTGCAAGCAACAGGACTAAGCAATAGCAAAAAACTGCAATACTCAAGTATTTTGTCGTTCGATAAAGTCGTGTCATTGCCTGTCCTTAATGACTGAACCAGACTCAAATCAGTTTTCCCGTGATGGCTTTGCCATCAACGGTTCCTGAAAGCAAGCAAAATGGCGATGCGTTTAGACATGGAAATCAGCTTAAGTGTAGAGGCTCCACCCTTATTATGGGTATTAATGCTGACTTGATATCACCCCTCTCCTTCCTAATTATCTAGGGTTAGGTCTCCAGCCATAACTTTAGCAGCATAAAGATACCCATTACCTCCTACGGATCACCTATGGGCGACATTTGGACGAATAACGGCTTCAAATTCTTCGTGCTCGGGGAACGGGTACACCCGAATGCCATCACGGGTGTCGATATTGAGCTTGCGGTAAAACATCGGATGAATAGCGCACAAGTTATCTACGATCAACGGCAGACGACCTTCCAAGCTATATTCAAAATCGGCCTCAGCGTAGCCTGCCTCGCGATTGCAATAGCGTACGCGTCCGACAATGCCCAGCTCAGCCGCCAGTAGCCTGAAATTGAGGGGGGAATACTCTCCAGGGGGCCATTCAGAAGCAGTAATGGGGGCGCGTTTATCCAATTCATTACCTTTGAAAATCATTGGCAGCCCAGATAGTGCATCGAGAATGCGACTGACTTTGGGGTAGACCGAGCTATAGGAGTTGACGATTTCTTCGGCAAGGGCATTTTGGCCATACTGAATAGCTTGCACAATATCATGGGGACGAAAGTGGGGAAAACTCTGAGACCGAAATGCTTGAGCTGCAATTGCATTGCACAAAACAATCAGCTGTCGGGGACGCATTTGGGTATGGCGTAGTACGTAGGGAAAAGTTTCTTCGGGTAGATTCCACTCATTACGTAAAGTGTGGCCGAAGTAGGGATACCACATTTTCTCAAGTACATCGGTGTAGTCATCCCAGTTGATGTTACGAGACTCCTTCAGTAACCGGTCGGTGGCCTCAAGGTAGTTATAAAATCGCCAGCTGATTAAGCGCATCAGCTCCTTGGGCCGCCAGAGTAGATAAACCTCGTGACGCACAAACTTGAGGGGATTAAGCACCACCTCCTCTTTAAGGTAAGGAAACACTTCCGCCATAGCAAACACCTTTAGGTGCAGCCCCTGACGAGCATATTCGCGGTTAAAATCTGATGCACATTGGATAAGCGCCGCCGTCGCCCGCATCATGGTGGTGTCTTGCACGGCATAATTTTCGAGAGTGTCAAAAGCGATGATAACCGGTTCACGCTTGGTCAAATTAAGCACAGCTTTCATGCCAGCTTGAATGCGGGCATCAGCAAACATTGACTCTAGTTCATCGAGCAAATCGACCTCGGTTTCTAATAGCCGGTTCAGCAGGGCTCCCAGTAGATGACGGATAAAGCTTGACAACTTACCTTCACGATTACCAAATAGGCAAGCAGTCCAAATGTGCGGATCGCGGTCCTGCAACTCGCGGAAAATTACCGACCAAATCACAAACTGCCAAATTTTGGCAATGCGCGGAATTGCTACCTCTCGGGCATAGGCAGTGTAGGTGGAAATTTCTTCAAGCACCTTTTCAAAGGCAGCGGGTTCATCCACATCGACTGCGATCGCATTATGGATTTGCTTTTGAAATGAAAAAAATTGCCCCAGCGCTGTCTTCCCAGACCCCCGTCGACCTACGATCAAAAAAACATTGGGATCCAGGGCAACGTCATTGAAACGTGTCTGATAAAAAAAGTAATTGCGGTAATCCTCTTGGAGCAGCTTCACCTCAGACTCACAATCGGCCTCGCCAAAGGGGCTAAACTGTACTGCCGTAATCCGGTCCATGGCTAACTCCTCCCCTGAAATGTTATTTTTTATCCCTTGAAGGGTCAGGGTTTCCTTGATGCTAGTACGGATATGATTAACTTGCCTATAACCCCATGGGGTACTTTAAGCGTAATGATTTTGAGGGTCATCGCACTCCTGGACAAGAAGCGAGCAGAAGGGGAAAGACTCACATAGGATTGATACCGGAAATCAATTATCGGATATTTACAAATCCAGCTTCCCGAACCAATTGTTGACCTTGATCCGTCAAGATCAACCGGGCGTAGGCTTCCCCAGCTTGTTGATCTAACTTGCCATCTTTTTTAACGATTACAAAGAGACGACGCGTGAGCGGATAGTCTCCATTTTTAACCGCCTCAAAGTTTAATTGATTACGCCGATTTGGACAATCATCAGGAGAGACGAGCGGCGCCTGATAGGGCGCGATAAAGGGTTCATCTGAACTGCGGGAGATCGGGATGGGTTTGGTGGAGCACTGAGGCACCACTTCCGGCGACGATGCATAATAGACGCCGCCTAAATTAGCAGCGACTCGGCTTAGTCCATCGGTCGTATCGTCAACCAACACGATTGTGTTGCCTAATTCTTCGTTTACAAGGACATGCTCGATGAAAAATTCAGGGGTTCCCCCGACTTCCGGAGAGCGAGAATAGGCAATAATTGGCACGTTTGGACCATTTAGCTGACGCCAATTTGTAAACCTACCGGTATAGATTCCTTTGAGGTCTTGGATGGTTAAGCCGTCAATATCTAAATCAGGATTGACGGCGATTGAAATGTCATCAATGGCGACCGGGATTTGCTCAAGGCTGAATCCTCGCCGTTTGGCTTCTTCATATTCCTCAGACTTTAGGGGGCGAGAGGATTGAGAAAACGCTAGCTGCCCATCTAACAACATCTTGACGCCAGTCCCCGATCCGGGAAGGTCTGAAACAGGCGGCGTGTAGCGGAGCTGAAAATCTGGCCAAGCACTTTCTAATGCCGTCGCCTCCATATCACGTAAAGGAGCCCAAGTGGTGCTGCCGCCGTAATTAAATAAACCGGCTGGTGTTTCAACAATATCTTCAAA
>JASJDH010000271.1 GCA_030065175.1 Leptolyngbyaceae cyanobacterium MO_188.B28 | reverse complement strand
GGGATAGCTCTAGATTCTATATCAACAAACGATACGAAAATCGGAGTCCTGAAACAGACAGATAGAATTGATGGAATAAGGAGTCATGGCGTTAAGTTAAGGGCAACTTTACTTGAAAACAAGTGCCTATTCCTTCTTGACTATTCACTAGAATTTCGCCTCGATGCTGTTTGGCGATTGTTTCTGCGATCGCTAATCCCAATCCAAAGCCATTGCCGTCCTGGGCCTTGGATTGCTCCACTCGCCAAAAGCGGCGGAAAACAAATGGCAAATATTCAGAAGGAATGCCAATCCCCGTATCCCGAATTGAAACAATCGCATTCTGGCGATACTTGTTTAGAGATAGGGTCACTCTCCCGCCTTTCCGCGTATATTTAATGGCATTTTCTAGAAGATTAGAAAACAAGCGTTCGAGCTGATTGGCGTTACCCTTAACAGAAAGGTTAATGAGCAAGCGCTTCTGGAAATTGATTCCCTTGACTTGGGCCTGGGATTCAAAGCGCTCCGCTAGATTTAACAACATCTCATGTAAGGAAATATCCGCACTTTCCTTCCGGGCCATGGGCACATAAGCGGCGTCGGTTCGAGTCAGGAAAAGGACGTCGTCAATTAACCGCTTCATTTGCTCAGTCGCATGGGTAATGGTGGTTAATTTTTTGATATCCGAAGGCTTTAGTTGATCCGGATGCCCCATCATAATTTCCGTGGCGATACTAATTCGCGTCAGCGGATTGCGGAGTTCATGGGAAGCGTCCGCAGCAAATTGAGTAAGTCGCTGAAAGCTTTGCTGCATGGGCTTTACAGCCTGCCGTGTCAAGTATAAACTGCTAATGCTGGCGAGACATAGAGCCGTCACTCCCCCCAGCCCCAATCCCAATCGGAGGTGATTCAAGGTTGCGTTCATTCGTTGAGTTGACTGACTGGCCCGTAGGTATCCCTCCAATTGCAGCGTTTTTCCATCCAAATCATCAGCGTACACAGCAATCGTCATTACCCGAAGTTGACCCCGATATTGAATCTCAGGCAAGCCCGGATTAGGGTCTGTAGAAGGTAGGCTCTTGGATAACGGAATATCAGGGAAATCACTGCCCTGACGAGCTAAGAGGTTTCGGTCATCGTCGAACCATTCTAGACTTTGCTCTTTGTAAAGAAAAAGATCTCGCCAAGGCAGATCTTCATCTAAGCTGCGACGACCTTCAGTTTTAACCGTATCTAAACTGGGTACAGCTGCTTGGGCTAACGTCCGGAGTTGGTGGTTTAATTGGTGGCTAAAACTGCGGTAAAGAAAACCATATAATGCAGCAGAAGACACCCCAAGAATAGCCGCCATTGCAATCAAATAAGCCAGCAGTAAACGCCAATGAATATCCTTAAATATCTGGCTGGGAATTTTGTTTGAGGCGATAACCCAACCCGTAAACTGTCTCAATAAAGTCATGGACGGCTCCAACTCCTTTCAGTTTTTGTCTTAAACGCTTAATGAGAGCCTTGACAGCATCCTCTTCCGGCGGGTCCTCAAAAGACCAAAGATTGTCTATAATCTCACTGCGACTCAGCACGCGACAGCCGTGGCGCAAAAAAAGCTCTAGCAAACGATACTCTTTCGGGGTCAATTTCAGAGGCTTTTCTGCGTAAATTACCTCGCAAGTATTTGGATCAAGACATAATTTCTCCCACTTTAAGACAGGCGGCAAAGAGGGATTTCCTCTGCGAAGTAAAGCTCGAATTCGGGCTAATAGCGCCTGCAACTTATAAGGTTTTGAAACATAGTCATCTGCTCCAGCATCCAACCCGGCAACTTGGTCTTGTGTGCTATCTCGGGCCGTCAGCATAAGAATTGGCATTTGATATTTCTGAGAGCGTAATTGGTGACAAAGATTAATGCCGTCAAGCTTAGGAAGTGTCACATCTAACAGGAGCAAGTCATAATTAAAACTTTTGACAAAATCCCACGCTTCCTGTCCATCTGCAGCAACATCAACAACGTAATGTTGGTCTGTGAGAACCTCTTCAAGAAGCTCGGTAGTATGCTGATCATCATCAACCAATAAAAGTCTCATAGCGATCAGATAACTTGAACATCAACAGTAGTAAGGGACGTATTTTTATTCAAATGAGTTTCAGGTATTGATCCTTTTTTGTCACTTTATAAATATTAGAATAAAAAACATAATATGGTTGAGAAAACTGAATTGAAAAGCAATGGAAAATCGATCGACTTTAAAGCATTAAAGAACTGGGAAAACAGTAAATAAATTAACTGTCAACCAAAATATAGATAACCCACATTTATCAAATATTCAACGGATTAAAATTATCTCAGCCATTTTTAAATTCACCAGAACAAAATCCCAAAATATTGATACTTGAACGACGCTAATTAGCGCCAGAAACAAAACCTTACTGAGGCAAAGCGCGTTTAAACAAACAAACTACGCTTGAACATCTCACAAGGTTCCCGCCGTCTACCTGTTAGTCACTTTCGCGATCGTCGATTTACAGCCATTAAAGTACTTCAATCAGGTCCAGGAATTCCCGGAACTAATCACCCGTTGACCTATTCAAAGGCCCTCAAATTAAAGCAGGCAATTATCTGAGGCGGTCACCCTAGGTCTCCACACCACATGGTAGATTTCTTCACGTCCAAGCACCCGATCCTCAAGGAAGGGACTCAATCAGCAAATTCTGATTTGAGGTCCTAACCATCCTTCTGCTCTCCTACCTATGCTTCGGGCATATTGGTTTAAGCTTTACGCAATTTATCACAAAACTTAATGGGAACCTGACGATCAGCCGCCATACCTAGAGGCTGAAATCATTGCGCTGGCCTCAATTATTGGGGTATTTCCGTAAAAACACGAATCTTCCAAAGGATGTAGCCCTTCCCTGTGGATTTCCATTTGCCGGAGAAACCAGAAGGAAATTGCCGGAATATAGACCCAAAGACGCTTGCCAAAGCCTTACTGAGCCTTGGAAATTCGCGTCTACCGACAAATTGGCGGCAAATTGGCGCCTCTACTGGCGAATTGAGGGATGTCGAAGGCAAAGGAGCTAGAATGGACCTGGACGATTGCGCCATTGCCCCTTAGCGGGGAACATCTTTACCGAGGGGAGGCAAATGAGGTGCAAAACCGCTAAATTCCCTCAAATTGGAGGGATTATGGAAGATCTTATTGGAATTTGATGGGGAATGGGAATGACTCGTGCTGAAAGCATCGGTAAATATAAACTTTCGTAACGAAGTGCGTAACTTATGCCTCCTCGTGTCGAATAAGAGATGTAAGCGATTAAACAAGGAGACTATTAAATATACCTAAATGCCTCATCAGCAATGCAAATACTCTCATCTTTTTGAGCATTTTCATTGCGTGTGGCCGATCGTCTAAAGACATGGAATCATGGGAGAACAATAACTATATATTTCATGGAGTCTATGCGGGTAAGTCTAAGTGCTGATGTCAAAGCGCACTCCGCTGCTTTAGAAAAGCAAGGAGACGTAGATGGTGGATAAGCGCTTTGAGGGTGCTTCTCAAAACCAAGATCTGGATCGGCAACTTCGAAAGCGAGCTCAAGAAACACAACAATATCCTCCCCAAAGTCCACAGAGACATCTGGCGTTAAACAGGCTAGTCAATAAGATTTTGAAATCAGGGAGACTGGGTCATCCTCAAAGGAGCTTATGGCCCTCTTCCCTTTATGAAGACTTGTACAATGAAGCGCTGCAGAAAACCCTACTCGAGATATGTCAAAAGATTGATAACTATAATCCAGAACATCCGTTAATGGCATGGGTTAATTTTCGCTTAAATTACCAATTTATCGACGTTGTCAATGACTACAGAAAAAAGGGAATAACCCATATCCCTAAAGCGGATAAAGGAGGGAAAATCGCCTATCTGCCTTCAATAGATGACTTGGAAAAGTTTATCCCAATTGAAGAAACGATTTCTGACAACCAACTCTTAAGAAACTTCCTAGAGGAAGATCCGGAGAATCTGCTCAAAAGTAAGCAACTTAGAAACCACCCAGATGTTACTTTTCAATCGTTGGCTTGGGCCAAGTTTGTGGAAGACAAAACTTGGTCAGAAATTGCTAAAAACCTGGGAATTTCGGTCCAAACCCTATGTAGTTTTTTTAATCGTCAGTTGAAGGAGTTGATTCCGTATTTCAGGAAATACTTGAAGGAATAACCAAACAAGCCTACAGAGAGATTACTGATGAGCCACACCACTGAGCCTCTACTTTTTACCGTTCCGCTTTCTTTTGAAGCACATTCGCTCGCCCAACGTTTTCAAAAACAGCAATCGCCGACTCAAAAGGCTAAACAAGTCTATCTCAATACGTTAGCGGTCTATGCGGTAGATTTTTATCTTCGCTGTTTGGGATATGAACTGAATCCAGAACAGAGTGATAGCCATAATCCTTTGCTGGTCAAATTTATGGATGTTGCCGATTTATTCGTCAAACAGCTCGGCAAGTTAGAGTGTCGGCCGGTGATGCCGGAGGATGAGGTCTGTCAGATTCCTCCAGATGTTTGGTCAGATCGAGTGGGCTATGTGGTTGTTCAGATTAGCCGAACCCTCAAGCAGGCGACATTATTGGGCTTTACTCAGGCAGCGGAAGCTGAGCTGCCCCTCTCTCAATTGCGATCGCTCTCAGAGTTGCCGATTTACCTTCATCAAATTCAACAGAGTTCCTTGACAAAGGCTGCCGCCGCCCTAAAAGCCCCCCCTGTCAACCTCAGAAAGTGGTTAGACGGCGCCTTTGAAACTGGCTGGCAAACCATGGAAGACATTTTGGGACTCAACAGTCAGCAATTAGTTCTAGTGCGGAGCAAAACCCAATTTAAGCCAGACATCAAGCGCGCCAAATTGATCGACTTAGGCATGCAACTGGGTGAACAGGCCGTGGTGCTGCCCATCGCAGTCACCTTGAACGGTGATAAAACCGTCAATGTTTTAGTCCAGGTATATCCGGGGCAGGAACAAACCTATCTGCCCTCCAATCTCAAATTGATGATGCTTTCAGAAACGGGCGAAACCCTCCAAGAAGTGTGCTCAAGAGATCAAGATAACTACATCCAACTGAGGCACTTTAAGGGACAAGCGGGAGACCGCTTTAGCATTCAAGTCGCCCTTGGAAATGTCAGCGTAACCGAGGATTTTGTTCTTTAATTGTTCCTAGACCAATCAGGATGAGTAAATTAGTTGTCATTAATCTGGGGTCGGGCGACCTTCAGACTGGGTGTCCCAATGTAACCGCCCAAATTTCCCAAACTAAAGGGAGTCATCATCCCATGAAGAGTGTGGGAAGTTTACCGCTAGCCCCAGAACTTGAACAACTGTATAAACGCTGGCAACTGTTGTATCGAGAATTTTATCGAGAACGGGGAGCCCCCTCTACGCGAGCCATCTCGATTGAATCGGCAGGCGTCACCCATTTTTCTGAAGTTGAGTTCAGCGAACTGTCCCAGCAATTAAAAATCCAACTCAATGCTTGGCTAAACTCTGAATCCTTCCATCCGATTGATCGTAAACTGAGTCGTGTGCTTGACCCAGCGGACGAAATTCGGGTGATTTTCGAAACCAACAATGACCTACTGCGAAGATTGCCCTGGGATCTGTGGAACTTCTTTGAGGATTACCCCAAGGCGGAAATGGCCTTAAGCGTCCAGGAGTATGGACAGGTCAAACCCCAATCTGAGACCGCTGTGGGTTCTGTCAGAATCCTAGCCATTTTGGGCAATAGCACCGGGATCGATGTCCAAGCCGATCGCAATTTGCTCGAAACATTAGAAGGCGCTGAGCCCATTTTCCTGGAAGAACCCACTCACCAGATTCTAGACGAACATCTATGGGATCCCCAGGGCTGGGATATCCTATTTTTCGCCGGTCATAGTCAAACCGAACAGGACACCGGCCGGATCTATATTAATCAGACCGACAGCCTCACCCTCGACCAATTAAGAAATGCGCTGAAACAAGCCATTAGCCGAGGTTTGAAGTTAGCCATCTTGAATTCGTGCGATGGGTTAGGGTTAGCTCAATCCCTGGCTGATTTGCAGATTCCGCAAGTGATTATCATGCGCGAGGTGGTGCCGGATGTCATCGCCCAAGAGTTTTTCCGTCACTTCATCACCGCCTTTTCAGGCGGACAGTCCTTACATGCATCAGTGAGAACCGCCAGAGAGCGGCTGGAAAGACTAGAGGCTGACTATCCCTGCGCCACTTGGCTCCCCGTAATTTGCCAGAATCCAGCGGAAGAACCCGCCACCTGGCAGGCTTTGCGCCGTCCCTCCCCAAAAAATCGGCCTCTCTCTCGTCTGCAGCAACTTCAAACGGTTTTGACGGCCAGCGTAATGGCTACCGCCCTAGTTCTGGGCGTTCGTCAAGTTGGCGTTTTGCAACAGTGGGAGTTGCAGGCCTTTGATCATCTGATGAGAATCCGCCCCGCCGAAAAACCTGACCCCCGATTGACGATCGTAAGCATCACCGAATCAGATGTTCAAAACCAAGATCCTACCGAGAGACGAGGCTCCTCATTATCAGACCAAACATTAACCCAACTGTTAGATAAACTGCAGACATACCAGCCCCGAGTCATTGGCTTAGATATCTACCGCGATTTTCCCATTGATCCAGACCAGTCTGCATTAGCCGCCCAGGTTCAAGAGAATGCCAGTCTGATCACCATCTGCGAAGTGGGCGAAACCAGCGAACAGTCGGGCACAAGACCCCTGCCGAATATCCCTGCAGAGCGCTTAAGCTTTAGTGATCTGCCAGTGGATACTGATGGGGTGATTCGCCGTCAACTGTTAGGTATGGCCCCTAACCCCAAATCCTTCTGCACCACTGACACCAGTTTTAGTCTGCGGGCGGCCCAACATTATCTGGCGGCCGAAGACCTCTTTTTTGAACGGAATCCAGACGGTGTTTTACAGGTAGGCTCTGCCAAATTTAAACAATTGGCCCCTCACACGGGCGGTTATCAACAATTAGACGCCAGGGGGTACCAAGTATTACTGAATTATCGAGCCTCTGGCGTGGCCGCCACACAAATTACGCTGGCGGATCTGTTGAATGACTCAATCGACGCCAATCTGCTGAGGGATCGGGTTATCTTAATTGGAACCACCGCCAAAAGCTTTAAAGATTATTTGCCGACCCCTTACACTGGCGCTCAGGGGGCGGAGGAAATGGCAGGTGTGATGATTCACGCCCATATGGTGAGTCAGATCCTCAGCGCCGTTTTGGATCAACGGCCTTTGCTATGGTGGTTGTCCCCTTGGAAAACCACCGCTTGGATTTGGGGGTGGTCATTAGTGGGGGGAGGACTGGTTTTGATCTGTCGATCGCCCCTCCAGTTAGGACTCGCTAGCGGCGCTGCCGGTATTATATTATACGGCGCTTGCTTTGGCTTATTGCTTAAGGGCGGATGGATGCCGCTAGCGCCTTCCGCCTTGGCGTTAGTCGGTTCAGGGGCAGGCGTAGTAGCCTATACCGTCTATCAAAAAAAACTTCAGGCCAGTACGCCAGGCCTAAGACTGCAGTAAAAAACAACAGGGGGTATCGACCGCCAGCCCTGAAAACGACCTCACTCAGCGGCGCCGTCAATTCAAGCCTAGATGAATGACAAAAAGCATTCTCCTGTTATGTATTAAGATGAGGATAGTGTTTGATTTTAAACTCTTGAACACACCTTAATCAGGGAAACAAAGATTATCTAAAACAAATATTCTAAGGGGAATTCAGTTTATTTTTCGGGGGCATTTCCAAGTCTGAGAAGATTGTTTACGGGGCCGCTGTGTTCTGATCGAGTTTCACTGTCCCACAAGTTGATTCTGTTAATTGCGGAAAGCCAGTCGCCCCATGAAATACATGGTTTATCAGGTATTCCCTTAGACAAAAAAATCATTGATGCTTCTTTTCTACTATCGCATCGGCCAGTTTGCGTCTAAGCAAGACGCCTCCATGGATTTTGAGTATGACTAACAAAACCTTATATTCCCAACCATTCAAAAAGACCTGGGCGATCGCAAAATGCGCGCTGAGTGGACTAACATTTACTATCGCGAGTTTCATCAGTTACCCCGCTCCCCTCTGGGCCCAGTCGGCTGGAAATTTGAATGAACTTCTCAGTAGTGGACAAGCGAACTTCACGCTAGACTTTTCCGATACCGGCAGACCCCATAAACGGGTTGGCGGAGGGAGCAGAGGCCCCTGTCGAATTGCCGACAATCCTCCCCTAACCGCCTTAACCCCCTATAACAGCGCTGGACTAACGGTGGCTGAGTCCCCCAGCTTTTGGTTTTATATTCCCTATGCGCTAACGCCGGAACATTCTGTGGAATTTGTGGTCAAAACCGGCGATGACGAAGTCTATAAAACCCGGTTCTCAGGCAATGAAACCACACCCGGTATTGTCAATCTTGACCTCCCGTCCACAGTCTCATTGGAAATTGACAAGAATTACAACTGGTATTTACTGGTTTATTGCGACCCACAGAACCAGAGCAGATTTGTGTATGTCGAGGGGTTAGTTCGACGAATTAATCGTCCTGACATCGAAAGCCAGCTAGAAGCCGCTACGCCCCAAGAGCGGACCACTTTGTATGCAACGGAGGGAATCTGGTACGACACGCTAACCACCTTAGCGGAAACTCGGCGCACCTCTCCAAACAACACTCAGATTAACGAGGATTGGACTAATCTGTTGCGATCTGTCGGCCTCGATTCCATTGCCGCTCAACCCTTTGTTTCTTGCTGTTACCCCGAAAATTGAGCAAACACCCTTCATCTCGAAGCGGGGAAGCAGAGGGAGCAGGGGAGGCAGAGAGAGAAGGGGGAGGGATGTAGTGACGCAATGTATTGCGTCCGGGGGAGATGGACTTACTAGATTCTGTTTGTTGAACCGATCTGGGAAGCTTTTTCTCCAGACGATCCGAGTTTTAATGTAGGAGGCAGTGCTTTCCAGCGTTCGCCGCTTACACACAAATTTTTATGGCGCTTCGAAGCGGATTTTATCCCCTCTAACTTTTACAAAGAGCTACCGTGTACACAGATCTCGAAACTGGTTGTGAAACGTGGCTAGATCCCCCTAAATCCCCCTTAAAAAAGGGGGACTTTGAGCTTGTCCCCCCCTTTTTTTAAGGGGGGTTAGGGGGGATCAACACCTTAGGGATGGGATTTGATAACTTGTGTGTACACGGTAGTCTTTAAGGGGAGACTAACGTTGGGCGACAATCACAAAAGAGACGCAGCACGGCTACGTCTCTCCAAGTTACGTCTCTAAAGTAAACGTGTACAATCGTGACTTATTCTTTGGATTCTGCGTTTACAGACGCTTCAATGCGTTGGACGACTTCCGCAGGTACTCCAAGCAGGTCCACCAACTTCTTATAAGCGATCGCTTCTTCTTCGTTGATGTGGGCTTCCTCGGGCGTGCGCGCGCTAACCTGAATGACTTCGTAGCCTAACTTTAACACCACTTCCTTCTCTTCTTGAGTTTGCAGCTTAGCGGTCAACTCTTCCAAGGGGATATTCTGCATTAAATAGTCCCGGAGTTCCTGTTGCATGGACTCACGCTGGGAGGGCTCTTTTACGAATAATTCGCTAAGACGCTTCAGCACCAAATCAGCCTCTTGACCACACAGACTACCGTCGCACCAAGCCATGGAAGCCACGATCCGAAATATGTTCATCTGACGCGGTGAAATGGATGGGGAAGGTGAAGTTTGTAACATCATAAGTATCTCCTGTGAGCATCAGAAAAACATCAAATATAAAGCGGGTTAACGATAGAAGGTTACCCTAGCAGAATTGAAAAGTGACTCAATAAATCAATGATTTGAGAGCCCCAAGCACACAAGCCGACTCTATTTTTGACCCGGTTAAAGATTAGGTGATTAGGCTTCACCAATCCCCAACAAAGTGAATTTTAGGAAGCGAGTTCAAGCTCAGGAACAGGCTCTAATTCATCTTCAAAGAACCAGGTGGCGAAGCCATCGTCAAACTTCACAACAAGGCCAACACTACTGCCATCCACCATTTTGAATTCTTGGATCTGGCCCGTTTTCCCAACTCGCTTACGCAAATCTTGAGAAGGGCGATCGCACAACCGACGTAACCGTACTTTCTGATTAATCTTCATTGCTTCTCTAACCAGAGAATAGTCCTAGTAACAGCTCATTTTCGAAGAGGATTTTATTTTATTTCCTCATTCTTGCTTAAGCCTAACCTTGAGAAGGTAACAAACTTGGGACGAAAAAATATACAACTGGATTTTTATGTTCTGACTCCCTGTATTCTTCCTTAGAAGTTAGTTCCCACAGCGTGCCATTTAAACTGGAAAAATCCAGTAGAGTAGACAGGACATGGCATTCACCACATCTAGAGCCAAACAATTTGCCAAGCATTTAGGGGAAATATCAGTTGATCAGTCTACCAAAACAGGATAGAGACGCAGAGAGTTTTTTTCTGTTCCGAATTTGTCACTTTTTTCTCTCTAGCCTGTCTCTTTTCAGAGGCTAAGATTCAGGTCGAGATATCAACACATCGAGTTTACATCGAGTGTGCTGAATAAACCTCTCCTATGAATCAGGTCTATCATCGCAGACGTTAATGTTGAGCATACCCATTGAAACAGGTTAATTCTGTAAGATAATTCGCCCCTCTCTCAAGTATCCATAATCAGTTTTTACACTCGGGTATTACAGTTCATGTAAATGCTGAAGAGATTTAAGGAAACTTACCCAACGTTGTTGTTTAGACAGCTTAACGGAATCAACTTTCCCTGACATTTGATGGGGGCAATCACCAAAGCGGTTTGGAATATGGGGTAGGTCATGTATCATATGTATTGTTGAAATATCCGTATAACACTCAAAAAATCCGTAATCCCCTTAATTCGCCTCTACTAATGAGGTAATTCCATATCTCAACCTCTTCACTTCAACAGCCTACGAGGAGACAGTCTAAATTCGCCCTCCTTATCGCTGATCATCAATGGTCGGTTTGGCCTAGAAGTTTCACAACTATTCATCCCAGGGTCTCTATAGAAATTCGACGCCTGTATCTACCTTACTTACTTAAATAATTATGAAACTTTTACTCGTTGAAGATGATCAGTCAATTACAGAATTGTTGGCGGAGGCCCTCTCTGACCACGATTATGTTGTTGATGTCGCCGCCGATGGTCAAGCTGGCTGGGAGTGTGTAGAGGCTTGTGACTACGACTTACTCCTGTTAGATGTCCTCCTCCCCAAAGTTGACGGAATTAGCCTCTGTCGCCGATTAAGATCCAATGGCTATGGCATGCCGATTCTGATGCTAACCGCTCGAGACACCCTCCGCGATCGCTTAGCTGGACTCGAAGCAGGCGCCAACGACTATCTGGTAAAACCCTACAAACTCCAAGAGTTGTTAGCCTGCATCCGCAACCTGCTCAAGTCCGCAAAGGAATCCGCCATTCGTCTGCCTGAGCTCTCTGACCCGAGTATGACCTCGATTTGATCTCTTTTGCTCTCTGGAGGAGGGATCGGGAGAGGCAAGGGGAGATGGGGGGGATGGGGAGGATGGAGAGGAGAGAGGGAATCAATTCCAAAATCCAAAGGATCTGCGGTTAGATAACATCCCATCCACCCATCCACCCGTCCACTGCCTTTTTCTGGGACTTTATTTTGACCCAACTCCCCTATCCCTGTCCAGGTTTGGCCAAAGCTGAGTATCGTTTATAGGCAAGTGAGCCTGCGATCAAAGCCGCTAGAAACAGGACTGGGTTCCAGATGCCCATGACCAGGGCTGTCACGCTAGGTCCGGGGCAGTATCCGGCAATTCCCCAACCGACGCCAAATAGAGCGGCTCCGGTAATCAATCGGGCGTCAATGGCTTTTGTGGTCGGCAGATGAAATTTGTCGGCCACTAGCGGATGGGGAAGACGCAACACAAAGCGAAAGGCTATCACCGTAACGGTAACGGCGCCGCCTAAGACAAATAGCAGGGTTGGATCCCACACACCGGTAACATCCAAGAAGCCAAGGACGCGATCGCGGTCAATCATCTGCGACATCCCTAACCCCAGGCCAAATAACGCCCCAGCCAACAAAGCGACCAAATTCTGTTTCATTTTCTTTCTCTATATGATTTGATGCGTTACGGATAATTCCTTCGGACACTTAGGCGCTGTGGAAGAATAACTTCAGCAGGGCATGGAGAGTCTGAAAGGCTAACACAGCGCTAAAGTGTGAAGTTATTTTTGAACGGCCCCT
>JASJDH010000270.1 GCA_030065175.1 Leptolyngbyaceae cyanobacterium MO_188.B28 | reverse complement strand
CGGCGCATCGCGTCCTGACTCAATTTCCCTTGAAAATACAACCGCCGACGGATGGCTTGGAAACAGAGTCAACCTTTCGGTTTGGCGGGCGTAATTTGGCTTTGAAATTCTACGCCACGCGAAAATTTATTACTGCGAACGAAACTGGACAACCCTGGTTTGTCCTCACAGGCGGCTTTTTCTTTACTAGCTTGGTGGGCGCCTTTATTTTGTTCATGGCCCGTCGGTCTGTGCTGGTGGAGCAAATGGTGGAGCAGCGCACGCGCGAACTGGCTATGGCTCGGGAAGAGGCGTTGCGAGCGGCGGCGGCGGCAGCGGCGGCGAATCGAGCGAAAAGTCAATTTTTGGCGATGATGAGCCATGAAATACGGACGCCCATCAATGCAGTGACGGGGATGACAAGTCTGCTGCTAGATACGCCTCTGACTACAGAACAGCGGGATTTTGTTGAGACCATCCAAACGGGCGGCGATGCGCTTTTGAGCATCATTAAGGATATTTTGGATTTTTCAAAAATTGAATTGGAGCAGCTAGAGCTAGAACCCCATTTATTCAAACTGCGCGACTGTGTTGAAGAAACGGTGGACCTCTTAGCGACGGCGGCCTATGACAAAAATCTAGAGTTAGTCTGCTATATCTCCCCCCAGGTGCCCAAAATGGCGATGGGGGATAGCGATCGCTTACGACAAGTCTTAGTCAATCTGATTAGCAACGCAATTAAATTCACCGCGTCTGGCGAGGTTGTGATTACTGTCGACTTGGCCGAGAAGAACGCCGTTGCCGGACCCAAGTCGCCTACATCAGACAGTATCTTGTCGGAGAGTCAGCCGAATTCAGCTCCACCCCTTTTGTTTTCAGTGCGGGATACGGGTATTGGCATTCCGACTGAACACCGCGATCGCCTGTTCAAACCCTTTAGTCAAATCGACTCAGCCATTACCCGTCGCTTTAGCGGCACAGGCCTGGGGTTGGCCATTAGTAAGCGGCTCTGTGAAATGATGGGCGGTTCTATCTGGGTGGAGAGTAAACCGGGCAAAGGCTCCACCTTTTACTTCACCATCAAAGTGTCGGCCACAGCGGATGCGGCGGCCAAACCAGGCCGCCAGCCCCTTGCCCCAATCGCCGATCAGGAGTCCGCTTACTTTGATAAATTACGCGGTAAACAGATGCTGGTTGTAGCGGATAATGCCTCCACCCGCCAAGTGATTAGCCTCCAGGCCAAGCACTGGGGAATGAGGGTTACGCCAGTCGCCTCGGGACACGCTGCCTTGACCATGCTGCAACATGACCCTGGGTATGACATTGCCTTGCTTGATGGACAAACGCCGAAATTAGAAGGGTCGACCCTAGCGTCAGCCATCCATCAAATTCAAGGGTATGAAAAGCTGCCTTTAGTTAAACTCGATCGGATTGGTAAACAACCGGTGGCCATTCACGCCATTGGAAAAATTCGCACCTTGGACTTTGCCGCAATTCTGGCTAAACCTGTAAGACAGTCAAGGCTCTACAGCGTCTTGATTCACTTATTGGTTCATTCCCAACCTACTACCCACACAAATCCAACTGTCAGTGCTTCGCAGTTCGATCCGGAGTTGGGCAAACGGCTGCCCCTACGCATTTTACTGGCAGAGGATAATGTGACCAATCAAAAAGTCGCGCTACATGTTCTGAAACGCTTGGGATACCAAGCCGATATCGCCCAGAACGGCAGGGAAGTTCTGGAGAAGCTAGATCAGCAAACCTATGACGTGATCTTGATGGATGTACAGATGCCGGAAATGGATGGGTTGGACGCTACCCGATGTATTCGAGAAAAGTGGGGGGACAGGGACTTGCGCATTATCGCTATTACGGCCAATTCTATGGTGGGGGATGAGCAAATGTGCTTAGATGCCGGGATGGATGACTACATTAGTAAACCTATCCGCATTGCTGAACTGGTGGCGGTGCTAAAAAAATGCTGTACAGCTCAGCTTAAAAGACTTTAGCAAAGCTTCATCACTGGCTCATCGTTGCCTTACGTAATATTTCTTATAATTGAGACATAGCACAGCTTATTTCTAACTTCCTATATGTAACGCGCCCCAGCCAATAAGCTGGGGTTATTTATTTTCATGTCTTTTCATTGCAGTCTTCTCGATTTCCTCCCGATTACGGCCTAATTTTGAAAGTGGCAAGCTTCGAGGAAGACCCCCATGCCACAGCATCCCCAATATCCCCATCGTTCCCCTTCTCAAAATGAGTCTATGCTCTCTCTTTATAACTATGTGCCCCTAGAAATTTGGGCGGGTAGTCAGGCGGAATGGAGCACTTTAATGCGTCAAGAGGCGGTGGGGGATCACGAACTGGAAACTCCCCTAGCCCAACCGGGACGGAAATTCACGCTCATTACCTTTATCTTTGCCCTAATTGTCTTGGGCGTCAGTGCAATGACCTTGATTTGGAATGCAGGTCGATTAACTGAAGCCGTTGTCCAAGTGGGCGAAAACACTGTGCAAGAGGTGGCTAGTCCCAACCGCTGGTCTTTCTAGAGCTGTTTTTTGGGTTAAGCGAAAGATAGACGAGCGTCCAATGGAATAATCGTCTCTTCGGCAATGGCGTAGGCGATTTCGCCGGAAGCTAATGAGACGTCGTACCCACCTGTAAACTCTCCAAAGGACGGGAGGGTAAGGCGATTATGGGAGGTTTCCAGGTGGAAGCAGGGCAATCGTAAGTTATCTAGTTTGGTTTTGAGCCGGATGCAAGGATGCACATGGCCGCAGATGTTCAGGCGCTGCTTGGGGGAAGACGGTTCATGGCTGAGCAGCAGATTGTCAAGTTGCACGGCGTCTGTAGAACAGCGCATCGGCAGATGGCCTAGAGATGCAATGAGACCGCGATCATGATTTCCCAAAATCAGAGTCACGTCTGCGCTCACATGCTTGAGGAAGTCTGTCCAACGGTCCAATACTTCATCCACTAGGGCAAATTTGGAGTGAAACAGATCGCCCAGAATAAATAGGGTATCCGGCTGAAGGTTATCACATAGCATTTGCAGCCGATTTAGGGTGACTTGGTTGATTGCATTTGGGATGGGAATCCCACGCCTTTGGAAGGTCTCCGATTTCCCCAGATGGACGTCAGAGACTAAGAGCGATCGCGCCCCCTCGACATAAATCGCTTTCTCAGGCAGCAACTGCAATTTATTGCCCAGCACCGTAATCTCCTGCATGCATTCCCCCCACTTTCATCGCATTTATTATGAATGTTTATCTGGTGTTGTGGCCAATGGCTTCGGTGGCGCCGCCGTCTTATTGGCCGCGTTTTTTTGTCGTTACTGCGATCTGTTGTGTTATCGGCGCTGGATTTGAATTGGGGTGCGCCTGGATACAGGAACAGTTTCGAAGCTGGAAATTTGCATGAGTGGGTGGGTTTGTTCGAGAGGATTTTGGGTGCGATCGCTTACGCTGATGTTGCTGGCAAAATATAAGTCGCACCGGTAGGGTGAGTTAGGCGGTTATGCTCTGCTGAGACATCTCCAAAAATATTCCGATCCGCCGTAACGCACCTAACCCCAATGAATAACGGTGCATTACGGCGAGCCCAAGCGCAATTCTTCTGCCAACTTGATACTTGAACGCCTAATGCACCCTATGCAATCTGGTTAAGCGATCTGGCTATTGATCTTGCAAAGTATCCACACCGTTAGCTTCTAGCACTTGACTCGCGGTTTGTATGTAGCCTTGCAGACTAAGAACCTGTTGGAAAGCCTGGAGAATTTCCAAAGCTTCTGTCGCCATCCCAACAGACTTCTCTTTATTTGGCATAGCCTGCAAATAGAAAATCGCCAAATTGTTCAGGGTCATCGCCACGTATGGCAAATAGGCGCGCGGGTTCTCCTGGGCTAACTCGCGATAGGTCTGCAACGCTTCTTCGTAGTTGCCCTGGGCGGGGCCATAGTCATTTTGATCCGATTGCAAAAGCGCCAAATTGTTCAGGGTCATCGCCACGTATGGCAAATAGGCGCGCGGGTTCTCCTGGGCTAACTCACGATAGGTCTGCAACGCTTCTTCGTATAGGGGGTTGGCCTGGTCAAAGCAGTTATGGTTTTGAAGAAATACGGCATATTCAAAGATCGTTTCAGGGTTGCTAGCCGCTCGCAGGGCAGTTTCAAAATATTCGCAAGCCTTCTCGAAGCGGTTGGGCTCGTTGTAAAAAGTCGCCCACAGGCGAGCTTTAATCAAAAATTCGTTAGCGATTTGAGTTTTATTTCTCTCGATCTCGGCCTTTTCTTGGTCAAGTTGCCGGTCTCGCTCAATCAGGCGGTCTAAATCCCGCGCCATGTCTTCGGCGTTCAAGATAGCGTCCGCTTCGCGAAATTCCCCCTGATCAAAATGAGATTTTGCCTGGGCTAATCGTTCGGTATTAATCTCGATTTTGGTAAACGTTTCGTATAACCGGAAAACATTTTCCTTAAATTGCTCTAACTCTTGCTCTAATGCTTCTAACTCTGCCCCCGCCTTTAGCGCTCGTTCAGTCTTTCCCGTGGCTTGCAGATACTCTATAATCTCTTGTTTTTCTTCAATCCGCTTGATCAATGCCTGGTAATCCAGAGATTGATAGACAAATTGAGCCTTTTCAATATTGCCGATGTTATAGGTTTTAATATCGCCCATCGCTACTCAAACCGAGCTGACTCAATTTTTTCGATGTTGTATGTCTTAGAACTATCCGTAATCGTGCTGTCTTTAATATTTTGATACACCTTATTTCCCTCTCCAGAAACCGTTGCCGTCGTTCCTGGATCAGCTTTCTGATCACTCTCTTGCTTAGAGTCAGGAGCCGGTTGTAACTTGGCAAATCCATCGGCTGCTAATTTATCGAGCTGATTACCAAAATGTTCCCGGAGTCCTTCAATATTCTGGTATTCCGTTTTGTAGTGCTTGAGTTCCTTCAGTTTGTCTTCAAATGCCCACAAACTTTGTATATCTTCACGGTTTGTTGTTGTCGTAGGCACTTTAAAGTAAGTAAAAATAAAGGGCTTTTGTACTTCGGAAAACTGACCGAATGCCTGTTCAAATTCTTCAGCCGTATATTTGCCCACCTTGTTAAACGCCAGCAAAACAAAAATATCGCAGTCCCTGATCACCTTGTTATATTCGCTTTGCAGTCCACCGGCAGCCATCACATCTAAAAAATCTTCCCAAATGTCCAAATAGAGAAAGACTCCTCTCTCAAACCACGCCTTGCATTTCCGATAAATAAAAATCTCGAACTGCTCTCGATCCGCTTTCAGTTCTGAAGAAGACGCTAAAAACAGTTTTATCTTCTGCATAGGTTGGAGTCTAAGTAGACCTGCGCTCTATTTATAGCCCATAGCTTTTGTCGGCGCTAGAGGCCAACGACTTCTAACCTGTGCTGGAGCAGGATTTATTGAGGTTCACGGTGGCAATCCTAAATTAGTCGTAAACCCCATAAAATGAGTATCCTTTCTTAATCAAGAGTTACATAGTCCTAAGGTCATTTGTCATTTACGGTTCAAATAGGATTGTTATGGTCAACCTGTTGCTCAAAATCGCGATCGCCCGTAAAGAAGGTTGTAGAACTAGGTGGAGCGGTGGGTGCGGGGGATGGAATCGGTCTACAGAGAGAGAGGGCGATCGGTTTTCGGTGAAGGGTGCGATCGCATTATGGCAGGAAAGTGCGATCGGTTTTCGGTGAGGAGATGCGATGTTACATCATTCATATCTTTCGATTATTATATTTATTTCGCTTATTGCGTTTACATCAATAAGCGAATTACACTACAAGTATTGATCAGCAAACGTTGCAAAACGATATGGCTACTGGAATGGCTGACTTTCATGAAGGAATTGTCCCGTCTAAAGCAGAAATAGAGCTAGCGCGTGCCTCCAGTCGTCAGCTCACCAAGCTGCTGAGTAGAGATCCCGGCGGAAAGCAACTGTCAGACTTCAGACTGCGTGTACAGGCAGATGATGAACCAGAAGAGGTCGTTGTCATCCCCATGTCTGCCTTTCGCCTTTTGACCGATATTCTGACGCAAATGGCCTGCGGGAATGCAATTACTTTGATGCCTGTACATGCCGAGTTAACAACTCAACAAGCAGCAGATATCCTAAATGTTTCACGCCCATTCCTGGTGAATCTGCTTGACAGCGGCAAGATTCCATATCGAAAAGTTGGAACACATCGCCGGATTCGTTTTGACGATCTCACAGCCTATAAGCAGGAAATTGACAGAAAAAGGCTGGAAACACTTGATGAACTTGCAAGCGAGGCCCAAGTGCTTGATATGGGCTATTGATCGTGAGCCACTTCACTGCTTTATTCGATGCCTGTGTATTATATCCCGCCCCCCTAAGAGATTGCTTGATGCATTTGGCGCTAACAGATCTTTTTCGAGCCAAATGGACAGACGAAATTCATGATGAGTGGATTCGGAACGTACTAAAACATAGACCTGACCTTACACAAGAGCGATTGCAACGAACAAGAAATTTGATGAATGCTAATGTCCGTGACTGCTTAGTGTCTGGCTATGAAAATCTCATTCCATCACTCACATTGCCCGACAAGAATGACCGTCATGTCTTAGCAGCTGCAATTTTTGTAGGCGCCGATGTAATCGTCACTTACAATTTATCGGATTTTCCATCTGAGACGCTTGCCCAGTATGGAATTGAGGCCCAGCATCCTGACGAATTTATTACTTATTTGATCGATTTGGCTCCATCAGTAGTTTGCAAGGCTGCTAAACGACAACGAATGAGCCTCAAAAATCCCCCCAAGAATGTTGATGAGTTACTCACAGCCTACGAAAAGCAGGGACTATTTCAAACTGTTGTCAAACTCAGACTCCATCAAGAATTGCTTTGAAGTCTTTGGTTTTGTTGTGGTCTTACACAGCTATCGTGAGGCATTAGCTCCCAAGCTTCGACTGGGGCTGCCCTGCCCTGTCTCTAAAGAATATTGGAGGCTGCTGCTGTGGAGCAGAGCCTTGGAACCAGTGCGATCGCTTTTCGATAAGAGGGTGAGATCTGGCTATGGAGGAAAAGTGCGATCGCTTTTCGGAAAGGGGGGAGATTGCATTATGGCAGGAAAGTGCGATCGCGCTAGAGAGAGGGTTGTGAAAACTGATCTGCATACCGTTAGCCTGAGCAAACGATGACCTTTTGCCTTTCACAGGCCGCAGTTCGATGTTGGAACGCAACACGGTAGTCAGAGTCGGTATAGAGACCCATAAATGATTGGATATCGGGATAGGACCCGATTGCAATCAAATCCCAGTCTTCGGCCTCACCCAGAAACATACCGTCAAAAGGCCCAACGAGAAGGAACTTGCCCCCCACCCGTTCCATAGTCGGTATGCTCACCGACGCATACTGCTGGAAAGCAGCCTCACCTGAAATACAGTCTCTGTTCTGATTCATTGCTTGGGAGTATTTCGCAATTTGCCTGAACTTAAAGAAGTTGATGAGCGTGATGGATTTATTTGCCGGTCTCTCGATCACCTGCCGCCACTGTTCCGCCGATGGACATGAGCCATCCTGTCCATCGCCATACCACGCACAAAGTTGTTGCACGCTTTCATCGATCTGATAATTGACACTCACGACAAAACCTCCTTATCTTTACACATGTAAACTAATGCAGATCTTTACACGTGTCAAGAAAAGGTCGATCCGCCAAAACCCATGAAGAAATCTTAGACTCCGCCTGGGATATGATTGCGGAACAAGGCGCCGATGTTTCCATGTTGGATATCGCTAAAGCCGTCGGCATCAGCCGTCAAGCAATTTATCTCCATTTCGGCACGCGGGGAGGACTGCTGATGGCGCTTGTCAAACGCGCCGACGAACGATATAGGATCCGAGAAGACTTTTTCGAAGCCCTTGACACACGCTCGCCTGCCGAGCGATTGGATGCCTGCCTTCGGGTTTGGCTGACGTTTGTACCCAAAATATTGCCCGTCGCCAAAGACCTGATCCGTCTCCGCGCAACAGACCCGGACGCCTCTGCCGCTTGGGAAGACCGAATGTCAGACTTGCGATCATGGCTTCGCCAACTTGCCGAGTCCCTTTATTCCGAAGGTGCATTGGCGTCATCCTGGACCATTGAGGAAGCCACCGATTATATCTGGACTGCCTCTTCCGTTCAGGTTTGGGATTTGCTCGTCGTCGAGCGAAACTGGAAGCAGGATCGAGCGGCGACAATTCTGAGAGAGTCGATCTCAAAAGTTCTGTTGAAGTAAAGACCTACCGTCCAATCACCTTAACTCGCAAAGAATTTGGTAGTGCTGGGTGTGGCGGCGCAACGATATGACATGCAAATTCCCTTAAGCATATATCAGCCGCCCTTTTGGAGAGGGAATAGGACGACCTAGCTCCTTAGCCGTATCTATCCATTCTTGAATTATCGTCTCTGCATTAGTGACAGCCTCTTGATACGTTTGACCATCAGCCATACACCCTGGTAATTCTGGAACTTCCACGATGAATGCGCTATCTTCTTCACTCCAATAAATAATTAACTCATATCTAATAAAAATATGATGATCTCCTCTAACTCTTTCGCTAAATTCAAGGCGAATCAGTAACTTGCAAAGTTCTGAAAAGTTGATATTTGAATCTGATGACCCACTTAGAATCTTTTGTCTCAGCTTCTCATATTTCCCCATTTATCTTGTTAACTTTTTAGATGGGTGATGACGCATTCAAAAGCATATCCAAAGGCATAAATGATAATAACCTTACTAGACAAACCTAGCTTAACAATTACCTCAACGAGATCACTATGAGGGAATTGGCGGCGGCTTTGGAGGCAGGGCCTCCAGTGGGTTCCCAGGCTCTGCCTGCGGAACCCGTATCAAGGTTATTCACAACCCTGATCAGAAATTACTCCATCCGGCAGCGTGGCGCCGCAGAGATTCATATTGGAAAATGCGTCTAAATCTATGCGGGCTCCTGTCAGATTGACATCGCTCAGATTTGTTTCATCCAAATTGGCGTTCGTCAGATCAGCATTACTCAAATCAGAATGGTTCAAATATGCGTCTTCTAAATTAGCGTTCAAGAGATTCGCACCTCTGAAATTCGCGTTCTGTGCAAAGGTGTAGTACTTGAAGCGCGCGCCTCCGCCAAAAGACGACGTAAACCAGGTGCTGTCGCTTAAATCAGCATTCTCTAAATTCGCGTTTTCCAAATTAGCCGCTTCCAGATCCGCCCCACTGAACTGAGCATCGCTGAGCATCGCATTTTGAAAATCCGTTCGCTGTAAACTCGCCGCCTCTAAATTTGCACCTTCTGCATTGACAGACGCCATTGTCGCCAGGGTCAAGCGAGCCCCGCTTAGATCGGCGTCAGTGAGGGTCGCCCCGGCCAAATTCGCCCCAACTAAATAGGCGTCTTCCAGATCCGCGTCGGTGAGATAGGCATTTTGAAGATCGGCGCCTTCTAAATTAGCGTCTTCCAGATCAGCATCTCTCAAGTCAGCGCCGGTCAGGTCGCACCCGACACACGCCTTAGTTTCCAAGAGCTGATTAATTTGCTCGGACTGATTGGCTGCGATCGCATCCTTAGTTTGCAATCCAACGAGCTGATTCCTATAGGTGTCTGCGGAAGAATCTGCGATCAACGGCATCAACCGATCCCTTAAGAAAGCCCCCAGTTCTTCAGTCGTGACAATTTGCAAAATATTACTTTGATTCCCAGCCTCATTAGGCGGCGCTCCTAGGAAATCAATTTCAACCTCTGCAAAATCCTGACTGCCAATTTCCTCCCTTTCATTTGAATTTGAAGTCGGATCAAATTCCCGTTCAAAGTTAGAGTACAATTCATCTTCTAGAACATAACGCAAGTCGCCTAGTATGAAGATTGAAGCGAAATCGACTTTTAGATTCCAAATTCGGAGATTGAAGGCAAAAATATCCTCGATCGGAATCTTGATTTCTTGGCTTGCCCGCTGATCATCCAAGAAACTTAGCCGTTTTCCCTCTTCAATATAAAGGGTTAACTCCTCGTCCGTAATGACGAGCTTGCATTGATCCGTGCGAGTCGGATCATGTAATTCCAAGAAACAGAAAATCTTTGATCCCGGACGATCCTCCAACGTAATCGGGATCTCATATCCTTCGCACCGGCTGTTAAATGGATATTTAGAACACAGGTTATGTAATTCTTCTTGACTTAACGTTTCACCTTGGCCATTACCTTGGGCGAAACCGGGATGCAGCCAAAGCAGGGCCGCTAGTCCCAGCCCCATCGCCAGAAACTTTGTGCGAGCCATAATGACACCTACTTGGTTTGAAGGCAGGACTCTCGCACATCAGGATTCAAGAGAAACACTCAAATACTAACAGGGTAGTTCTCACCGCTTGCAAAGCGCTACCGCACTCAAGTGTGCGTAAGTCTTGCAATAATTTCTCTACTATCACTTTGGAGCAAAAAGATGAGATTCCTGTGAGGAAAACAAAGAACCTGGAAGGATGCGTATTTATTTTTCAACCCGATACCCTAAGTCTGCTAACCGCGTACGGGATTGTCGCCATTTGGGTTGCACCTTCACGAACAATTCCAAATAAACTTTGCCCGCAATGAGCTTTTGGATTTGTTGTCGAGCCGCTGTGCCAATCGCCTTCAACATACCGCCGCCTTTGCCGATCAGAATTCCCTTCTGGGACGATCGCTCGACGTGGACCGTCGCCAAAATGCGGGTGATGGTTTCTTCTTCTTCCACCCGGTCAATCGCGATCGCCACCGAGTGGGGCACCTCTTCTCGAGTCAGCAGCAAAATCTGCTCCCGGATCAGTTCTCCCATAATGAAGCGCTCCGGCTGGTCTGTCGCCAAATCAGGCGGATAGTAATAGGGACCAGTCTCCAGACGGTCGACTAAGGCGGTTTGCAGAGCGTCTAATCCCTCTCCGGTCAGGGCCGAAAACTTTAACACTGGCCAGTCGCCGAGTTTAGCCAACTCCTGATAGCTTTGGGCGATGTCCGCCGCGGCATCGGGGGATTGCTGATCCAGCTTATTCATCCCAATGACTACAGGATTTGAACTCGTGGTCAGCAGGTCGGCGATAAAGCGATCGCCCCGCCCCGCTGGTACGGATCCATCCACCACAAACAAGGTTAGGTCAACGGAGGAAATGGCCATTCGGGCATTCTGTACCAGCACCTTACCCAGCTCATGGTGAGGCTTATGAATCCCTGGCGTATCCACAAAAATAATTTGCGCAGTCGGTGTTGTTAGAATCCCCCGCAAGCGATTTCGAGTCGTCTGGGCGACAGGCGAAGTAATGGCAATCTTCTGGCCCACTAGCTGATTCATTAGGGTGGACTTTCCCACATTCGGCCGTCCGACAATACCCACAAATCCTGAGCGAAATCCCTCAGGCGCGATTGGAATACTCGAAAGCCCTAACCCCGTCAACTCCTGACTGCTTGAATCCATATTTAGTGACGTCCCAGAAGACAATTTTGACCAATGAGTTATCTTAGAACGTTCTACGTCCCCACGCGCCGACTGGTCTAATGCTTCCCCGACTGTGAGTTGCCGAATTAAGTTCCCATTACACTGACGACCACTTCCCGTCGATGCCCCCGCTGCCGATGCTCCCACAGATAAATTCCTTGCCAAGTGCCGAGCGCTAGACGGCCATTCATCACGGGGATCTGTTCTGACGTATGGGTCAACGCCGTCCGAATATGAGCAGGCATATCGTCCGGTCCCTCAGCGCTATGGATATAGGAGTTATCTTCCGGCACCAGCTTTGCCAGGAAGTTTTCCATATCGACTAAGACATCCGGATCAGCATTTTCCTGAATCACCAAACTGGCGGAGGTATGGCGGATGAAGACGACGCAGAGGCCGGTTTGAATCCCCGACTGCTTAACCACTGCCTGGACTTGATTGGTAAAACGACCTAAGGATTTCCCCCGGGTTTGGATTTGTAAGACTTGTTGATAATGCTTGGTAACGGTGGCGGTGTTCATGGTTGGCAAGGTGGGATTTGGAGGTGGATCAAGCTTGACGCTTTTGACTCGAAACCTTTGTACACGGTAGCAGAATTGGGAGGGGAGGGGGGCGGCAAAGCCCTCATCCCCCAGCCCCTTCTCCCAGAGGTATAAGGGGAGCCAGCTTCAAAGTCCCTCTCCCCAGGGAGAGGGATTTAGGGTGAGGG
>JASJDH010000269.1 GCA_030065175.1 Leptolyngbyaceae cyanobacterium MO_188.B28 | reverse complement strand
AGAGCACTTCCGAGCAATTGTTAACCACTCATTTATATTTCTGACCTAATTGACCTGATTACACCGCTTGAAAAGCCTACAATTCCCTTCCAGAAGTATTTTCAGGATTATTAAGAAAGATGCGATTAATGGATAGCTTCAAAAGGGGGGAGGCAGATCCTGTCCCCCGATTGTTTAGCAAGGAAGCAGATCCTGTCCCCCCCTTTTGAAGGGGGGCTAGGGGAGATCCCTTCGAAATCTCCTCACCTCCAGAGATCCCCTCTAATTCCTCCAAAGTCGAAACTCCTGCTCCCCCCTTTTGAAGGGGGGGTAGGGGGGATCCCTCCAAAATCTCTTCACCTTCAGCGATCCCCTCTAATTCCTCCAAAGTCGGTAAGCGGAAATCATACACCCCACCATCCGACGCCAAATTCGCCTGAGTCGACAACCAGGCGCAAAACCACCGCGCATCCTCCCAGGTAATTCCCCCATTCACCCGTTCATTCCAATCCTCGGACTCTGGCGTAACAGGCTCTGCCCAAGAATGAAACGCCTGACTATTCTGAGCCTCCATGAAAAGCGTGTACTCGCCCCAGGTAATGCAGTCCGAAATCGCCGTTGTCTCACTCAGCGGCGTCAAATTCCGAAACCGCTGCTCCAACTGCACTTCCGCCGATTCTGGTTCCTGCTGTTGCAGGGCGTCGAGCAATTGTTTTTTCAGAGTCTCATCCACCCAGGCGCTTTCGTTAGCCAACCGTTGCGCCAATCCCAACGTATAGCTCGTTGGCGCTTTCAAGGCAGATTCAATCAAAGGAGTCGGATCTGTGAGAGCGGCAAAGAAGTAGACCACCTCTCGCCAATCTTCGTTGGCAAACTGCGCCATCACCTTGCTGCGTCCCCATTTGCTTTCGATCAGTTCCGCCGCCGCTAGATATTCTTGAAAGGTCTTATGGGTGAACTCGTACAAATTGCCCTCTCCCCCGGCGAGCAGGCCTGAAACCTGCTGAATTTCTCGCAAAAACTCCTTGGGAGTCAAAACGCTTTCGGGATGGAGGTCAGCTAAGCGGAGTTTGATCCAGTCGGCCCCTTGCTGCGGTGAAAATTGGTTGACGCCCGCCTCAGTCAGTTCTGCAGCTAAGCGTTGCAAAACCTGTTGGTTGTCTTCTGAATTGGGAATGGTGAGGCGAGTATCGCGGCGGTTGGGGCGATATTCCAGCAGCAGCTTAAAGATTTCTTTGTAGAGATGGACTCGTCGAGTGGGCAACTGTTCACTGGCTTCGTGGGTGGCGGCGATGATGGTGATCAGCAATGGGTTTTTCGCTAGATCCGTCAG
Organism: Leptolyngbyaceae cyanobacterium MO_188.B28; assembly: GCA_030065175.1. GTDB lineage: Bacteria > Cyanobacteriota > Cyanobacteriia > Phormidesmidales > Phormidesmidaceae > JAKSDM01. The sequence continues at coordinate 10,885 of JASJDH010000269.1, read as the reverse complement.
GTTTTGATCAGCAAAGAGTTGTCGGCTCAGATCATCGGCGGCCTTTGTAGCTTCCGCATTGCTTTCAGCTTCCACCTGCCTGCGCTTCAGATGCTTCCGCGGATCAGTGGCGTACTGGCTGTCTTCCCAATGACGTTTCCAGGTGAGTTCCCAGGTGATGAAGCGATACCACTGGTCAATAAAGGTGCGTTTCTGATCGTTATTGAAATCTAAAATATCGATCCGCTGCGTTCCTTCAAACAGTCTGCTGTCATAGCCGTGGGGACGCGAGGTCAGAATAAATTGCGTGGGGTAGTTTTGCATTTGCCAGTTGGCCCACTGGCTGACGGTTTCCCGATGAGATTCGGGCGCCTCATCCAGTCCATCCAGCATCACCAGGCAGGCGCCTTGCATCAACTGCTCTTTGAACCAGGGCTCGGAGGTGCGGAGGTCTGCACAAAGGGGCAACTGCTGGACCTGCTGCACAATTAACTGTGGCAGGGATGGCTGTGTTTTGGACTGAATACGGGCATAAAAGTCGCGAAACAAAAGCAAAATCGGGATCAATTCCTTGGCGTCCTGCTCAGCGTAAGACTGGCTGGAAAAACTGAGGGTTAGGAAGCGCAGCAGGGTAGTTTTGCCGTAACCGGGATCGGCAATGACGGCCAGTAAGCGTTCTGGAAAGGTTTTGTTGGGATGATGGGCTTTGGGCAGCAGGTCCCAAATCTTCAAGCTGCGGCTCTGTGAAGGGATATAGGGCTGGGCGCCTGGGTTGACTCGTAGGGGCACGTAGACTTCTTCCGGCGCCAGGCGAGGGAGGCGGCCTTTGTAGCCTTCGACTTTGAGGTTATGGCAATGGGTTTTGAGGGCCTCCAGGTATTGCTGACGAAAGCCTGTCAACTGAGGCAAGTTTTTTTCAACGGTATTGTCAACGGCTTCGTTGATTATTTTTCCAGTTGCTTTCCCCCGCTGTTTCATGCGATCGCTCAGCGCCGTCATCAACCCTTGCCCAAAACTGGTCATTAATCCAGATCCAAAGGAGACAAGGCCCGCGATCGCAGCTTTGGGAAGATCGTCTACATACAGACTGTAGAGGGCATAGCCACCACTACCCGCAACGATGAGTTTGAAGAGAGCATCGGTTAGGCGTTCGTCAAATGTTGGCTTTTGGGGTAGCTGCGGGGACATGGGGAAGATGATGCGAAGAGACTTTCCCGCTAAAGTAGCATGATAAATTACCTGCCAATGTAATATTCTTAAGTCTGGCGATATCGGTTCTAGTGGGGATCAGCCGCTAGAGGAAACGGGGAAAGTGCAGTGAAAATCTGCCGCTGTCCCGCAGCTGTGAAGGGGGTTGTGCGCCTCTGAGTCAGAATGCCCGCCGATATAACGTTCACGTTCTGTAACATCTGCGAGGTACGGATGGACAATTATTATGCCCAAGCAACGCTTTTCGTCTGTTCACTATGTCGATTTTCCGCCACTGAGTCCAGTCGTGACGGTCTTTCAGGCGGGCAACATCTGATTAATCAACTGCAAGCTGAACTTGACAGCCAGGAGCTTCAGGCTGCCGTCCATCTACAGCCAGTTCGCTGCATGGCGGCTTGTAGTCATGCGTGCAACGCGACGCTTGCAGCACCCGAAAAGTTAACGTTTATTCTGAGTGGACTTTCTCCAACCGAATCAGCCGCTGCTGTATCGGAGTTTTGTAAGCAATATGCCAATACTTCAGATGGAAAAGTGCCCTATCGAGAAAGAACAACCGCGATTCACAAAGCGACCGCCTTTGTTTTGCCGCCCCTTGCTTAGGGAATGGAAACAAAACAAAACGCCAGTAAAAGGAGTGGATGGGTCGATTTACTCGGTTGGGAAGCTCCCTGGCCAGTCGCTAGGGAGTTTAGTTCTCATTGAATCGCCCACCTGAGTGGATTTAGCGACTGAGTTAATGCGTAGGGGAGGGATAGGGTCAGATTGATTGCCCTTCGGATTAGTCTGTCGCGGAGTCCTCATCTGAGTCAGCTTGAAGTCTGCATATAGCAAGGAATCGGAGGCCGTATTAGCTAGGCTGACTCGTCGAGCGGCTTTTTTCTGGGCTTGTCTGATCCGAGCCTGGTCTGGTTGAGGGTGTCGCGGCTGAGCTTGCCGTCGTTGCAGTTGCGGCTGCTGAGCCTGCGCCCGCTGGGGTTGCCGCGACTGCTGAGCTTGGGCGCCAGAGGTGTAAGGATATCTCGGTTGGGGAGGGTTGAGACTTCGTAATCCCTCGGTTGCTTTAGGCTGCCGCAAGGGTCTCATTTGGGTTGGTTTGATTTGACCTTTTTTAACCTGGGGTTGATCCCGTTGAGGTAGTCTTCCCTGAGCTTGGTTATAGACCGGATATCTGGACTTAGGAGACCTCAATTCGAATGAGGCGCTGGTTGATTTGGCGCGCCGAGAGGGTTTCTCCAGCCCTTGCCTAGCCTGTGTTTGGCTAGAATTGGAATAGCTTGGGTAGGGACGCAACTCGGATGAACCGTTGGCTGATTTAGCCTGTCGCGCGGGCCGCATCTGAGTGGGTTTGAAGACAGGATTTGTTTGCTGAGCGTGATTGATTTGTGTTTGTTTCGGCCTAACGGCTGGATTTACCTTCTGCAGGTGATTTGTCCCCATCTGGGCAACAGCTGTCCTGACGGGTTGGGGCGGCCTAACTCGCTTAACGCCGGTAGTCGCAACTTGATTGTGGGAAGACTGAAGTTGAGACTGCTGACGAGACAAGTTTGAGTCCCGGATAGGGTTAACCCGTCTTTGATTGGGTATTGGACGTTTCTGACCGGACTGTTTGGGGGAAGGGGCTGAAACGTATCTTTGCCCAGATCGATGAACTTGCCAAGACTTATGGCCTAATCCTAGGCCAATTAACAGGGCGCCGAGCAAAACAAATCCCAACAAAAAAAATGGATCCATGAGATAAGTTCCCAAGAAATAATCAGGTATCAAGCGCTCAAGCAAGAGGCGAATATTCTACACCAATGCCCACGGGATTAGGCGGTAAGGACCGAGATTCTGGCGGAGAGGCGTTCAGCGCCCGGATTATATCTAATAGAAAGATAGTTTTAGGGTTCTGTTCCTCAGGGGAGAGAACGACCCCGCAAGCAATATTTGTCAAACCCACTTGAGAATTTGAAGCGGGAAGGGGCTGCAGCATCTCTACTGAAACTTCCATCAAATCTGGCGCTTCATCCACTGGAATCCCGCACAGTTCCCCGCCGGAACTTCGGGTAATGACTAAAAATGGGGAATTTGCTGAGGCTTGAGGGAATGCTCCAGAAGTTATTCGCTGATGCAAATCCAGGGCTCGAATGACATGCCGACCGATTTGAATCATCCCCATTCGGATGAGTTCTTGATTAGCATCCAGAGAGCAGTTCACAATCCTTAATACAGAATCGATTGGGAGGCCCCAATAATACTCTAGGACTTTAAAGACAATAAACTTTTGTAATTCTGATTTGGCCATCATATGGATATCAGCCCTTTACACCGAATTCAGCATCTCAACTCCAAGCACCTCAGCCACCATGTTCAAGAGCTTATGTTCCAAATAAGGCTTGCTCATATAAGCGGTCGCCCCTAATTGCTCTGCTAACTGACGGTGCTTCTGGCCGCTGCGCGAGGACAGCATGGCGACCGGAATATTGGCCAAGTCGGGATCCTTCTGGCAATGTCTGAGGAACTCAAACCCATTCATGCGAGGCATTTCGATATCGCAAATCACCATATTGATATTGGAGTGGCGCTCAAGTTGCGCGATCGCATCTTGTCCATCTTTAGCTTGAAACACCTGATATCCAGCCTGCTGAAGCGTCAACGCCAGGGTTTGACGGGTTGTCAGAGAATCCTCCACCACTAGAATTTGCTGTCTGAGTTTTTCATTGTCCGGACCCGGTAAAGCGGTGACTGAAGGCGGCTCATAGGCCAGGTCACTGGGCATTGCCCTGACTAGACCATGTTCTAGACTCTCCTTGGCCTGACGCTCAAAGACCCGTTGCATCAAAGTCGCCGCATCAAGCACGAGCGCCAATTGACCATCGGCTAAAATACTGGCTCCGTACACATAGGAAGGCGCGCCGACCAAGTTCCCTAAGGGACGAATAATCAATTCTTGCTCCCCGATGAGTTGTTCGACTTCCAAACCCAGTAGCGTGTCTTGATAATTCACCACAATCACTTGCATGCCCGGTTCGCGCATCGTCAGCGGATAATCCGGCTGCAGGGATAGGGATAGAAAACCTGGCGGTCCATAATCTAGCACGGTTGAAAGAGGATAGATGGGAACCAGTTTCTGATCGTCGCCAGCGCCCCACCGCAAGATTTTGCCGACTTCTCGATCTTGGATTTGATCCGGTTGGGGAATCAAGATTTGTTCAATGGCGTCCGGTAGTAGCGCATACACCTTGCCCCCGGATCGACACAGCAACAACTTAGCGATCGTCAAACTTAGGGGAATCTTCAAAGTAAATGTGGTTCCCTGATGGGGGTGGGACAAGACAGTCACCGACCCCTTGAGGGCCTGTAGCTGGCTTCGCACAACATCCAGACCAATTCCTCGCCCAGAGAGATTGCTAACTTTAGACACCGTAGAAAACCCAGGCTCAAACATCAACTCCGCCAACTGAGCCAAATCTAAGCCAAGTACCTCTTCCGGCGAAAATCCCAGCCGGTCTACAGCCTGCTGCCGAATTCGTTCGTAATTTAGGCCGCCTCCATCATCCCAAACTTCAATCACCAGGTATTTTCCATGATGGTGCGCAGAGATTTTCAGCTTTCCTGTGGGTTCTTTCCCCCGTTGTTGTCGCACATCAACGGGTTCAATCCCGTGATCAAAAGCGTTCCGCACTAAATGCAACAGGGGGTCGTATAATTTCTCGGCGACAACTTTATCCACCAACACATCGGTGCCGTGTAGTTCGATTCTGGCAGGCTTACTGTGCAGTGTTTCCAACTGTTGAAGCACTGGCGGCAACCGTTCAAAAATAGACCCCAACGGTAACATTCGGGCTTCAATCAGCGCATCCCGAGTATTCAGTAACAGGCGATGTTGTTTCTCTAAGGTTTGGTTAGACTGGCGAGTAAACAGATCAATCCCATCAGCCGCTTCCGTCAACTGCACCGTATCGTCTAAGAGGGATTGGATGATTAGCTGAGGCTGGCTGTAACGATCTAACTCCAGAACATCAAATTCATTAATGAATGGTCGCCTTTCCCCATTGTTTGCAGAGTCCAGATTGGAGACAGCAGACTGAAAATCTCCGCCAATTTCTAAATTGCTCCACTCTAAATCCGGCTGCATCTCTTCTGATGCTGGATTCTTGCCAGCTCCACCTCGAATGCCTGATTCTTCATTCCCGACTCTCCATTCCCAAGACTGCAGATCAGACCAATCCTGCAGTTGGTTGAGCATTCTCTGATGCTGATTGAGTCGGGCATAGAGGGTTTGAACCGCCTGTCGCAGTTGTTCAATCTGAAAAGACTGACGATTTTGGTTCGTCAACAATTCCCCAACTGAATAATTCAGTTGATCTAAATGTTCAACATTTACCCTCACCTGGGGTGAAGTAGACGCTGAGCTGTTCTGAGAAAAGGGGGTAGGCGTTCGAGTGGATCGGTTAACCGGTGTAGTGGGGTGAGCCGGTTCAGAATAAGAGGAGGTTGATGGAAAAATTGGATGCAGTGGAGGCTGATTCACCGCTGTTGGTTGATTCGCAACCGTTAAAGCTCCTAAACCTTCCTGGGTAGGGGAGTCATCCTCAACTTGACGGCCCCAAATATTTTCTATCAGCGAGTTGTCGGATTCTCCCCGAAGGGGCTCTCCAAAGGGCGACAATGGGGGATCGTCGGCTTCTGACTCATGATGCTTCACGACGGGGCTATGGGACGCATCCCTTTGCTCATCCACAGGCGTCAAGGCTAAAATCGTCGGATCTGAGTCCCCTGGCTCAGAAATGCTGGGTTCACTCGCTGCGCCTTTGGCTTGGGGGTGTACAGCGCCCCGAAACCACTGAAAAAGCTTGCCTATTCCCTTAGGAGAGGACTCTATAGTGGCCGTCGCATCACTATTCTCAACATTATTGTCCGTGGGTTCGCCAAAAACATTCAATGAACTAGGCGTAGGTTCGCCAAAAACGTTCAATGAACTAGGTGCAGGTTCGCCAAAAACGTTGAGTGAATCGGGTTGATGAGCATCAGTGGGGGGAATGCTAGGCTGCTCAGCCAGCGATTGTAACGCGGCTGAAGGTTCGCCTCCCTGACTGCGATCGCCCGACAAAACGGCGGCTTGCCCTGCTCGAAAGTCGTCTAGCGCTTGTTGGGCAATAGCGATCACCTGATCGGGATGATTCTTCAACGCCGTTAGCGTCACCTGAGAAATAGCCCCAAACCCCGGTAAATCAAGAGATTCAGCGAGACCTCCGAAAACCTCTGCCTGGGTTTGAAGTTGGCTGAAGATCTCCGCCTGTTGACCATTCGAAATAACCGTTTCAAGTTGTTCTAGCCGTTGGTTAACCCCGACCTCAAACATCGACTGGGTGACATCAAATCCCAATTCCGCCGAGGTGGGTAAATGGGCGTCCTGATCAAAGCAGTCTCCCAACTTATCTTGCAACTGGGCGAATACCGTCGCTGTGCGATCCAGCACGTCGGCGTGATCCACATATCCCCCGCCCCTAATTTCAGCTTCTAAGGGTTGGCGAAGACACTCAAATCCTTCAAACAGAAGCGCCTCCACCTCTGGATCAATCTCTACATCAGGACGGCAAAGGGCCCTGAAAATATCCTCCAAAGAGTGGGCCACACTGGTGATTGTTTCTAAGCCAATGCTGGAGGCGGCTCCCTTCAATGTGTGGGTGGCCCGCATCAGATCATTGACCTTGTTGATACTGCTATCTTCGCCCAAGGTCAGTAAGCCCTGTTCCAGAGTCTGTAGCAGCTCTGGCGCTTCCTGGAGAAAAAACTGATAGCCTTGCTCGCGAATGGTCGGATCTGGAGTCATGGGAGATGGCCGGGACAGGGTTTAGGGGACAGGGTTTAGGGGACAGGTTAGGGAGTTGCGTCAAAACCAAAGTCCCAGAAAAAGGCAGTAGATGGGTGGATGGGTAGATGGGCTGTTATTTAACCGCAGATCCCTTATAGATTTTTAGGGAACCGGGGAAGGAGCTGATCGGTAACCTAGAACCAGTAACTTAACTCCTCTCCAAAATTAATCGACGATAAACTGATTACTTCTTTCCTGGAGGGTTTGGGCCATAGACAGAAGATCCTTAAAGGAGGCTGAAATAGCGGCGGAGTCTTCTGAGGTTTTGTGGGTAATCTCGGCAACCTCTGTCATTGTTTGGGTGACGGATTGACACTGTTGGGATTGCTCTTGAGTGGCGAGGGTGATGCCCACCACCAGGCGGCTAATTTGACTGGTGGCGTCTACAATGGCGTTCAAACTCCGGCGAGCTTCGTTTACCACGGTGGTGCCGGAGGCGACTTGCTGAATCCCTCGCTCCATTGCCGTGGATACATCGGCGGTGCTGCCCTGGATTTCCTGCACCAATTGACCAATCTCGGTGGCGGCTTCTGCAGACTGGCGGGCTAGCGATCGCACCTCATCCGCAACCACCGCAAATCCTCGACCAAACTCTCCGGCCCGGGTGGCCTCAATAGACGCATTCAACGACAGCAATTGGGTTTGGGTGGTAAAGTTGCTAATCAGGTTCACCACCCTAGAAATCTTCTGGGAAGATTCACTCAGTCGCTTAAGCCGCTTGTTGGTTTCCGCCACCGTCTCCCGAATTGACTGCATCTCACTGACCGTACGGTCAATCGCCTCATCTCCAGTCAAGACAATTTGGTTGGCCTGCTGAATCGCCGCTTCCACTTGTTGGGCGTTGGATTCCACAGCTTCAGTGGAATGGACCATCACCTGCATACTCTCCAACGCCTGGTTGAGCGCTTGGAATTGGTGCTCAGCCTGAGCTACCAGGCTAGCGATGGAAGATTCACTGCTCTGGGAGGTTTGGGCTACTTGCTGAGAAGCCGTCTGCATCTGGGTGACAATTTGCTTCAAGCTACCCAAAGTGTTGTTATAGGCGTCAGCGATCGTGCCCACCTCGTTGTCAGTCACTGGCGCCCGTACGGTGAGATCTCCGTCTAGCGCAGGCCGCACTGACGATAACAACTCAATCACTTCTTGCTGGAGCTGCTCTTTAGCGTTTCTGTCTCGTTGCGCTACGAGCTGCAACTGCTTCGACTGCATTTGCAACTGCTCCAGGTACTCACCCTGCTGGATAGCCAGGTTAAGTTGAGAGGAAATTCGCTTAACGAATTCAATTTCCGACTCTTGCCACTCCCGAGGTCCACTGCATTGGTGAATGCAGAACAATCCCCAAAGCTGATCCCCCTTAAGCAAAGGCGCCACTAGATTGCTTCGCACCTGGAACTGGGCCAGAACTTCAATGTAGCAATCGGCTATACCAGCTGTATAAATGTCTCCAAAGGCGCAGATCCGTCCTTTCCGATATTGCTCCGCCATCCCTTTACTAAAGCAATGATCCGTGACTTGTACCTCTAAGGCGGAAACATAGCCTGGTCGAACATCCTCAGCAATGGTTCCGCCCTGACTGCAACCAGAGTCAGGATCAAACTTGAATATGGCTACCCGATCCGCACCCAAGAAATTACGAACTTCTTTAGCAGTCGCCCTAAGGGCTTGCTGTGTATCTGAGGTCTGTTGAATCCGATTGGCCACCTTAATAAACAAGCTTTCCTGTTCTGCAATCTTGGCCAGTTGATCCGCCCTTTGTTGGAGTTGTTGTAAATACTCTCCTTGCTGAATGGCAATGTTGAGCTGAGAAGCAATTTGCTGAACAAATTTGATTTCTGATTCCTGCCATTCTCGTGGACCGCTGCATTGATGGGTATAGAACAATCCCCACAGTTCATTACCTTTTAGCAAAGGCACCACCAGACTGGCCTGGGCTTGAAACTTAGAGAGAATAGCGAGGTGACACTCTTGCAGGTCAGCTTGTTGAATACTCGAAACAGCCCAGATGCGCCCCTTCCGATACTCCTCAGCAAAGTTCTCTTTGAAGCAGTGGTCCGTAATATCTACATCGAGCGCTGATATAACCCCAGGGGCGATATTCTCAGCAATTGTGGAGCCAGCGCTATAGTCAGGACCAAACTTGTAGATCGCCACTCGGTCAGTCTGCAAGTAGCGACGAATTTCTCGGGTGGTAATTTCAAACCCATTCTGTAAATCGATCGCCTTTCGAATGCGATCAGAAATTCTGGCAATCAAGCGCTCCTGAGTTGAAGTCTGGGCCAATTGCGCTGACCGTTGTTGCAATTGCTCGATGTACTCTCCCTGCTGGATAGCCATATTCAGGTGAGCGGCGATTTGCTTGGCGAATTCAATTTCTGGCTCCTGCCACTGTCTGGGGCCGCTGCATTGGTGAATACAGAATAATCCCCATAGCTCATCCCCTTTGAGCAACGGCGCCACCAGATTGGCCCGCACTTGAAACTGGGCCAGAACCTCGATGTAGCAATCAGCTAACCCTTCTTCGTAAATATCCGCAAAGGCGCAGATCCGCCCCTTGCGATACTCCTCAGCCATGCGCTGGCTAAAGCAATGGTCAGTTACCTTAACCTCTAGGGCCGAAACAAAACCCGATTGAACGCTCTCAGCAATAATTCCGCCATCGGTATATCCCGGATCGAATTTAAACAAGGCCACTCGATCAACATTCAACAGGGCGCGAATCTCCCTCGCCGTAGTCTGAAAGACGGTCTGCAAATCCTGCGGCTGCCGAATTCGCTCAATCACCTTGGTGACCAAGCGTTCCTGTGTGGCGATCTGGGCAAGCATCTGGGTCTTCGTCTGCAGTTTTGACGATAGCCTAACCTGACTCAAAGACCCCTCAAAACAGAGACCAATCTGTTCCAACAGGTTGATTTCAGACTGTTGCCAATTACGGGATTCATTAGTTTGGTAAGCGGTCAGGATACCCGATAAATTGCCATCACTAAAAATCGGCGCAGAGAGATAAGCGTTGATCTCTAAAGGCTCCCAAATTTCGACGGTCTCTCTATCTACATGATAAATATCATTGACCACCAGAGGTTCGTGATTCCGAAAGCGGCCTAATTGGGCCATATTAATATGCTCGGGTTCAAAGGGGTAGCCCACCAGAGAGGGGGACTCTACACCCTTCGATTCAGCGACATACTCACCCGTCCAATCTGGATTGAAGCGGTAAATTGAGGCCCATTCACACTTCAGCAGCTTGCGAATTTCTTGACAGGTTGTCTGGAAAAGCGTGTCCAAATTCTCAGCCTGGCGGATCTCCTTAACCGCTCTGGACAAGTTTTTTTTCTGTTTAACCTGTTTCTGGGCTTGTTCGCGGGCCTCCACCGGCTGCAAACTCAGTCTCAGTTCAGTCACAATTTGGTAGAGCCGAACGGTGTCTATGTCCATCCATTGCCGCGGTCCGCGACATTGTTGCACCGCCAGTAAGCCCCAAATCTTACCTTCTAGCAAAACCGGCAGACTCAAGCTGGCCTGAACTTGGAACCGCTCAAGCAGCTGATTTTGGTAGGCGCTGAGAGAACTTTGAGCAACATCATATAGTGCGATGTAGGGTTGTTTCTGATAGTCCAGCGATTTCTCAGCCCCAAACATTACGGCGGGCAAGAGTTCTCCCAAACTAGGGGTGTAACCGTCCACCATTGATTCAGCCACGACGACCCCCTGATCCTCCGTCTGGAAACGATAGAGCAAAACTCGGTCTGCTTCTAGATTTAGACAGACTTCGTTCACGGTAATTTGGAACAGGTCGTCAATGTTTTTGGCTTGATGAATTCGGTTAGTAATGGTTAACAGCCA
>JASJDH010000268.1 GCA_030065175.1 Leptolyngbyaceae cyanobacterium MO_188.B28 | reverse complement strand
CAGATGGGCAAGTGTTCTTAATTTTTTGTATTGTCTAGATTTTCAGGGCAGGGATCGCACCCCAACGACTGAAAACGGTCAAGAGTTATTTCGGAAACATCCATACGCATCAGCTGGCGAATAGCATAGCCATGTAGTTTGGCTGGTAAGGGGTTCCGGAGGCTGGTCGAATGCAAGTTGTGGAAGGAAGGACTGCCGTTTTCATGAGCGATCGCAGAATGGGTTCAATTTCGTCAGTTGCTCTGAAGGGAAACACCCGCCGTTGCTTGGGTGGGAAAATGCGGCAGAGTTAAATGGGGGGGAATTGGGCGAGAAAAACAGCGATCGCAGCTATTCACTCAGAGGCAGACATGATCCCCATTGGCTACCTGTACAAAAAAGTTGCAGCTAGCCCAGATTGGCTAGCGGCTAAGGGGATTGTCGACATCTACTCATTGAGCAGCTGTATTTCAGAAGATTTCGCCGACTACATCAACTATTGGAAACACAACGGATATTGGCTATTCAATTCCCCTAAAGACATCGAAGACATTGCAAAGCAAGAAAGCATTGACTTATCGGGGATGACTTTGTTTTATTACGAGGTCTACGAATACGAGTTTGACGAAGACTCAGGAGAATGGTCTGTTTTCACGCCCGAACCCTCGTTTGCAACAGACGTGCAGATCCCTGAGGATAATCGCCTTGAAGGGTTTGACGTCGTCACGTTTACTGCTCACACCAGTCCGGAATGTTCACCGCTTTCATGTAACGCTTTAGCAAGAAAGATTTCGGTCAATCATCACTGTTTATTCAATCTCTTTGCAGACGCAAAAGACGCCCTAGAAGGAGGCCGCTTCAATAATTCAGAACCCGGGCCATATCGAATTGTTGCTGTTTACACCTTCGGAAGTAACCTCTGAAGCCAGGAATATCATTCAAGAAGTTCTGTATATCGAGGGGGCAGGCAACAAGAAGCAATAGATCGTACAGCTCCCCTTAGGAGTTTGCTTATCAAATTGACAGAAGAATTTCGTATGTTGGCGCCATAACATACCGTTTTTCTTTCAAAAAACTACGTTGCCTTGCGTTTATTCCTTCAAATAACCTAACAGGTATAATTGACCTATCGGCTTCGATCTAGGCTATCGGCTGATTACGGGGATATCTCGTCATCAGTATTTCGTCATCAAAGGACATGACCTTATATGGAAGAGGCAACCAATAAAGTTACGATTATGCTTTCCGACGAGGAAATCGATATTGTTCAACAGCTCGCGGAAAGGGATAAGGTGACTCCTAACGAAGCGATTAGACGCGCTATCTTGCAAGCCGCTTACTTGAAACAACAAGTGATTGAAGGTAAAGAAATTCTTGTTGGTCGAGTAAAAGCAGGTAGGATTGTTGGCTCAGTGGTGAAGGGAGTAAGCTTTGACAAGTACTAATCCGCAAGAGCCTACGGATGAGAAAATTCAGCAATCTAGCCTCACCTCTACAAGTATCGATGAATTACCGTTAAGTATTGATGAATTAATTAAAGAGAGAGCGGAAGAAAGGGCTGGTAGCAGGGATAAACCTGCCACATTGAGAAATCAATCGAAAACAGTTTCAGAACAAGCGATCAATATCGAAGCTAAAAGGGAGCAAACAAGAGCTTGGTTGGCTGGGGGGTTATTGGGGCTTCTTGCATTAAGCCTTCTAGGAATCGCCGCCTATATTTTTTCAGATATTTTAGTGACAGGAAAAAACGACGAACGTCAGTCAGATTTGCATAGAGAGCTCATGACCATTGTTTGGACATCTCAAGTAACACTGGTCAGCGGCGCCCTTGGCTACTATTTCGGCAGTGAACGTAACAGGAATAATTCAGATGAGTAAAGTAGCAAGCTTATTCTATGCAATGTGATATCGCGCCGGTTGTAACCCGATACATTAACACTGATCTTGTACTCGCCTCGAGGAGGCCAATCAATTTACTGTGCGACGAGTTCGAGCGTACGTGCTGCGTCCTCTATCACCAGCAAGAAGCCGAGGGCGACTGGCGCGCCACGATTGAAAGCGATGCAATAGACAATGTGTCTGCCGAAAATGATATTCAGAAAATGCTCTCCGTAGTTGCAACGTTTTCTGCCGCCGCAATTCAGCAGTGGGATAATTGCTACATACGTGACATAAACATAGGATTTGATTGCGGCGAAACGTGGGCGTATTCCCATTCCTTACCAGATAATATTGTTCGCCTGGTTGCGGACGTTGGATGTTCGCTGTCAGTCACGCTCTATCCAATCCGCAGAGATAACGGCCCAACGTCATAAAGACGATATGCTAGATCTGCTTGTCGCCCTGGGTGAGTGGGTCACTTGATGCATCGGCGTTATTTGTCCGGCGCGTGCTCATTGCCCTACCAGCGTGAACCATGAAAGCAGTGAAACCGCCTGCCCCTGAGCAAGTTGGAAGCCAGGTTGATGGAAAAGGGGGAAATACCATGAGAGCGATTGTCCAATCCGAGTACGGCTCACCGGATGTATTAAGTCTGGAAAAGGTTGATAAACCCGTTTTGCAAGACAATAGAGTGCTTGTGAAGGTTCACGCTGCGTCCGTCAATGCGGGGGATTGGCATCTTATGCTATGTAGCTTCAGCCCCTACCCCAGAGGACTTGCTTATTTTGGAGGATTTCATGGCGGCTGGCAAGATCGTCCCCTTCATTGACCGATGCTACCCCCTGAGCGAAGTCCCAGCGGCGATTCGGCGGCCCGAACAGCGGCAGGTTCGGGGAAAGGTGACTATCAGCGTTTGAGTTGTTTAAATTGATGGGTGATGGCGGCTCCAGCTACACTGGCTCCACCCAGTGAGAATCCCCCGTCGACAGGAATCACTGCGCCGGTTACAAAATTAGCCAAGGGCGAGGCTAAAAACATCACTGCATTCGCAATATCTTGGGGAGAGCCGAGTCGACCTAGGGGTAATGAATTTGTCACAACTTCCTGTAACTCTGCGGTCGGCGCCATCCGTTTCATTCCTTCAGTTCCCTGGATGGGGCCGGGGACAACGGAATTGACCCGAATACCCGCTGCTCCCCATTCCATGGCTAACCCCCGGGTAATCATATCAACCCCTGCTTTAGCTGCGCAGACATGGATCTGCAGTTCCATTGGGACTAATGCTTGGGGAGCGGAAATGTTGATGAGGGAAGCCCCGGGCTTGGTTAGGTATGGGTACGCAGACTGTAAGACATGAAAGGTCCCCAAGAGGTCAATATCGACCACTGATTTAAAGGCATTGGGCGACATATCAAGGGCCGATGCTGGGAAATTGCCCGCCGCCCCGGACACTAACACATCAATGGTCCCAAATTGTTTTTGCGCGTTCTCCAGCGTAGCTTTGACCGCCTCAACATCCCGGACATCGGCGCTGAATCCAATCGCTTTAGCGCCATGGGCGGATAGAATTTTGACGGCTGCGTCAACTTTGTCCTGGGATCGGCTGGCGATTGCGACGTTCGCGCCATGGGCGGCGAAGGCTTCCGCTATGCCTAAATTGATGCCGCTGGAGCCTCCCATTATAAAAATGGCAGTATCTGAAAAATCTAGACTATATTTCATATTGGGTTACTCTTAACCGATTAGATCTCATATCCAAATTGTGCCGAATCAATCAAAACTGAAAATCCCCGACTTCTGCAAGAGGCCGGGAATCTCAGTAAATATTATTGCTTTCATCAATGACTAGGAGCTCTGTCTGTTTGGGAGCCTAGTAAGATATCTGTTTATTTGGCTGGTTAATTTAGTGCTGGGAGGCTATAGGGGCTTTAGGGGAAAGAATGGGTTCAAATTCATAGCCCAAAGAGATGCGATCGCTGGGCTTAACCCTAACTAGCTAAAAGATATTTAAGCGATTATCTATTCCAAAAAGGGTTCTCCAAACACGAAACGAATGATTAAATCTAGAATCTGCTCGTGATCAACGATGAAGAGAAACAAAAAATAGATGAATAATATAGCGGTGAAACCGGCGAAATATTCTGCAATTCTTAAAAAAAAGGATCTGATCTGATCAAAGAAAGTAGTCATCGCAATTTTCTTATTATTAGTGGCTCGTACTGCGGAGAGTAGATGGACGCTAATAAAACAGGCTTACAGATCCTTACAGAACAATGAAAAGTTCTAAAAACTCTGATCAAGGGAAAAGCAAAATTTTAGAGGACCCTGCGGAGCGGTCGATAACCGTACCGAAGCCAAGCCTGCATATCCCAAAAAAGTGGGGATCCTATGACAAGAAGTATGTCAAGTGAATAAAGATATCCGTATCATACCGACAAATTCATTTTTTTTAAAGTTACTTTACGTAAGTATTATCTCATAGGTGTGATTGCCTGGAAGCCGATTTATCCTTGATTCATGAAGTAAATCGAAAGAATAAAGCGGATAGGTTTAGATAAAAAAATTACCTTTCTTAATCTTTGTCATCTATGTCAGGAAATTCTGACTCATCATTAAGATAGTAGGCTTTGCTGCATGAATTTGCTGATATTCCTGCAAGCAGGATGATCTTGGGTGCCGAAATAATTGCGAAGCCCCTTCTGAGTAAAGCTTTTGAGGAATTTATGCAACAACGCCAGACCTGACAAAGGATTTTATTATCATCTCGACGGAGGAAATAAAATGAGTACTGAAGAACGCAGTCAGACTATGAATATCCTTCAGGAGAGGTTTGGTTGGACGATCTCGCTGGGTATCCTCATGATCATTTTGGGGATTTTGGCGATCGCTCAACCGCATTTCTCCACCCAGGCTGTTGCGCGTTGGCTCGGTTGGATTTTTATTGTCGGCGGCATCGGCCAACTCATCCATGTATTTCAGACCCATAGAGTAGGCCCCCTGATGCTGAAGCTAGGGTTGAGCATTCTCTATGTCATTGCAGGCGGATTGCTACTGCAGCATACCGTTGAAAGTGTTCTCTTTATCACGCTGGTGGCGGGAATCCTCTTCCTGATTGAGGGGATAAGCCGGGTGATTCTGTCATTTCAACTCAAAGCCGTTCCCAATTGGTGGTGGATGTTAGGGGATGGTGTCGTAACCCTTATTCTGGGTATTTTCATCGCTTCCCAGTGGCCATCCGCAGCGCTCTGGGTAATCGGTTTGCTGGTTGGCATTGGCCTATTGATCGATGGCCTTTCCACCATTATGTTTTCAATGGCGGGAGGAGGACGCCATACCTTGGGCGAAGCGCGTTAGTAACAGCCCACCATTGCAGTCCGATTCGCTAAATACAAAATGCGGCGGGCGATGCCGTCCCAACTATGGTTTTGTCGCATAGATTCACGGGCTATTTCTCCTAACCGAGTCCCAAACTCGGGGAAACGTCTTAGCCGCTCCAATGCCTCAGCCAAAGCGACAGCGTCTCCAGGAGGGCAGAGTAAACCATTTACGCCATTGTTAATCAGGGTTTTCAGTTGGCCGACTTGGCTAGCCACAATGGGCAAACCCGCCGCCATGTATTCGTAGACCTTCAGGGGGGAGGCGTAAAAATCAGGTTGTTCGGGATAGGGGGCGACTGCAACATCCATTGACGCTAGCCAGCCAGGTACTTCATTTGCAGGAACCGCTCCAGTAAAATGAGCCATTTCCAATAGGCCTCGGGATGACAAATCGGCGACCAAATTCGCCCGTTCTGGGCCATCCCCGACAATCAGGAGACGGGTGTCCCTACTGTATTTCTGAAGGCGCTCAAAAGCTTCAACCAAAATGGGTAAGCCATTTTGGGATTCCAGCGCGCCTACAAATCCCACTGTGAAGGCGCCAGGATTGGGGAATAAGAAGGGGCCGACATTTCTAGGAAAGCGGTCGAGGTTAACCCCGTTAGGGATCACATGCACCTGTTGTTTGACGCCAGGATACTTTTCTAGAGATGTTTTGATTGATTCGGAGACTGCAATCAGAGTGCTTGCCGATCTAAAAACCCGCTCAGCGACTCGTTTGGCGCTGGCTTGGCCACCCCAATCCTGGCGGTATGTCTGGGCTTGTGTAAAGGGGGCGTTCACCTCCAGTAGTCCAGGGACTCCAAGGGTTTGGGCATATTCCATGGCGGCGAAACTCCACAGCGAGTACCGCTCGTAAATTAAATCAAAGGGACCTTCCTGTTCCAGGGCTTGTCTCAGGTCATAGTTTATGGACAAGGCCTGTTCACAGGTTTCTTCATGGTGTTTAGGCGGGGTGGGGAGTGGATGTACTGGGACGGCTTCTAGGTCGGACGGCGGGGCGCCGTTTGCTTGGGCGGCGAATAATTCCACCTGCGCCCCTTGCCGCTGAAAAGACCGAATCACTTCTTGCACATGGATGGAACAGCCTTTCTGCTCAAAAACAGGCACGTCGCGATCAGCGCAGATGTAAGCTATCTTCATAAGCACATACCAATTCAAGTGTTTAGATTTTGGATTTGGCGTTTGAATTCGGGTGCTGAGCAAGTTAATGAGTGTTTAGCGCTTATTAGCCACCTAATCAACTGCCGCCCGCTACTCAAATGCTGTTCCTGGTTATGCCCCCTGGTTCCCAAATACACTGTCGCTATACAGTTACGCTCTATTCTGGATCCTTGCCCCATAGGTTGTAACGCAAAGAGTGCCTAGTGATATGGCGTTCAACAATTTCAACAATACAGTTGAAGACGATTGCGATGGTCAGTGCAGAAAGGCGGGTATGATGGCGACCCTGTTTCGAAAAATAGGGAAGGTTCAATATTCAGTCAGCTAATTTCATCACAATTCTCTTGACTGCCAGACGGCTGCTGAAAAATAGAATTTACCCGAAGGGAAAAGAATGAAATAGTCAGAACCTATGTCCTTGAAGGTTTCTAGATGATTTGAAGTTTTCCTTTCCGCCCGTTTCTGGATTTAGATTAACCCCTGTGAATTCTGAATAGACCTCTCGCATAAAAGTCAATAGATAGGGTAGACCCCGACTTTTTAAAAATAGAATTTGTGAACTCTCTATGAAAGTTTCATGTTGAATAGGGCAAGAATTATGCAATGCGTTACAAAACTACATATTCCCCTTGAAGGACGCCAAGAACCCCTTCGCCCGACCTCAAGCTCTTTCTGAGACTGAACATTTGGGGACTCCGTCAGCTAATGTGTCTAGACAATTGGGTTCTTCGTTTAATCGATGGATGGGCATGATAGGGAAGGGTTTGGTAGGTTTCGTAGAGGTTGCGAATAATCAGGTGTTCGTCCTCCACTAGCGGGCTGGCTCCCCCGAAGCGATGTTGCAAAAGGGCCTCCACCAGCGCCTGCGATTCATCATCGTGGAACTTAGGATAGTGTTGTTTGCAATTGCAGTTCACGGTTGATGGGATAACCCAGCCTTCTCATTCTTGCCGCACAAATGTGCTCAATCTGGGCAAGATTTTGATTGCCAAAAAAATCCTGCCACTTAACATCCCGGTCGCCGCGTCTTTGAAACTGCACATCCAGCCTATGGGTAATGTCATTGACTGGATTTAACCCTAGTTTGTCCGCCAGCCGGGTGAGTTCGCCTAACTTATCCTTGAGAAAAGCCTCATAACGCACCAGAACCATCTGTTCTTGGTTGTTCAAAAACACATCAGCCATATAGTTCCAGCGAGCAGACAGCATTTCGATATAGTTTTCACCTTCAAGCCCCAACCAGCGGTTATCGATGATCAGCTTCCAGGCCGGGGTAACCTTCTGACAATATTCTGGACTCAACTGAGAAAGATTCCCTGGGATTTTCAGGCGGTTGAGAATACTTCTGATGTTATCCCTAGGATCCCGCAGAATAAAAACGAACTTGGACTCAGGAAAGGACTCCGCCAGTTCTGGATAGAGCAGGGTCAGGTTAGGTTCTTTGACAATATTTCGGGAAAAGTCGAGTTCATAGTTCTGACGGAATTGAGAAAAAGGCAGCTGACCTTGCAGGATCTGAGGGTAGGTGGGTATTGGAAATTCATTTTTTAAGTCGAGGGTTGCGGACAAACCGGTTAGTTTGGCCAGGAGCGCTGCGATCGCCGAAGTCCCAGACTTTTGATTCCCCAAAAATAGAATCGCTTAAGATTAATTTGCACTGTTATTGTTGTTATTGTTTTTATTTTTAACAAAGTTATCAATCTTACCTGACATTTCTTCATGGACTCTAGTAACTAAATCTTCAAAGTTGAAATTATCCAACTTCACAAGAATGATTTTTACTTTTCCAGAGTGTAAATACAAAATGTTATCAAAATTAGGTATTTTTTGTTTTATGCAGCAAAATCATAATCGGCGGATTATCTAAATCGTAATAATTTGCTATCAATTTAGGAGTCATTCCTTGTTGAGTGCGGCGTATAACTTAAGGCGGGAAAGATTTGAAGTCTATTTTGAACTCGGAATTCCCCAAAGCCTCATCAGTTAGGAGATAGCCGTGATCCTTCTGATATTATCACCCTTATTTTTCCCCAGCTTAAGTTACACGCCTAATTTGTATAGGCTGCTACACTAGTATCTAGATCCGAAAGAGCCATTTATCATCACAGTGTTATGTTGGTAATGCCAGCGAAATGACTTTAGCTAAATATGATGACTTTGCTCAAAATAAGGTTGCTGAAATATCAAAACTTGCTAAAAATGTGAGGTTAAAAATTGTTTCTGATATCTCAAGTGAAGTCGATATCCAATATCAAGCACATGGCGACCATAATATCAGCTGAATTAACTTTTTGGGCTCAGAAAATCTAAGATTAATAAAAGAAAAATATCAAAAATTCATGAAAAGGTTTGGATATAAAGCTTTGTTCTGTATGAAGTATTAGAAATACAGGCTAGTTTTATGAGAACCATAAAATTGGTTGAGGCATATAATAGGAAACTACACTAAAAAGCTAATCAATCGCATGCAAAGCTTATTTAGCTCGGCCCCTGACTTTAAATACCCTATCACAAATTCTTTTGACTCTTATCAACCCTTTTTTATAGTGGGTTCGGGCCGGTCCGGCAATACTTTACTAAGGCGAATTCTCAACACCCATCAAGATGTTCACATTCCTCCGGAAACATATGTCTTAGAGAAGGTAATCAAGAATTTCAAAAAGAGTCAAAATATGAGATGGGAAGATATTGTTCATTTCACTCTTTCAAAATTTGAATTCCATCCAGAGTTTGAGACCTTCCAAGTTAGTCTGAGGCCATTAGCTTGTCAGCTTTTAGAAACTCCAAAAGAAAGGCGAAGCCTAGCCTTTATCCTTAATAGTTTTTATCTATATCACGCGAATCAAAGCCATAAAAAACCCATTCATTGGGGAGATAAAACTCCGTACAACATATTTTTCCTTGACGATATACTTGAAGTTTTTCCACAAGGAAAATTCATTCATATTATCCGTGATGGGTGCGATGTAATTCCTTCCTATGTGAAAGCAGGAAGATATAAAGATATTGTTTCAGCAGCTTGGCGATGGCGTAAATCTATTGAATCCGCAGAGCGCTTTTCAGCTAAAAATCCGGGAGTTTGTTTAGAAATAAGATATGAATCTCTTGTAAAAAAACCAGAAGTTGTTGCTAAGGAATTGTGCGCTTTCCTTAACTTAAACTATCAAGCTGAGATACTTGAAATTCAGGAAACAGTTTGGAATATGGGGGACGTTTCCATGCGCAGTCACCATCAGAATGTTTTTCGTCCGATTTCTTGCTCAAGTATCGGAAAGGGAAGAGGTGAACTAACTATGCAAGAAAGAGCAAGAATCAAGGAAATCATTAATCCGCACCTAATTAGGTATGGTTATGAACCTTGCTAGTTATTCAACTAATTTTTTATTCAACTAATTTTCGGACAATTTTGAGCTGTCATGAGATATTTGTAAAATTCCGAATTGATTGTAGCGGTAACTACTCAGGCTTAAAAGGTTGGTTGGAGAAAATAACAGTCATTTTTGAGTCGAACCCGGAACCTCCATCCCAGTTGTGTCGTTAAGGGCCTCATCAGGTCAGTAATGAGGTGTAGATACTCGTCTCTCGCCAATCTGACAAGACGGCTTGAATCAACGGTTTATAGAGTTGATGAAATTAATCCGAGGATTATTCAACCAGCGCTGGAGCCTTCGTTGCTTGCTTTGAGCAAATTTCCCTCGGCACGGGATATAGAGAGCCCATCGGATGAGATTGACGCTGCCGGTGTGGAGCAAAGCAATGATCATCCCCAGACAGGTCTGTAGGTGAAGAGCATCTGCCCAAGCGCAGGGTTGCCCCATCCAGTTCATCAAGGCGTTGTAGAGTTAGGCAGATTTTAGCATGACACACCGATGATATGAGTGGTATCTAAACATTCAAGCTGCATAATTTATGCGCTGAAACCCAGTTAGATCAAGGATCGGCCTGGAAATTTCAATGCCGATTAGCTTACTAGCGCTTATAACCTTGTCAAGGTCGAACTTTATAGATGTGTATCCTTGGTCCTGTATTGACTTTCGGAATTCTTTTGACCTCATAGATTAAACTTCCGGAAGCCATAAGTTCTTCGTAGGTATTTATTATATCAGGATATCTTTCTCTTTCTCTCAGATAGCGATCATACTTATTGCTCATAACCACGTATTCAATATTTTTTCTTTTGATATCCTCAACATCTCTAATCCTTCCAATATGCCCTCTAGGTCGAAATATTTCATGCTGTATCTTCTCAGGATCGATTTCAACTAGAGCCTTCCTACTACTACTAACTCGAAAAAACTTAAACGATTTCTTAGGAAGCTGTGGAGCAGAGCTTTCGACTAGTACAGAACTTCCAGTTGGGAGGTTACTAATCATCCATTGTCCAGCCATAGTTCTTGTGTCTATTCCAGACTTCTCGCGTCCTTGTACGATACTTACGCTGAGCAGAGGAGCAGATAAAATCACCAAGGAGATCAAGACTATACAAAATCCCATTCGGATGTTGATGCGATGCTCAATCCACTTGGCAACTTCATGTATCCCATATGCCAGTAGAATACAACCAAAAGGAATAATAGGAATAAGCCAGCGATCCCACCTAAGATTTAGAGAAGAAATAAATAACAAGAAGAATGGAGGGAAGCTTATTAGGAGCCACCTATCCTTTTGTTTTGATGCTAAGCAAAGGATAAAGCCAATACCAATAAACAAAAGACCATAAAAAGTAAAAGACTCTGAGAGAGTATTTTGAAAATACCAGATAATATTTTGAATTAATCCTTCTCCAGTTCCACTAAGGTGTTGCGTTCTGTTTTCTTTAGTGACATCTAAAAGCACTCGCTGGAAATCTAAAAATAAGAAGGGAGACCCCAAAAAAGCTCCAGCTATACAAGCTATAGTACTTGAAATTGGCTTCAAATAACGCCTAGATTGCCATCCATTGCTGATGATATACGTCAATACAATGGTTATTGTGAATATCACTGCTGGATACTTTGTTGCAATAGCTAATCCCATGAAAAAACTAGCTAGAATGTAATTTGATAAGCTGTTATTCTCCAGGATTTTCAGACAATACCAAAGAGCCAACAAAATAAGGAAAGTCATTAGAACGTCCATTCGGACTAACTTTGAGTAATTAACATGCAAAGGATTTATAGTAATGAATAGGGCTGCCATAAAACCTATTGTTCTATTAAAAATTTTTGTGCCTATTAGATAAATAATTATGATCGTGGCTATACCGAAAACTGCACTTATTAATCGACCGCTTAAGTAAAAGATAGTTGGATCTTGAAAATACAGTGATTGAAAGTCTCCAGGACTGGCAAAAAAGCCCAAACCTCTGCCTATAAAAAATATTAGGGTGTAAAGACCAGCCAGCATATATATCACAGTTGTTGCTGGAGCGCCAAACCAATGGGGATTAAGATCGCGGTTTGATAGAATATGATAAGCAGCGCTGACAAAAATTGGTTCATCAGAATCATAAAGATAAGGCAATCCCCAATCGATTCCATAGAGGCGAATTAGACAGCCAATCACTAAGATACTGATTAAGATAACTCTCCAATGCCGGGATACAGATTCTCCATATTGTTCTAAACTTTTCATTTTCTAATAACCGCTTTTTTAGTGGTGAAGAAATCTCAGGTGAGTCTCGTATTGATACAGTGAAGCCTCAAAAAGCACTCTCTCAAAGTGTATGACCTCAGAGGCTGTTTT
>JASJDH010000011.1 GCA_030065175.1 Leptolyngbyaceae cyanobacterium MO_188.B28 | reverse complement strand
CGCAGACCTTCATTCAATAGGATGTTCTTGGTGTAGAACGTTTCAAATTCAGGGTCTTCCGCTGCTCGGGTTTCCTGGCTGACGAAGTCATAGGCCCGCAGGTTCAACGCTAAACCCACGATGCCCACAGACGCCATCCACAGTCCGGTTACCGGCACAAACAGCATGAAGAAGTGCAGCCAGCGCTTATTGGAAAACGCAATGCCGAAAATCTGAGACCAGAATCGGTTCGCTGTCACCATCGAGTAGGTCTCTTCCGACTGGGTCGGATTAAACGCACGGAACGTATTCGCTTTGTCGCCATCCTGGAACAAGGTGTTCTCCACCGTCGCCCCATGAATCGCACACAATAAAGCGCCGCCGAGCACTCCGGCTACTCCCATCATGTGGAATGGATTCAAGGTCCAGTTATGGAACCCTTGCAGGAACAAGATGAATCGGAAAATCGCAGCGACGCCGAAGCTGGGTGCGAAGAACCAGCTCGATTGTCCCAATGGATACATTAAGAAAACGGAGACAAACACGGCGATCGGCGCGGAAAACGCAATCGCGTTGTAAGGACGTAGTCCCACCAACCGTGCAATCTCAAACTGACGCAGCATGAAGCCGATCAGTCCAAAAGCGCCATGCAGAGCGGTGAAGCTCCACAAGCCGCCGATTTGACACCAGCGAACAAAGTCGCCCTGCGCCTCAGGTCCCCACAACAGAAGCAGGGAGTGGCCCATGCTGTCCGCTGGACTGGAGACGGCCACCGTCAAAAAGTTGCAGCCTTCTAAGTAAGAACTGGCTAACCCGTGGGTGTACCAGGACGTCACAAAGGTGGTTCCGGTCAACCATCCCCCTAGCGCTAGGTAAGCGCAAGGAAACAGAAGAATTCCAGACCATCCCACAAACACAAATCTGTCGCGCTTAAGCCAGTCGTCGAGGACGTCAAACCATCCTCTTTCGGCTGGCGCGCCCCCCATTGCTATGGTCATAGTGCATTACTCCCAAAAGAGCGGTACGTACTTTAGATAGAGATAAGGCCCAACCTCATAGGAATTCCTTAATTCTAGGCGGCTTTTAAGCAGCAATAAGTTATCCCAAAATATTATGAGGAGTGTTTACTTTTCTTAACTCTTAGCAATCATTATACGGATAGTTTCCGGAAAGGCTAGATGGCGCCGCCAAATCTCTGACAAACCGACTGTAAATCGAAGGCTCCTGATTTTTGCTCCTAGAATAGGCAGAGAATACATTGTTAGGTTGATGACAGCCCCGGTGATCCTATGTTTACGATTGAATTGACTTTGAAATACACCGCCCTGCCTCTCTCGATCCAGAAGAAAACCAGTGAAGATGCTGAGGCTGCTTATCGATCCGCTGTGGAAGCGATGCGAACCGGCTCCCCAGTCCTTTTGGAGCTGACCTGCGATCAGCAGCCGGGTAAAAAAGTGACCGCAATGGTGAGCGAGCTTGCGGCTGTACAAATCTTTGAGAAGTCCAGCACCGCTACCGCGTCAGGTAGGCCGCCTGGGTTCTTTTCAATGACAGCGGAGTAGCCTCTCTGTGATTAAAGTCCAAAACCTCTGCTTCAGTTGGCCCAGTGGGGAAGCGGTATTACGCGACTGCTCCCTCGCCGTACAACCCGGGGAATTTTGCATGCTGCTAGGAACAAACGGTAGCGGCAAATCAACCCTCCTGCGTTTGTTAGCCAAATTACTCCAGCCTCAAACGGGGGTGATTGAGATACAAAATCCGGTAGGCTTTGTGTTTCAAAATCCTGACCACCAATTGGTTATGCCGACGGTTGGGGCGGATGTGGCTTTCGGATTGGCGGCGGAAAAGCTCTCTTTTAAAGAGGTGGGGCAGCGGGTTGAAGAGGCCCTCACAGCGGTGAATTTAGCCCATCTACAACGACGCCCTATTTACGCCCTTAGCGGCGGACAAAAGCAGCGAGTGGCGATCGCAGGGGCGATCGCCCGCCACTGTGACGTTCTGTTATTAGATGAACCCACCGCTCTCCTTGACCTGGATAGTCAACTAGAACTGGTCGCCCACGTGCAACACCTGGTCAAAAGCAGAGGATTAACCGCCCTATGGGTGACTCATCGGTTAATCGAATTGGACTATTGCGATCGCGCCTTTCTTTTAGAGCAGGGACAAGTCGCCGACCAAGGCGACCCCCAACGCTTGAAGCGTAACTTGTTAGCGGTCAAGTAACCCGTGATCTGGCAAAATCCGGCAGTAAGCTAGCCAACAAAGGGAGAAAATAAAATAAGATTTAATTATGCTAAGTTTATTTTCTCCCTATCCACAAGCGCCCACTTAAGATCATGGCTAGTTCAGCTTGCCAAGCACTTTTACTCATAGATGGCTATAACATTATCGGCGCTTGGCCTTCCCTAAGGGACGCCCGCGACTTTGATGGGTTGGAAACCGCCCGCGCCCGACTGGTTGAAATCCTGGCTAATTATAGCGCCTTCAAAGGATTTGACAGTCGATTGGTTTTTGACGCCTACAATCAACACACGCCTGGAGCCCAGGAGAACATTACTCAAAATTTAGCCATCTACTACACCCATTTCGGCCAAACCGCAGATTCCTACATTGAGAAAGCCTGCGCCCAGTTTCGTTCTGACCTAAGAAAGTTTGAGCAGCGCTTGATTGTAGCCACCTCCGACCGGGCTCAGCAACTGACGGTCGTGGGATATGGAGCTGAATGGATGTCTGCCCAACAACTCGCGGCAGATGTAGAGGGTTCCACCCAGCGGATTAAGCGACGGCAAACCCCCTCTAAACGCTCACCTAATCGGTTTCTGGCTCACTCACTAGATCCCCTAGCCCAAGAGCGCTTAGCCAAGTTACGATTAGGACTGAAGCAATAAAAAAGTTCATCTTAACGACGAGAGCGCAAAAACTTTTGGACAAACACTTGCCAAAAGGTTCATTCTCTCGATAGTATGAAATACGCAATCCTCAGTAGCTCAGCGGTAGAGCGGTCGGCTGTTAACCGATTGGTCGTAGGTTCGAATCCTACCTGGGGAGTTTAAATTCAATGGTTTAGGCCTTTGCCTAAGCAGTCCTAACCCTAGTGGGGATTAAGCCAGCGAAAGGTTTTTAGCTCGTGCGCTGTCCAATCCTTCCGAAAATGTTCTTTGTGGCGCTGTATTTGCTGAGCCCTACACTTTGGATTCATCAAACACGTGTCGTACATCAAGCACGTGTTGTAGAAGACAGGCGTTGAATTAAAAGAATTGAAATCCAGGGATCTCCCTCTGAGTAAAAATACAAGCGCTAGCAAGGGTCGCTATGCATACCCCTAGCGCTCAACTCCGATGCCCCTCCAAGCCGATCAGCATCCATGAATCGCCTGCTGACGCTCACAGCCCTAACTACTGAATCTCGATCCTGCCCCGAATACATCATGGGCGTATCCCTGGCTTTCCTCCCGCTCTGGAACAGATAAGTGTAAAGTAAACTTTAAGCTGTATATCCTGGGAATTAATCAAGGATGATTATTCGAAGTTAAAGTTTATAATTCATTTAGGAATCTTCTAATTCCTAAATACCTTGTCATATAGATTTCGATTGAAATCTAGCTCAAGTCCCCAACCTATCCCAAAGTCATATTCTCCTCTTTAATGATGCCTCGTATACTTGTCATCGATGATGACCCTGCAATTTCAGAACTCGTTGCAGTCAACCTGGAAATGGCTGGGTATGATGTCAGTCAGGCGGCTGATGGCATCAAGGGCCAAGCTCTAGCGGTGCAACTGCTTCCTGATTTAATCATGCTCGATTTAATGCTTCCCCAAGTCGATGGTTTGACTGTATGTCAGAGACTGCGAAGAGACGATCGCACATCAGATATCCCGGTTCTGATGCTAACGGCGTTGGGACAGACTCAAGACAAAGTAGACGGGTTCAATGCAGGAGCCGATGACTATCTAACCAAGCCGTTTGAATTGGAAGAAATGCTGGCCCGAGTTCGGGCCCTGCTGCGGCGCACCGATCGCATTCCTCAGGCGGCGAAGCATAGCGAAATTCTGAACTACGGGCCTCTGACATTAATACCCGAGCGATTTGAAGCGGTTTGGTTTGGTGAGACCGTTAAGCTTACTCACTTAGAGTTTGAACTTCTACACTGTCTCTTGCAACGTCATGGTCAGACTGTGTCGCCCAGTGAAATTCTTAAAGAGGTTTGGGGCTACGATCCCAATGACGATATCGAAACCATTCGAGTCCATGTCAGGCATCTACGCACCAAATTAGAGCCCGATCCTCGCCACCCCAAATACATTAAGACGGTGTACGGGGCTGGCTACTGCCTAGAGTTGCCTAGCACTGAGCAGATAAGTACTTGAGCAGATAAGCGCTTAAGTCATTTTCTTCTCAGCTTCGGAAAGACGGCGCTCAAAAGAAAAAGCTGGGGGTCTGATATTTACAGACCCCCAGCTTTTTTTCGTATCCTTCTTCGCCTTAGGGCGCTAACGCGTATCCCCGCAACAAACTGCCCACAGTTTTAGCCGTCAGCTTGAGCTGAGTAATCGGCCCCACTGGAACAACTGTCTTATAAAGATAGCTGTCAAACGTCATTTTTTGAACATCCAGATCAGCGCACATTTCCACGAAAGCCTCTCGGGACGGATTCGAGGTGTAGAACACCCGTTGCATAATATCCAGAACCTTATAGGTCATGGCGTACTTCTTATCCCACCGCTTGAGATACACTTTCAAATCGGCTTCTGAAGGTACTCGAGCGCCATTATTGGAAAATTCCACAATGGTTTCGGCGCACATACGCGCCGATTTAGCTGCAAAGTAAATGCCTTCCCCAGAAGATTTGGTGACGGTGCCTGCAGCGTCACCCACCAGGGCGACCCGGCCAACCACGCGACGAGGCCTGGGATGTTCAGGAATGGGATGAGCTTCAACTTTGATAATCTCTCCTCCCTCAAGCCGCTTCGCTGCGCGGGCGCGAATACCCGCCTGAAGCTGCTTAATCTTTGCTTGGTTGACCCGCATGGTGCCCGTGCCGACGGCGACGTGATCATACTTAGGGAAAACCCAGGCGTAGAAATCAGGAGAGACATCATCTCCCACATACATCTCAGCCAATTCTTGGTAGTATTCCATCTTGTCATCGGGGAGGCGAATGCGCTCTTGGAAGGCGATCGCGTAATTATAATCCCCGGCGTCAATCGCTTTCGCAACGCGAGAATTAGCCCCATCAGCGCCGATTACAAGATCGACTTTGAGAGTTTTATTGGTTCCCGTCAGACTCCCGTTAGAGTGATCGGCGTAGTGGAGGATGTAAGGATCCTTACCGTTGCTTGGAATTTCTAGCTTATGAACTGTTCCATTAATCAGATGCGCCCCCAGATCAGTGGCCCGATCCCGCAGGAAACCATCTAAGACCTCGCGACGACACATGCCGATATATTCGTGATCCTTCAGCGTGCCGCCAATATTTACTTCAACATTAGACGGCGAGATCATCTTCATCTTCCGCACGCGGCGATCGATGATCTCGGCAGGCAAATCAAACTCATCCACCATACAGAGAGGGATTGCTCCGCCGCATGGCTTTGCATTATCTAACTTGCGTTCGAATAAATAGGTTTCGATACCTGCTTTTACTAATGTCTCAGCAGCAGAGGAGCCTGCCGGACCTGATCCAACAACCGCAACCCGAAGTGCCAAGGATTTTTCTCCAGATCATACTAAAGCTACGAAAAGCATAGTATCACGCAGGTTTGCCCCATTTTAGCCAGCTGAAAACTTGTAATCCAATTGCAACATTCATTTACATGTCGACACCTAGACTATGAGTGCATCAATAGAATTGATTGGAATTATTTAATAAAAATAGTATATTTGACCTACTCTATCGAACCCATTGTAGGCGCCAATTGGGATCTGAGAGACCACCCTTTTCCCCTTCAAATCTAACAAGTCTCCCCATCCAAAATCTAAAATTCAAAATCCCAAATTCCTCTCCTTCATGTCCCTCAAACCCTCACAAATTCAAGCCATTCTACAGGCCAAACGAGCTGATTTCGCGCGTTTTGACCGAACAGCCTTAAAGGATTTACAACAATATCGAAACGCCTGGATTGACTTTGCTCGGCAACCGCAGTCGGAACGCCTCCATCTGCTGGCCGACAAGCCAAATGGTTTAGGGGGCCGTCCCATAGAGACCTTTGCAGAAACCCAGAAGGGAATACTGAGCCCTCAACTGAAGTGGCGGAATCGAGAGGAGAGTTTAGCCTGGGTGCGCGATCTCTTAACAGGCGTCACCACATTTGCGGTGGATGGGTCACAAATCTTTCCCAGTAAAGATTTTTCTATCCCAGTAGCGCTTGTGCAGATTGGATGGTTTGAGAATCGACACGATCGGGCAGGCGGCTATGAAAAAGATATCCAGCTAGATGTGATGACGCCGGTTGACCTCCAAGCTGGCCAGAGCAACGAGCCCGTTGATCGGCGAGTCAATGTGCGCCGATTTGAAATGGAAACGCAACGATTGGCGCAGTATATCGAATCGGTTGCTGATCCAAGCCGCAGCCTAGTTTTCTTTGATGGGTCGCTAATCGCCACTTTCGCGGAGGCCTTTGACGACACCACACGCCAAGCTTATCGACGGTGTCTGCTGGCGCTACTGCGGACCAGCGAAAAACATCGCACCCCACTGGTGGGATATATTGACACGTCTTACGCCCATGACCTCACAACCCTCCTGCAACAGGTCTATCAATTGCCTGAATCAGACGCCGTCCATGACGCTCAAGTCCTGAACCAATTCATGGAATGGGGCGATCGCACCCCGCTCTTTCAATGTGAACGGGGAGGCATTTTAGACACATACCAGGAACAGCGCGATCAGATTACCTTTACCTATCTCAAAACAACCCGTGAGGGGTATCCAGCCCGGCTAGAAATTCCCCGTTGGATTTGGGAGGCGGGGCTGCTCGATCAGGTCGTAGATTGGGTTCGCGCCGAAGTGATTATCGGCGGAGGATACCCCTATGTGATTGAAACCGCTGACCAAACCGCCGTTCTGCAAACCCAAGATCGGCAAATTTTCTACCGCATGCTACAGGACTGGGCCGCCCAAGAGGGGCTTAACCTCAGGCTTTCCCGAAAAATGGTCAGCAAAGTCCGACGACGATAGCGCAGGAGTGGATAGACCTGAACGAATTGGATGTCTAATGAATACAAGCCCCCAAAAACTAGACGGATGATGGAATAGACCATTCCATCAATTCTTTAAGTAACAAATTTATGTAACAAAATCCCAAAAATGACCGTGAACCTACTGATTCCACCAGAAGACGTAGTGGAAGGTATTTACTCTGGTCGTAAATTATCCTTTTAATTTTGGCGACACAATCATAGTTGCCAGACACCCTGATGTATAAATCCTGGCTGGACTTTTTCCGCGATTTTTCCTCAAACTGTCAGAGTATTGGCGCAGCTTCATCTGGAGCGATTTCGGGGAAAAAGCAGGGCATTCTATGCCAGACACCTTGAATAAGGCATCTGGGAATACAGACTCTAGACTACAGTCTCGATTCAATTTTTCGACTGCGCAATTAATTGGGAGCGTTATCTGTGACTATGCATCATCGACACACGACAAGATTGGCGAATGCACCCTCCATACAGGCGGATCGAGCGAGCTTAGCTCCCCTCAGGTCGGCATCCTCCAACCAGCAAACCGATGGAAATCCCTACCGACAAAGACTCGCCCAAACCGCTTTAGGCCTATCTATTTTTCTGGGCGCGTTGCTGGGTAATCTCGCCCCCTCGGTCGCTCAAGAAATTAGAGTCACGTCGGATCAACGCTGGTTGGAAGTGCAGCAGATCCGAGGAAACGTCACCTACAAAGGGAACCAAAACCGACCCGCCAGAGTGGGCGATCGCCTCGGATCCGTCGGCCAGGGAATAGCAACCGCAGGCCGCTCAACCTCGATCTTGAATATCGATACGGGCATTGGCGTCGTCAGAGTGGCGGAAAATACAGACTTGCAAGTCAGACGGTTATCGGTGCTTTCTGATGGCGCTCGGGTGACCATTCTAGATGTGAGCCAGGGTCAAGCAAGATTACAAGTTCGCCCATTCTCCCATCCCAACAGTCGGTTAGAAATCCAAACCCCAAGCGGCATCGCTGGCGTGCGCGGCACCGAATTCGGCGTCAGCGTTGATCCCACTGGAAAAACAGGAATCGCCACCTTAGAAGGCGCCGTAGAAGCCAACGCCCAAGGACGGGCTGTCCTGGTTGATGCAGGCTTTGCTTCGGTGATTATTCCCGGCCATCCCCCAACTCCGCCGCGACCGATTGATCGGGAATTGCGTTTGCAGAATATACGCTGGCGGCGATTAGGAAGGAGAGTCGAATTATTAGCCAGTGTGGACCCTGCTAATTCAGTCTTGATCAACGGGGAAGAAGTCAATGTCAGCCGCATCGGCGCCATTGACGTCAGCATTCCTCAAGCCTACAATCGGCCCTATTTAAGGGTCTTAGTCCGGAATCCTTTAGGGGAAGAGAGAAACTATCGAATCCGAGTCCGAGAGATCGATGGCAACGACTAGAGGGCTGCCTTACGGGATCGCCTGACTCATATAATTGCCCCAAAGCTGAGCCGCCTGAACACTACTCCCGCTGGTCGGAGAGTTATCATCATTCCCCAACCAAACGCCAGTGACCATCTGGTTGCGAGGAATGTAGCCAATGAACCACAGATCGCGACTATCGTTCGTAGTGCCTGTTTTTCCAGCTTCACCCCGCCCCAAGAAGGCGGCTCGCCCTGTTCCCTCTTTCACTACCCCCTGCAACAAGCCCGTCATGACCCGGGCGACGTTGGCGGACATGACAGCTTGATTAAAGTCACCGGTTTTGGAAAAATCGTAGATGACTCGGCAGGTTTGAATATCACTGGGTTGAGCGCAGTCACTGCTGTCTAAAACCCGTTTAATGCCATGGGGTCGATTCCAGACGCCCGCATTGGCGATCGCGCCAAAAGCGCCAGTGATTTCCAGCGGCGTCACCTCACTGCCGCCCAGCACCAGTCCCGGTACTGCATTGAGATCGGACCGAATTCCCAACCGGCGCGCCGTAGCCACAATATCCTTGAGCCCCACATCCTGCGCAATTCTCAGCGCAACGACATTTTCAGAACGAGCCATACCGGTAGACATATTCAAGCCCTGACTACCGGAACGGCAACCTTGGAAAAACTGTCCTCGCCAATCAAGTCCTTGGCAAGAATAGGTTCGCCCTAGAGAAAACCCCTTCTCCAAAGCTGTGGCGTAGGTGAAGATCTTAAACGTCGACCCGGGCTGGCGAAAGGCCTGGGTGGCCCGGTTGAACTGACTGGCTTGATAGTCAGCCCCCCCCACCAGCGCCAACACTTCGCCGCTGGCGGTATCCAGCGTCACCAGCGCGCCTTGAGAAAATCCCAGCGGCGTCCCCGAAGCTCTGATAAAGTCTCCCACAGACGTCTCTGCTAACGCTTGCAGGTCTAAATCTAAGCCAGTTTCGACGATAAAACTCCCTTCTCTGGCTAATTGAGCGCCCAGCACAGTCTCTAATTCATCGAAAATATAGCCATAAAAGTAGGGAGCGCGAGTGCTCTGCAGCTCTTCCTCTGCTTCGGGGCTAATCTCAATGCGAGATCGCCGCGCACGCCGCGCATCTTCGGCGCTAACCATGCCTAGAGTCGCCATTCGACTGAGGACGCGATCGCGGTACTCCACCGCCGCTTGATAGTCTTGTACAGGATTAAACGCATTGGGCGCCGGCAAAATCCCCGCCAAGGTGGCGGCTTCTGATAAGTTCACCTCCTTGGCTGATTTATCGAAGTAGAATTGGGCCGCATCTTCAAATCCATACAGATCGCTGCCCAAATACACCCGATTTAAATAGGTCCGCAGCAAAAAATTCTTACTGTAGAAGGTTTCTAACTTCAGGGCGACAATCGCCTCCCGAATTTTTCGCCCCGCTGAATCTTCGGTGCCGACATAGTCTCGATAAATACTACGGGCCAACTGTTGAGTTAAGGTGCTGCCCCCTTCCCGAATTTCACCGCCGCGAATATTAGTCACCAACGCCCGCAGTACGCCGATCGGGTCGACCCCTAAATGCCAGTGATAGCGAGAGTCCTCAGATGCAATCACCGCTTTGGGCAAGTAGGGGGAAAAGTTGGAGAGTCGCGGCTGCTCAATATGGGCTTGACTACGGGGCGATCGCAGCGGCACTGCCCGATTGTTCTGATTGGCGTAGACGATCACCGGGCCTTGCACGGACTCTGGCAACGGGCGCACCTTAATTTTGGGCCATTCAACCCCGACAATCCACACCACCGCCAAGGCCGTGAAGCCCGTCACTCCATAGAGGCCATATCGCGGCGCACGAACATACCAAGGCGGCGGATCGACATAGCGAACCGTCACCGCATCCGCCAATTCTGTCGGCCCCAACGTTAACACATCGCCATGCTTTAGGACTTTAGAAGAGAGGCGTTTCTTACCGCGATAGAGTCCGTTGGTGGATTTTTCATCCCGAATGACAAAAGAATTCCTCGGGTTCTGGCGATCGCGGGTGAGGGAGACATGGATCTGACTCACCAACCGATTACGGACCACAATATCGCACAGTTTGGAACTCCGTCCCAAAACGTAGCGTTCTCCCAATAGGGGATAGACTTCTCGTTTATCAGCCTCTTCGATCCACAGTTCAGGGATTCGAGCCCCAGACTTCAAGGCGAGCTTAGAGAAATCAACTTTGGCGTGGACAGTCTGAAACGCCTGGGTAAGGGCGCTAAGAAAGGTTTTTTGTGGGTTTGGCGGCTTGGGGAGACTCATGCGAAAGGCATGGTAAACCTAAATGTATAAACTGAGACAAAATCGGCGTAAAAAAGAGGGGTAGGGGCTCTAAAGAAGCTTAATCCGGTTGCTGGCTCTTGCCGGGTGACGATCACTCGACAATGAGGGGCTATATCTATCGACCTATTCTAATCGCAACCACCATGAATTCCAGTTGAATCAGACAGTTTTAAGAAAAATCATCTCACTCAACAGAGTAGCAGTGGGATGATCACGGTTTAGAAATTTGCATCAAAATCAAGGCCCAGTAATAGGCAGTGGATGGGTAGATGGGTGGATGGATAGATGGGATGTTAATTATCCACAGATCCCTTAGTGGAAATCAGCCTCCCAGATCTGGATATGGATTTGATCGTATTGGTTCCGCTCTATGACCCCTCGGAAAGGACCCTGTTCAAAGGTATAGCGGTTGAGTCGGCGCGATCTCACTTGCTCCAGGGCCGTTTCAATCGCTTCGGTAGAGCGGCCGTTCAGCATATTAACCAACGCCACTCGCATTGCCAACCGATCCATCGACTGAGAAAACGCCGCTTCCGATTGGCGGACCCGCCCAGTGTCTCGGTCATAAAAATAGGCGAGCGTGGCTCGATTGGGCGTCACTTCGTAGACCGCAGTGCGCGTATTCGGCCAATAGCCTTCTCCGCTCTGGTCAGGCTCCCCTAAATACTCCCGAATCTCACTCTCTTGGGCCCCCGGAGAAAATCCCCGCACCGGCTTGGCCTGATTAACAGACACCCCGACTTGTGATCGTGAATTTGCCGGATCGCCCGTACTGGCTAGCAGCAGAGGGCCGCTTGGTTGAGGCTGAGAAACGGGTAATTCGATCTCAGGGATATCGACCGGTAGGTCCGCAGGGTCATCACCAGGATCTTCAGAATTTAGGACGGGATCCGTCTCTAAGGTCTCATCAGGATTCGCCTCCAAGGGATCTGTGGGATCTTTAGGCAGCTCCACCACAGGGAAGTCTGGCGCGGCATTAGGCTGACTGCTACGGTTAGGTTCTGGACCCTCCTGAGTCGTGATCGTCTCCATCCATCCAGAGACGCCTTGGGTCACCTTCTGATATAAACTATACGCCCCAAACCCAAGCGCCGCCAAAACAATCGCAGAAATCATCGTCAGCGTTAAAAAGACCCCGCCGCATCCGCTCCCCTTCCGGGTGCGTTCGGCGGCCGCGACGGTTTCTGTCGGCAGTTGACGGACGGAGGCTCCATTCGGCGACAAATCGCCGGTGGAGTCACCTGTTTTCGGGTGATAAACCGGCGCCACTGCAACAGTCGCCGCCGTTTCCCCCAAATGAGCGGCTGTGCTAACGGTCTGGGCGTGACCGCCCTTGACATTTGCTTGGGGAAAGAGAGCCAGCCATTCATCGACACTGGCGGGGCGGTCATCGATTTCTAGCGCCATGCCCCGCATCACCACCTGACTAATAACGGGACTTAACTCGGGTCGAAATTCCCGTGGAGATTTTAGCGGCTGACGATGCCGCAAAACGGATGCAATGGGCGCTTGCGCCGTCAATAAAGAGTACAGCGTCGCCGCTAAACCATATACATCAGTAGCCGGCGTCCGTTTGGCTCGGGACAAATATTGTTCAATCGGCGCATACCCCGCTGACAGAAAACTGGTTTGGGTCTGGGTTTGATCGCGGCTGAACTCTCGGGCGATGCCAAAATCGATCAGGACGGCTTCCCCTGAGCGATCATCCACCATGATGTTGTGGGGTTTGACATCCCGATGCAGCAGACCATTCTGATGCACCGCCTTCAATGCCGATCCGATCTGAGCAATGTAGGTAATCGCTTCAGCTTCCGATAGAGGATGGTTCGGGAAAACAATATCTGAAAGGGGTCGACCAGGAATATAATCCATCACCATGTAGGGCAGATTATCTTCCGTAAAAAAATCGGTAACCCGGACAACATTGGGATGTACACAGAGGGCCAACCGACGCGCTTCGTCTTGAAATTGATGTTGTAGCTCACTTAAATTAGGCGCGTCCCACCAAGTTTCGTGCAAGGTTTTAATTACCACGATCTGCCCCAGGCGATTGTGGCGCGCTCTAAAGGTCATGCCAAATCCACCCCGGCCAATTTCCTTTTCTAGGGTGTATTTCCCTGCTTGTAACGATACGCCGATTAAGTTGCCCATACCGGAAGTAATGCCCAAACGCTACTGGAGTTCAACCTTTTGGATAGAACCGTCATTGGGCCCCAAGGTTAATTTAAGCGATCGCCCATTTGCATAGGCCCGAACCGCCTTTCTGTAAAGTGCATGCTTTGTAGGAAGCGTAACAAACTCACCCGTATTATCTTCGTAAGTGATCTCATATTGTGTGGACTTTAAAAGCTGGGGAGACTCAAACTGCTCCCGATCTTGCAAGCGAGCTTCTAACTCATCCGCAGTGGGGCGAGGGGGAAGCTCAGGCCACCAGAGTCCCTGGTCGTCAGGGCCCGTAACCGCCCCTTCAGGTTGGACGCCATTCCGATTCAAGAGGGAGGCGGACGCAAATTTCTCTTGACGACTGGTCCTGGGACGATCGGGGCTCATTCTCCTCGGTCGATACTCCACTTGCCAGGTGTAGGTCACTAGGGCGGTGGCTTCATATTGGTCCGTGACCAACGTATCACAGCCCGCTAAACCCAACGTCAATAGTAAACCCATCATCGCCAGAAACACCGACCTGCGCAAAGCGCGATGGGGCAATACTGTCAGAGCGTTTAACGAATCGCGGTAGAAAGTCATAGAGTTTTTTTGAACATCGAACCTATAGAATTAGGCCTATAGAATTAGGAGTGACGGTTAGGCGTTTGATGGAGAGGCTCTAAGCTTATCGCCTTATCTACGCATCTTTAAAGGGTACACGTCCACCCTGCTAACCGCCCTCTCGTTACTATTATCGATACGACAATTTGAGGCGAACGCTTCAACTCAGGGGACGCTTCTTAGACTGGCCGCTTCGCCGCCCCTTCGAACGACCGTCGCCATTGCCGGGTGACTGAACAGCGGCGATCAATAAGCAAAAAATCCCAATATTGATAAATACATCGGCCAAATTAAACACCGGGAACTGAATTAAGCGAAAATCCAAAAAATCAACCACCTCACCCGATAAGAAGCGATCGATTCCATTGCCTAAGGCGCCCCCCAGGACAAACCCATAGCCCGCTTGTTCAAATCGATTGGCTAAAGGCGCGAACAGCCCCAGAAGAATTAACCCCACACTCACCGCTAAGGACAACCACCGCAACCAATCGCCGTTCTCGCTGAAGAGACTAAAGGCGGCACCAGTATTGGTGACAAAGGTAAAGTGAAAGACACCGGGCCATAAGGGAATCGTTTGAGGGGGGACTGTGAGTTCAAAAGTCTGCACCACCCAAAACTTAGTCAGCTGGTCGAATCCCAGACCCACTAGCGCGGCCACCCAAAAAATAAAATTTCTAACGGTCATAACGCATTAGTAAAACATGAGGCGCCGCATTGCAAACGCAATTACTGAAACAGCACAGGCAATAGTCAAATGCCCAGGCAACCGAATAATAGAATACGCCAGGAAAGCTTCCCACAGGGAAAGAGAACTGCCGTCAGCCCACCCTGCCCCGTAAGCCGCCGCCAGGTAGACGAGTCCTACCGTGTGAATGATGAGTAGGCCGCAAACGGCGCTGAAGGCTAATGTCTCCAGTTTAGGCTTAGCCTGGAAAGCCAAAAACCCGCACATCCAAGCGGCAGGAACAAACCCGAGCAAATAACCAAAACTTGGCTCCTGCATATAAGACAAGCCGCCGCCCTGGTTAAAAACGGGCAAGCCAAAGGCTAACCCCAAGGTTAAATAAGCAATTTGCGAGACGATCCCGGCATTCTTTCCCCCCATGCAGCTGGTCAGTAAAACAGCGCCTACCTGACAATTAACCCCAAGGGAAGAAATATGAATCCCCACGGGGCCCCAATACCAGGGCGCATTGGTAATAAACGCCTCTAGCCAGTTACCCGCAATCGTTAGGATTAACCCACTTAGAGCCCATAGTAACTCAGTTGGCGCAAACACCTGTTCAGTCCCCATCCGTTGATGGCATATTGTACCCTTCTTGAGAGCCTTGGAGACCAGTCCCACACCGCTTGCAAAAGAGGGCGTCCGTGTCGTGGGCAGTCAATCCGCAGCGGCTACAAGTGATCAGAGTCGTGCGCTGGTCTTTGACAAATTGTTGGATCAAATTCCCCAGTTGGGTCGGAATCAGGGCGATCCCGGTGAGAATCATCATCACGGTCAACCACCGTCCCCCTTCCGAAGTCGGGGTGACATCGCCAAATCCCACAGTGGTCATGGTGACCACCGCAAAGTAGACCGCATCTAGGAACGTTGTGAATTGCGCTGGGTTGTAAGGGTGTTCTACCTGATAAATCAGACCTGAGTAAATAAAAATAATTGCGAACAGCGTAAAAATAATCTGAATAATAATCAAACTTTCGTCTGCTGTGAGGCGTCCGAAAAGGGTGCGATTTTCCATAAAACGCACTAACCTCAGAATTCTCAACCACCGCAGTAACCGAATAAATCTGACGTCTAAAAAACCGAGTAAAAAGGGCAAAATTGCAATTAGATCCACCAGAGAATAGCCGCTAAAGAGATGAGAAAGTTTATGTTCAGCACAGCTAAAACGAATTAGATACTCTAGTGTGAAGGCGAATAGAATCACCCAATCGACAATCCGTAACCCCGCCCGAAGGTTGTCCGGAATTGGATAGGTCTCCACCACGAAGATGATCGCGGATAGTAGGATCAGAGCCGCGATCGCAAGATTAACGATCCGGCCAATCTGAGTTTCCGTATCATCCAAGTAAAATCGAAGCTTCTGTTGCAACTGCATAGGGAAAAAGGCAGACAAGAGAATCAAACAGCTCTAACTTTGAGTCAAGACATCCCCGAATAAACAGGTGGGTCGGTTTGCCGCTGACAGCCAGTGGGCTAAGATGACGAAGCAACTGTGAACGGGGACGAGACAGGGAAAGTCCGGTGAAAATCCGGCGCTGTGCCGCAGCTGTGATCAGGAAGTATGCAATGACCGCTAGTGGGCGACTTAATCATGGGGCGCCCACCCAAGCCTCAGACCCTTAAAAGTCAACACTTCCCTTAGCCAGAACGCCTGCTCGCCTCCTCTCACTCTACTTCCTGCGTTACACAGGAACGGAGTTTATTTACCCATGTCAACGATCAACTTCATCTCCACCGCCGATCAGGTGGACGCCGATTCATCCCTGACGATAGCTGAACTGCCGCTCCAACGCCCCCTGTTAATGGTGGGTCATGGCAGCCGGGATACAGAGGGACGCCAAAATCTCTTAGATTTTGCGGCGGCGTATCAAGCGCTAGACCACTCTCGTCCAGTCATCCCTTGCTTTCTAGAATTAACAGAACCGTCCATTCAAGAAGGAATCGATCGCTGTGTGGAGCAAGGCTACACCGAAATATCAGTGGCCCCCATTCTTTTGTTCGCCGCCCGACATAATAAATTTGACGTGACCAACGAGCTGGATCGAGCCCGTCAGCGTCATCCCCAGCTGAAACTCTACTATGGCAGGCATTTTGGCATTGCCCCTGAAATTTTGGATCTCTGGCGATCGCGACTAGCCATGATTCACCCCGATGCGGCCGACTCGCCCCAGCGCCTCGAAGAAATCTCCCCCCAAGACACCGTCCTATTATTTGTAGGCCGAGGCTCTAGCGATCCAGACGCCAATGGCGACACCTATAAATTAGCCCGAATGGTTTGGGAAGGCAGCGGGTATCAAACCGTTGAAACCTGCTTTATCGGCATTACCCATCCCCGCTTAGAGGAAGGGTTTCGCAGGGCTCGTCTGCACCAGCCCAAGCGGATTATTGTCCTGCCCCACTTTATGTTTACCGGCGTCCTGCTGAAGAAAATTTTCGACATCGCCGCCCAGCAGCAAACTCAATTCCCCGATACGTCGATCGTTTGCTTACCGGAAATCGGCATCCATCCCCAACTCTTAAAGGTGTTGCGACGGCGAGAGATTGAGAGTCAACTCGGTCAGGTGCAAATGAACTGTGACCTGTGCAAATTTCGGCGGGCGGCGCTGTCTCAGCTGGCCGCCGACAGCCATGGCCATGACCATAGCCACGATCATGACCCCAGCCATACCCATAGTATTGAACCAGGCCACCATCATCCTCAGGCTCATCCCCATTCTCATGCTCACCACGGGGGCTCTCACACCCATAATCACACTGGCGAAGATCCCTATGCGGATCCCAATCAGTACCATGAGAAAATCTGGCAAGTCCCTTAGTCCCGCCCATCAAAGTCGACAGGTCAAGGGGAAGGGGGAAGGAGAAAAGGTAGCTAGGAGCCCTTAGGGATCTGCAGACAAATAACATCCCATCCACCCATTTACCCATCCACCCATCCACTGCCTTTTCCTGGGACTTTATTTTGACCCACCTCCCTTACCCGCCCCTTACCCAATCTCAACCCATCAGCTTAAGCTTGACAAAGTATTAAGCTTGACAAAGTACTCAAGGATTTTCCACCCTTCCTATGGCTGACGAAACAGAATTTTCAGTGGGCGATCGCGTCCGCGTCATCGCCCTTCCGCCTTACATCAAAACTGCAGACCCAATGCCCATGCTGCGTCCCTCCGATCTCATCCGAATTGGGGAAGAAGGGGTGATTCTTGACCGGCGCCCCGGCGGTTATTGGGGAATCCGCTTTGAACGCGGCGCATTCTTGATCGATAGCCAATATATTGCGGCGATCAAGCAAGAATCGTAAAATCGCCATCTCACAAATCCCATAGGACTCCACTGCATGCGTATAGTCGGCATTCAGTCAACAGCAAGCTTTTGTATGCTACTATACGGATGAGGATTTGAATTATAGTGGTGAGTGCAGAGAAATCATCTGCACTTTTTCATTTCTGCACGTTTGTACTGGGCATTTTTGCTAAATCCATCTCAGGCGGCTCTCCACGCTTCGCATAAATAAGCGCCTGATTGTCATAAGCGCCTGATTGTCGAGCAACCGACTTTTCCTCAAAAAAAATTTCCTAAATATCAGCCAAAGAACCGGACGGCTGATATTTCGATCTGGAAAAGCTGAATGGGTATCTTCTCAATTGGGCTACTCAATTGAGCTACAATTGTTAAATCTTCTTTACAGGATTTAACTTAGATCGACAGCCCTGGTAGAGAAATCACCCTTTGTAAACATCCTTCCCATTGCTCAGCTTCGAGGCATAATTCAATGACCCTGCCCATTCGCAACGTTGCTATCATCGCCCACGTTGACCACGGTAAAACCACCCTGGTGGACGCTCTACTGAAACAGTCCGGCATTTTTCGGGAAGGAGAAGACGTTCCGGATTGTGTGATGGACTCCAACGATCTGGAGCGGGAAAGGGGGATTACCATCCTGTCCAAAAATACAGCAGTCCACTATAGAGACATGCTGATTAATATCGTGGATACCCCTGGCCACGCCGATTTTGGCGGAGAGGTAGAACGAGTGCTGGGAATGGTGGATGGCTGCATTTTAATTGTGGACGCCAATGAAGGGCCGATGCCTCAGACCCGGTTTGTGCTCAAGAAAGCATTGGAAAAGGGGCTGCGTCCCATCGTCGTGGTCAATAAGATTGACCGCCCCCAGGCTGATCCTTACGGAGCCATCGATAAAGTTCTCGACCTGTTCCTAGAGTTAGGGGCCGATGACGATCAGTGTGAGTTCCCCTATCTTTTCGCCTCTGGACTTTCCGGTTACGCCAAAGACGACCTGGAAGGCGACAGTAAAGACATGCAACCTCTATTTGAAGCAATTCTACGGCATGTGCCGCCCCCAGTCGGCGATCCTGAAAAACCACTCCAGCTTCAGGTGACCACCCTGGATTATTCCGAATACTTAGGTCGGATTGTAATTGGCAAGATTCACAACGGTACTATCCGGGTCGGGCAGCAAATCGCCTTAGTTAAAGAAAATACACAGATTGTCAAGGGCAAGGTTAGCAAGCTTCTGGGGTTCGAAGGCTTGAAGCGCATCAGCATTGAACAGGCGTCCGCTGGCAATCTTGTGGCGGTGGCTGGATTTGCCGACGCCAATATCGGCGAAACCCTAACGTGCCCCAATGAGCCCCAGGCATTACCGTTGATCAAGGTGGATGAACCCACCCTGCAGATGACCTTTGCCGTGAATGACTCTCCCTTCTCCGGTAAAGAGGGGGATTTTGTCACCTCGCGACAACTGCGCGATCGCCTGATGCGCGAGCTGGAAACCAACGTCGCTTTGAGGGTTGAGGAAACCGACTCCCCAGATAAATTTGGGGTATCCGGTCGCGGCGAACTGCATCTGGGTATCTTAATTGAAACTATGCGGCGGGAGGGGTATGAGTTCCAGGTCTCCCAGCCCCAGGTGATTTATCGGGAAGTGAACGGTCAGCCCTGTGAGCCCTATGAACTGCTCATCCTGGATGTCCCAGAAGACGCCGTTGGCGGCTGCATGGAAAGAATTGGCCAACGCCGAGGCGAAATGCAAGATATGCAAGTCGCTGGCAATGGTCGGGCTCAGCTTGAGTTCGTCATTCCGGCTCGGGGACTGATCGGGTTCCGAGGAGAATTCATGCGGTTAACCCGGGGGGAAGGGATTATGAATCACAGTTTTCTAGACTATCGCGCCCTGTCAGGGGAAGTTGAGTCTCGGCGCAATGGCGTCATGATCGCTTTTGAGGAAGGCGTCGCCACCTTCTACGCCCTTAAGAACGCTGAAGATCGAGGAATTTTCTTCATCAGCCCGGGAACTAAAGTCTATAAGGGCATGATCGTCGGAGAGCACAACCGTCCCCAAGACCTAGATCTAAATGTCTGCAAAACCAAACAGCTGACTAACCACCGTTCGGCGACTGGCGATGAACTCGTCCAGCTCCAATCGCCGATGGAAATGAGCCTGGAGCGGGCATTAGAGTACATTGGTCCAGACGAAATGCTAGAAGTCACCCCCGAATCTATACGGCTGCGCAAGATGTCCAAGAAACTAGTGCGCCGTTAGCGTCGAAACAGCAGCGTCCCAAAAAATAGCAATGCCGACACCTCAGCGATTGGTTACCTGGCTGGAAACTCATTGGACGGCGCCCTCTTACTCAGGGTGGGTTGTACTTGGCTTAACTCTGTTTTTCTTTGGCGCCGCCACCAATACCTTAGCGGGTTGGCTGTACGTCATGAGCGGGGTGATGGCGGCTTTGCTAGCGGTCGCAGCGGTGCTTTCCCCCCAAATGCTGAAGGGCGCTTTGGTCAACCGCCAGCCAATTCGCCCGGTTAGTGTGGGAGACTCCCTGCACATAGAGTTAAGCATCGAAAATTCCACTAGCCGCGCTAAAGGACTGCTGCAAGTTCAAGATCTCCTCCCCAGAAAATTAGGAGAAACCCAACAAATTCCCATCGCGGCGATCGGCCCTCGGAGCCACTACCGTTGGAGCTACCAGTTACCCACTCAACAACGCGGCGTCCACCATTGGCGGATGGTTCAACTCCGCACCGCGGCTCCCCTCGGGTTATTCTGGAGCTGCCGCCGCCAAACCGCTAAAGCCGTCGCCGTGGTGTATCCCACTATTCTGCCGCTCAATCAATGTCCCTTAATTGATGAATTGGGCCAGGAAGAAGGATTGCAGTGGCGTCGAGATCGACGCGCAGAAAATGCCTCGGAAGGGCTTACCCGAGGATTGCGACCTTATCGCTGGGGGGATCCCACTCGTCTTATCCACTGGCGAACCAGCGCTCGACATGGGGAATTGCGGGTTAGGGAACTGGAAAAATTCACTAGCGGCCAAGGCGTCATCCTTTGCCTAGACAGCGCCAGCCGTTGGCAACCAGAAGCATTTGAACAAGCGGTGATCGCAACGGCGTCCCTTTATTGCTATGCGGTTAAGCAAGGCCTACTAACCCAAGTTTGGACCGCTAAAACAGGACTGATGCGAGAAAAACATCGAATCTTAGCCGCCCTCGCTGCAGTTGAGTCTGACGAAGTTGAGGCGCATCGCCCCGTTCCCCAAGACGCCTTAATCTGGCTAAGTCAAGCATCTCCAGCCGCCCAACTCCTCCCCCCAGGCAGCCGATGGGTGCAGTGGCTGCCTAACTTTGGCTCTTCTTCCGCTATCCAGACCGGTCCAGCCGTCTCAACAACCAGTCCTTATCCCCGACTTTTGGTGTCCTCAGCAAGTCCCCTCCAAACACAATTGCAGAGCCCTGTAAACAGTTGAATATAATCAGGTCCCAGGCTTAAATTCAGCAGATGTGATTTTTTGATCTCCATCGAAAGAAGCGTCGAGAGCCGCAGCAGAGATTCGCCGGGGACAGTAAAATGCACCTAAGGCAGATGCAAATTGTGAAACGTGAACTACTATCGCACCCTACAAGTGGCTGAATCGGCGACTCAGGCCGAAATTAAACAGGCCTATCGCCAGTTAGCCAAGCAGTTTCACCCTGACAGTCAGCATTCAACCGCTGGCCACGAAAAAATCACGCAAATTAATGCGGCTTATGAAGTACTCGGCGATCCCCATAGCCGTTCCAACTACGATCAGGAATTGCAGTATCAGGCTCAAGCCCAAGCTGCTGGCCTAGTACAAGAGAAAGACACCCGCAGTCGCCATCAACGGACTGTCGATTTACAAAATCACTACAGACGTCAACGCCAGGCCGAAAAGCAAGCAGATGACCAGCAGCAAAGATGGCTAAAGCAAATTTACAATCCAGTTGATCGACTCTTAGCCAAGGTCATCTCCCCCCTCAATAGCCAAATCAAAGCATTATCGGCAGACCCATTCGATGATGAACTCATGGAGGATT
This sequence comes from Leptolyngbyaceae cyanobacterium MO_188.B28, assembly GCA_030065175.1. GTDB lineage: Bacteria > Cyanobacteriota > Cyanobacteriia > Phormidesmidales > Phormidesmidaceae > JAKSDM01. The sequence goes on along the minus strand of JASJDH010000011.1, from coordinate 14,647 downwards.
TTCACAGTTATCTAGAAGCGTGCAAAGAATGGCTAGACAAAGCCCGCCGCACCTTTCAATCTATGCCTAATCCGTCTCACCTCGCCGGAGTGGCCGCCAACCTCTATTACTGCTTGAATCAATTAGAAGACGGCATTGAAGAAATAGAGCGATTTACCCTCAGCTACGATGACGGCTATCTCCATACTGGCCAAGAATTGTTCAGAATTGCTCGTCAACTCAGGCGGGAAGCCAAAGAAGGTATGAAAGTTATTTCTTAACAAATTCCCTCGCTACAATGGTTTAGTTATTAATGCATTAAGCACCGCAAAATTCCATGCCTCTGCCTGTTGTCGCAATTATTGGCCGCCCTAATGTGGGCAAGTCTACCTTAGTAAATCGGCTGGCGGGGGCCAGGGACGCCATTGTGCATGATCAGCCGGGTGTGACTCGCGATCGCACCTATCAACCCGCCTTTTGGCAGGATCGAGATTTTCTAGTGGTCGATACTGGGGGCTTGATCTTTGACGACGATACGGAGTTTTTGCCCCTCATTCGAGAGCAGGCGACGGCGGCTTTAGCGGAAGCTCAGGCCGCAATTCTGGTGGTGGACGGACAGGTCGGCCCCACAGATGGGGATGCTGAAATTGCCAGTTGGTTACGACAGCAGCAGGTTCCTGTGCTGCTCGCGGTCAATAAGTGTGAGTCCCCAGATCAGGGACTAATCCAGGCTGCACAGTTCTGGGAATTAGGATTGGGAGAACCCTATCCGGTGTCAGGCATTCATGGAAACGGCACCGGAGATTTATTGGATCAACTGATTGAGCATCTGCCAACCGTGGATGTCGAAGCAGAACCCGAAGAAATCCGGGTCGCCATTGTCGGCCGACCCAATGTCGGTAAATCCAGCTTACTCAATGCTTTTGTGGGCGAATCGCGGTCTATTGTCAGCCCCATTTCAGGCACCACCCGCGACGCCATCGACATGCGGGTGAGTCGGGGAGATCAGTGCTACCGTCTGATCGATACGGCAGGCATCCGCAAGAAGAAACAAGTGGATTACGGTCCAGAATTTTTCGGTATCAATCGAGCCTTCAAGGCGATTCGCCGATCCGATGTCACCCTCCTGGTGATCGATGCGGTGGATGGCGTGACTGAACAAGATCAAAAGTTAGCGGGCCGCATCGAAGATGAAGGACGAGCCTGCATCATTGTGGTCAACAAATGGGATGCAATCGAAAAAGACTCCCACAGCATTTATGAATACGATCGCATCATCAAATCTAGACTGCACTTTATTGACTGGGCGGAAACGATCTTTACCAGCGCCCTAACTGGACAGCGGGTGCCTAAAATTTTAGATCTGGTCGATGTCGCCGCCGCCCAACACCGCCGCCGGGTCAACACTTCCGTGGTTAACGAAGTGATTGAAGAAGCGGTCAGTTGGCATACTCCCCCCACGACCCGCCAGGGGAGACAGGGCAAGATTTACTATGGCTCCCAGGTCAGCGCCCAGCCCCCTTCATTCGCCCTGTTTGTCAATAGTCCAACCTTGTTTACCGACAACTACCGCCGTTACATCGCCCGTCAATTCCGGCAAAACTTGGGCTTTGAAGGCACCCCCATCCGCCTTTTCTGGCGCGGAAAGAAAGTGCGAGATATGGAAAGACAACGCGCTAATCGGGCAACCAAGGTTTAGGGGAGAGAGGGCATGGACTTATTGCGATCGCTCCCCCTCGGACTTTACCTGGAAGAGCCGGTTACCTGGCTACATCGACTCGACCCGAGGGTTAAGTTGGCCTGGTTAACCAGTTTTCTAGCGGCGCCCATTCTAGCCAGCCCCCTTTGGCGAACCGCCATGGTGGGCTTACTTATTGTCTTAACCCTATCGGCAATGATTCCGCTGCGGGTATGGCGGCGACAGATGGGTTGGCTATTACTGCTGAGTGGTTTTATTTTGGCCCTTACAGTGGTCACCCCTGACGGATTGGCCATTCAGACTCAGCCTCGCCTGCCAACACTCGCTTTAGAATCAACTTTTGCAGCCACGGATACAGCCACGGATACAGCCACCGATGTTGACGCCGACGACCAACCCGAGGCCGCCGCTGAACCCCCGCCGGCGTTGGCTCAACCAACGCCTTATCGCTATATTCTGTTCAAACAGGAGCCTATCACCATTAGTCAACGGTCTTTGGAATTAGGAATCCGCGTCAGCACTCTGATCTTTACCCTGATTTACGGCACCAATTTGTTTCTGCTCACCACCGCGTCTGAAGAAATCACCGCTGCCTTGGAGGAGTTACTGCAACCCTTGCGGTGGTTCAAATGGCCGGTGACTGAAATCGCGCTGACGGTTACCTTAGCCTTGCGGTTTATTCCCCTGGTGCTGGAAGAGGTGCAAAATTTAGTTCGCTCTGTCCGGACTCGGGCGATTAATTGGCGAAAGTTAGGCTTTCGGCGAGCGGCGCAAATTTGGGTGATGGTGGCGGAAAGATTGCTGGAAAATCTATTATTGAGAGCCGAGCAAACTGCAGCGGCGATGCAGGTGCGAGGCTTCACTAGCCCCGATGAGCATCGCGTCGTCTGGCGGCCGCTCAGATTGCGGCGATGGGACTGGTTGGCCTGCGGCGTCCTGGTTCTATTCTGGGGAATGCGCATTGCTTGGGGAGGCGATATTTGAGTCACTTACAGCCCTGGCGCTGGCGATCGCTCCCCCTCAACCACCACAGCGGCTCCACCCTCTTCAGCGCTCTATTCCCCTCCCCTTCGATCACCCCAAGCCCCTTCGATAACATTGCAACGCTGCTGGAAAGTCCGTACCCTTTGCCCCACGCTGCTCCAGCCAATTCAACCTCAACCTCGTCCATCGCTCGATACTCGATATGCGCTGGCCCCCCTCGCCGCATCCAAGGGGCAGTGAGGCTGTGGACTCCCGCCGTCGGCGACATTCTGCCGACGTTAGCCAAGTTATCTCGGCAAACCGCCGCCGCCAACAACGGATGTGCTTGGATCGGAGCGGAATCGCCCGAGGCCTCTCTGCCATTTTCCGGCGGATGGCTAGGCTGGTTGGGATACGACTTGGCTTGGGAGATTGAACGATTACCTTCTCTGAACCCAGATCCCCTGCCATTTCCAGTCGCCTACTGGTACGAACCTGAACAGTTCGCCGTACTAGACCACGCCCAACAACGCCTTTGGCTGGCGGCCACCCATTTGGGCCAACTCGATGATATGCAGAGGCGTTTGGAACATCCCGCGATCGCCTCTCCCTCTGGACCGCCCTCGCCTACTAATACGGCTGCCTCTGGCACACTGCCCCAGTTCAGTTTCACCCAGGCGGATTACGAAGCCATGGTAATCAAGGCAAAGCGGTATATCCAAGCGGGTGATATCTTTCAAGCCAACTTGTCTCTACGCTTTGAAACTCAAACGACGGCGCCGAGTTGGACAATTTATCGGCAATTACAATCGATCAACCCTTCCCCTTTCGCCAGCTACTGGCGAACCCCTTGGGGCGACATGATTAGCGGTTCGCCAGAGCGGTTGGTCCATCTTCAGGGACAAGCCGCTCAAACGCGTCCCATCGCTGGCACTCGGGCCCGCGGCTCTACCCCTGAGCAAGATCAGAAACTGGCTGAGGAATTAGTCGCCGACGCTAAGGAGAATGCCGAACATATTATGCTGCTAGACCTGGAGAGAAACGATTTAGGCCGGGTCTGCCAGTGGGGGTCCGTACAGGTAAGCGAATTGCTCACAATCGAACGCTACAGCCATGTTATGCACCTGGTCAGCAACGTAATCGGATCCCTCTCCCCTGAACGGAACTCAATCGATTTGATCCGCGCCATGTTCCCCGGGGGAACTATCACCGGTTGCCCAAAAGTTCGATGTATGGAAATTATTGAGGAGTTAGAACCTCTTCGCCGCAATTTATTTTATGGTTCCTGCGGATATCTAGATTGGCGGGGAAACCTGGATTTAAACATCCTCATTCGCACCTTACTGTTTGCGCCTCACCTCTCTCCGCCCTCGCCCGCAGAGACGTTCAATAATGTCTGGGGGCAAGTTGGGGCTGGGATCGTGGCAGACAGTAACCCTGAACGAGAATGGCGTGAATCTTTGCAAAAGGCTAAGGCGCAACTCCTGGCGCTTGGTCTATCATATGGCGCGTAATTTTGACCCGCCCCTAGGTTAGTCGTATGCAGCTTAGGGCTGATTATTGGGTAATATTTGAAGGTTCTGGAGTTCGGAAGTCGTTATGCCCACGTGAGTCGGCGAATTGCGCTTAATTTAGGGCCGATAGTATTCTATGCTTTCTTATTAGATGACCGTATCTGAGGGAATCCACATAGGAGTCAAATAAATTATTGAGTTATTTTGCCTTATCAGCCCCTTTAAAGCGCCCTAGTGAGTCCTCGACTTATGATGCTTCAATCTAACGTTTAAATGAACCCTGAAACTTACTTGAATCATCCAACATTCGGCCTGCTCTTCAGGGTTTGCTTAGTAGAAGAGAAGCAGGAATTATTTGCGACTCTCTATGCTCAACGCTTGTTTTTCTTGGTCAAAAGCGGCGTCGCAGAGGGGTTGCTCTTCGAACCTGTGGGCCGGAGCGAAGCCCGCGTCTTATTAGAAAACCGACTCCGAATTCTCCGTCGAGCGGGACACCAGGCTGAGTATGATCGCCTACAGAAGACTTACAAAAAAACCTTTCAATGACAGCCTCGTTCTCTGGAGCCCCTATCTCCGCCCGAATCCTTCAGATCAGGAAAACGCTCCCACCGACTGTCCGGTTAATTGCTGTTACAAAACAAGTTTCAGCTGAGGCGGTGCGAGCTGCTTATATGGCTGGCGTGCGGGATTTTGGCGAAAGTCGAATTCAGGAAGCGATCGCGAAGCAAGCTGAACTGGCTGATTTAACCGACATTACCTGGCACTTCATTGGCCACCTACAGACGAATAAAGTTCAGCAGGCGCTAACCCACTTTGACTGGATTCACTCCGTTGATAGCCTCAAATTAGCCAAACGGCTCAATCACTTAGCCGCTGAATTACCCCATCCGCCTCACTGCTGTTTACAGGTTAAGATTGTGCCGGATCCGCCCAAGTATGGGTTTGACATTGATGACCTGTGGCAGGCGCTGCCCCAGCTGGATCAATGCACAGCCCTCAAGATTGTCGGGTTGATGACCATTCCCCCCTATGGACGCGAGACGGCTGAGCTACAAATGATTTTCCAGCAAGCGAGGGAATTAGCCAGCGCCATCAATCAGCGTGGATTTTCCCATATCCAAATGCAACAGCTATCCATGGGGATGTCTGCGGATTATCCGATTGCGATCGCAGCCGGCGCCACCCTGATCCGTTTAGGCTCCACCATCTTTGGCGCACGGCCTAACGCCTTACCACAGCAGGTATAACCCAAATTACGCAATCATTCGAGTTTGAGGCAAGGGTTTTCCCGTGATCCTGACAAACAGAGGAGTCCCCAGGGAAGTTTTGTCATCCGTGCGTTTTTTCACGGAACACCCCGCAAGTGCACAGCCTAAATTGCACACCTCTCAAACTCTAAGCCCCTTTTAGGAAATCACATTAGCGTTTCCACCACTGAAAGTTTTTTAGTAATAATGGCCCAATTGTCCCCAACAGGGATATATAAGCGGCTATCCCAACATAGGAAGCCAATTTTGTTTTGATGCAATCAACTCAATCCGTCCCAACGAGTAAAACGATTTTTCCCATCACCGACATTAAATTCAAAATCTTAAATTTGTTCTAATCATCGCTCGCTTGAATCAAGTGCGGCTGGATTAAGCGCTATATCCAGAGATGCCTTAGGAACCCCCCCCCCTAAATAGCGCCTTATTGACTCATCTGACCATCGGGTCTATCCGACCACGGCAAAGGCTTACAAGACTTAGCTCATCTCCTTAGAGAGACTCAAACCTGATATCTTGGGCGCCTTTTTTTTGAAAAACCACAGCGGATCCTGACGTACGCATTATGGGTTCAACATAGAAATACAACTAATCACGAATAGTCTTTGCAGTTTGATTGAAGCTCTCTATCAAACTCATACCCAATAGGGTATTCTTTTCCAAGATTTCATGTATACTGTTGACTCAAATCTTTCCTTAATAGGACTAGATTAGAGCATTTTCATAAGAGGTCTGTGTTGAGCTATAAACTGTGGCGCTGACAATAGATTTCATGAAAAACTCCCAATCTTCTTAGAATTTCTTGCCTTCAGCCTTAGCCCTGCTGAAAGAATAGAAGTTCTTCTATGGCCTAAATGAGGGATCTCTTCAGTTGTTTTTTGGGGCTGGTTCGCCAAGTTAACGATAGTCATTAAGGAGTGTAAGCCGTGAGCAACCTCTTTTCGAAGCTAAGAGACTTTGTCGGTCTTAATGACCCGGCCGATTATGAATATGAATATGACGAGATGGATGGAGAAGAATACCAAAATCTCTACCAGGAAGAGAATCCTCAATCGGCCTCTCAAGAAGAACCGCGCGCTCGTCGCAGGGTGCGTGAACGGATCGTATCCTCTGAAACCGGTATGGCCTCTATGAATAATGTAATTGGTATGCCTGGAGCTATGAATGGTATGTCTGAAGTTGTTGTGATGGAACCCCGCTCTTTTGAAGAAATGCCCCAGGCAATTCAGGCGTTGCGGGAGCGCAAATCAGTCGTTCTCAATTTGAACGTGATGGATCCGGATCAGGCCCAACGATCAGTTGACTTTGTGGCGGGCGGCACCTACGCCATGGATGGCCATCAAGAGCGAATTGGCGAAAGCATTTTCTTGTTCACCCCCAATTGTGTTCAGGTCAGCACGCCCACCGATGGGGAAGAGGAAATTCCCTTGCCCCATCAGCCAGAACCCATTCCCACCCCAAGGCAAGCGCCTCCCGCCCCGGCTTGGAGCGCCGATCAGGCTCGGATGGCGTAGGGCGTGCGCCCACTCTGGCTTTTGAACAGATGACAGGCATATTAAGTTGCGAGTCCTGAATCATTATTCTTTGGGATGTACAGCTAGGATAGCTTGGCGACGTTATAATTGGACGTCTTTTTAACTGTCGCTGACCTTGTAGGATGGTAGCTGTTGGTAGTGTTTAGGAGGCGCAGTCTTAAGTGCCCATAAAACTTGGCGTAATTGGCGGCGGGGTAATGGGAGAAGCTCTCTTATCCCGTCTTCTTGTGCAAAAAATTTATGCGCCGGAGGATGTTGTCGTCGGTGAATTCAGTCCTGAGAGACGTCACTTTCTAACCCAGCGCTATAGTGTCAAGGCAACCGCAGACAACCGAGACGCGATCGCAGCGGAAGAAGTCGTGTTGTTAGCCATCAAACCTCAGATATTTGATCGGGTGGCTCCAGAATTCATAGCCACGCCCTTGACGGATCCCCCCCCTTTATTAGTGTCAATTTTGGCGGGCACGCCCCTCGCTAAACTGGAGGCTGCAGCGCCGGATTGGCCTGTAATTCGCGCCATGCCTAACACCCCCGCCACTGTGGGAGCGGGGATGACCGCCATGGCAAGCGGCGCCCATGCAAACCCTAAACACTTAGAAAAAGCGCGACGCATTTTCCAGGCGGTGGGGGAAGTAGTCTCCATCCCTGAACATCTGATGGACGCCGTCACGGGGCTATCGGGTTCGGGGCCGGGATATATCGCCATCATGATTGAGGCGTTAACCGATGGCGGCGTAGCCGCGGGCTTACCTAGAGCCATTTCAGCCCAATTAGCGCTCCAAACCGTCTGGGGGACCGCCCAACTACTCAAAGAAACAGAGTTACACCCCGCTGTCCTCAAGGACCGCGTCACTAGTCCAGGGGGCACAACCATTGCAGGCATCGCCCACTTGGAAAGCTCTGGACTCCGATCTAGCTTAATAGAAGCCGTTCGCACCGCCTGTGAACGCTCAAAAGAGTTAGGCGCATAGCTAGACTTTATCTCGCAATCCGCATAGTCACTCTACCGCTCAATCCGAAGTTAGAGGTCTACCAACCTTAGGTTCAGTGCCGACCAGGAGGCGTTGAATGTTATTGCGATGGCGGAGAATCACATAGATTCCGCCCATAATTCCCATCAATTGATAAGGAAGAGGCTGTTGAAAAATTATCATCAGGACAGCAGCGGAAATCGCAGCAGAAATAGACGACAGGGAAACTATCCGGAAACTTGCTAGCACCAAGGCAAATACGCCCAAGACTCCAAGCCCGACCGGCCAAAACATCGCTAGCAAAATCCCTAACCCCGAAGCCGCCGACTTACCGCCGGTAAACCCAAGCCAAATCGACCGACTGTGGCCTAAAATCACCGCTAGACCAGCTAACGTAATCACCCAAGGAAGTCCTATTTCATAATTAAAGGATTCAGCCGACAAAGCGGGCGCAATGACTTGATACACCCAGCGCACAGCAATAATGGCCAAAGAACCCTTCAACAAATCGATACTCAAAGCAGTAAAAGCCGCCTTTTTACCCACGACTCTAAGGACATTGGTGGCGCCTGTACTGCCAGAACCATGCTGTCGAATATCAATACCCTTCAAAAACTTAGCCAATAAATAGCCTGTCGGGATTGAGCCCAGCAGATAAGCCATCAACAGCAAACCGATGATCGCCGCCCAAAACACTGACTTACTCTCCTAAAGCATCGACAGTAACAGTTTAGAGGATATGGGATCCTTAGGGATGACCGTCGAAAAAAAGTCCCAGTTGAAGTAGGTGGATAAGTAAAGGGTGGATAAGTAAAGGGTGGATGAGTGGATGGGTAGATGGGTGGATGGGTGTAGCTGCAGGTCGGTTAGTAGTAGTCGTAGTCGGCGGGCGGGTTCATTGGATCTGGGGCGAAGGCGAGCCATAGAGGGAATTGCAGCAGGGAAAGATTAATCTTGTCTTCTGATTCATCCATGATGATGAACGGCAGCTGTTCCCGATCAAGCAGGCGATCTGCTCGCTGCGCCAGCGGTTCAGGGGCTTCAAATAGCACCAGTCCCCGATCTGCGCCAAAGTCGAGTCGGGAGACGCCTAAGCAATCTTGCAAGCCTCGCCGCCATTCTCCCAAACGTTCAGGGGTATTAGCTAAAATCAGCGTTCTGAGGCGGTCGCCATACAGCGTGTGCAAAACAGAGATGCAGGTAGAGGCGATCAAGACATTTTGCAACCGACTGCCCATACTCTTGACGGCTCCCCGTCCCCCTTGGGTGAAAAACCAATTCGAGACTTTTTCGGCATGAACCGGCTCAAAGGTGCGGCGCAACTGCCAAACAGGGCCGTAGTAGTCAGGTCGTAGACGGTATTGATCCAGCAAACTGCGAATTCTTTCAGTCTGCTCTTGGAACCGCTGAGCAGCGAAAGCGGGGGTCGGCGAAGCTTGATCGACCGTCTCTCCCCGCGGCTGAGCAGCTTGAGTGACTGGACGCTCCACTTCGGGAGGAGATAAATCCAATTGTTCTGCGGCGCTTGCAAGGTCCTGCAAACTACCGACTAAATAATCTTTGAAACCTTGCACTCGAATCGCCAGATCCTGAGAGACACCCGCAAAACTCGTCCGCATCTCAGCCCGGATCCGCTCCTGCCGACGTTCGAGCTGTTCCACCTCGGTTTGGAGGGCTTGCTTTCGACGTTCTAGGTCCGCTAATCCCTGTTTGATCAGACGGCCTAGGTCCACTTGCACCGTTTGAGTTTGATCTTTCAATGAGCGATTATAGGAAGCCTGTAAATCGTCAACACGCTGTTTTAACCGCTTTTCTTGCGCTTGGAGACTGGCGATTCGAGAGTCTAGATCGCTAACTAAACTGTTTTTTGCGGCGACGGCAGAGTCTAGACTGGGGTTATCCGCATTCCCTGCATTTTCTGTGGGTTTAGCCGAGGACTCTACACTGGAAAGATCGTCTGAACTCATTACTAATTAATTAATGATAGGAAATGAATAACTGTAAAAATGACTCAAATCGGCGACCGTACCTGTCGCCATATTAACGCTTGTAGGCTTAAGCAATTCCTCAGCTAGAGCCTCAACTTTCAGAGTCTTAGTCGGATGATTCCTGCTGATCGCCAGGACGAGGGCAATGCTTTTCTAAACACAGACGAAGCATAGCAGCATCAAACACGATGGGCATGAAGTGGATGCTTTTGACTTCCTTAAAATAAAAGAGAATGGGGATTGGAGACCAAAAGATTCGCCAATTTTGCCAATCCTGATACGGAAACCGGCGGATCAAGCGATCGCCTCGATACAAATCAAAGGCAGTCTCGGTGAATTCAAACCGCAAGATAACAGTTTGGATTAATAAGAATAGGCCAAACATGGCGATCGCGGCTCCGCACCACGGTTGCAAGAGCCAACCCATCAACCCTAAGAAAATTAGGGCCATGGAGAGAGTATAGCTAGGAGCTAACTGAACAGTTTTCTCAGCAGAAGAAGAAGTCGATGTCACAATCAAGGGGCCTACACTCGTCTTCTGATCTATTTTAAGGGGTTAGGGAAGAGGGGCTGGAATGAAATTAGACCCCGAGGCTGGCGCTGCCAGTGCCCTGAAACATCAACCAGGAAAGAAAAAAGTTGCTGATAAAAATCGTCATCAGCGCAGTGACCACTGCAGTGGTGGTGGATTGGCCAACGCCTTTGGCGCCGCCAGTGGTAGTCAAGCCCCAACTCGACCCAATAATTGCAATCAGAACACCGAACACAAACGCTTTAATCAGGGCGCTGGTCAAATCCCAAGGGGTCAAGAAGTTTTTCGCTGAGTCTAGGAATATAGAGGACGTAATGCCGTAGAGATTGGAGGCGATCAGAAGACCGCCTGTCATGCCGGTTATAAAAGACAAAATCGTCAGGAGCGGCAGCATAAGGGAGCAGGCGATCACCCTAGGAATAACCAAGTAGTCAATCGGATCTGTCTTCAACATTTGCAGGGCGTCGATTTGTTCAGTCACCTGCATTGTGCCGATTTCAGCCGCGAAGGCCGACCCGACCCGCCCAGCCAAAATCACCGCAGTCAATACGGGCGCCAACTCCCGCGCTAAGGTGAGCGCCAAGACACCGCCCACTGCAGTTCCCGCCCCAAACGCTAAAAACTCTCGCGTTACTTGAATCGTAAACACCATACCGACAAAGCTGGCGGTCAGCAGGGCGATTAGGAGAGATTCTGGGCCGACTGCGGCCATCTGTTCCACGGTGTTACGGCGGTGAATCGGCCTCGACAGGATGTGAATAAGCACCTGTCCACCCAGCAATGCCGCCGCCGCCAAGCGGCGCAGCCACTGTTTGATGCTAGAAGTCTGAATGGCTTGAGTCAAAGGAAGAACACCTTAATTTAATGAGTCAATCCAATAATGAAACATCAGAGTTTTGTGACCGTACCTCTTCCCGGATTCCATTCCCTAATTAGATCCTGCCCCCACATAGTGTATACGCGTAAGTTTATACAGAGATCCGCCGTTAGATAACATCCATCCAAACATCTTCCAAAGCCTTTCATGGGGCTTTAATTGTTACGCTCAGCCCGGATGCCGCTTCCGATGCAGACGAAACAACAAAATAGCGTGCTTTAGCCTGATTTTGTTTAGATTTAAGATTCCTCAAGTCTTGAAATTTCCAGACGCGATCGCACCTAAGGTAGAAAATAGATTCCGCCCTCTCACCCCTACCCTCATTGCGGAGTCTCTACTGCTTATGTCTAGGCCGCCAAATTTCCTCCGCTCTTTGCTTATGAGCAGCGTCATCAGCTTTATAGCCCCTTTAGGACTGGTTGGGACGGCGCTACTCGCGCTGCTGGGCGTCGGTCATATCTCGTCGCTGTCGCCTTTTAGCCAAATTAGCATTCAACGCATCCAAGATTTCCTTGCAGTTTTCGGCAATGGCCACCCTCTCCAAGGCCTATTTGTCATTGGCTTTGCCTCCAGTGTGGTAGGCGCTTTATTCGATATCTTTAATTTCTACCGATATCAGAGCTTACGGGGACAATAATTGCCATCTGAACCTCTTGGCGCAAAATTAGACACATTGACGCAAAAACTCTTTATTCTGGAAGTTGATGTTGTCCCCATCTCATTCCTATGGGTTTCTTGAATTGGCTTACGTCCCAGGCGTCTCAAACAAGTTCTGCAGCAATCCCCACAGTGAATTCGAGGCAAAAACAGAATTCCCTTAGCCACCGTATTTGGGCTTTATTACTCGTCGCCATTCTGATTTGGTTTGGATTTCCTACAGAAAGCGCCGCCGCCCGCGGGCATACTTTAGCGCCTGAAACGTCTACCTCAATCCAGCCTTACCTGGATCGAGTCGCCAATCAGGTCACCGAATTCACCTTAGATAACGGCATGAAGTTCCTTGTCCTGGAGCGACACCAAGCGCCCGTCGTATCCTTCATGCTCTACGCCAAAGTGGGCGCAGCCAATGAAGTTGAAGGACATACAGGCATTGCTCACTACCTGGAGCATTTAGCTTTCAAGGGCACCCCAAAAATTGGCGTCAACGATTACCCGGCCGAGCAAAAAGTGCTGGCCGAATTAGACCAAACCTTTAACGAATTACTAGCAGCGGAAGCTGATGGGCGCACAGAACAGACCATGCGCCTGCAGACGCGCTTAGCCGAACTCCAAGAAAAAGCCGCCGCCTTTGTTAAGCAGAACGAGTATGGACAAATTATCGAACAGGCGGGAGGCGTCGGGCTAAACGCCACCACAGGCGCCGAGGCGACCCGATATTTTTACAGCCTACCCGCCAACAAACTGGAATTGTGGATGTCCTTGGAGTCAGAGCGCTTTATCGAGCCAGTTTTCCGAGAATTCTTCCGGGAAAAGGACGTCATCTTAGAAGAGCGACGACTCCGGGTAGACAATTCACCCATCGGCCAAATGGTGGAGAAATTCCTGGAAACCGCTTTCGATGTCCATCCTTACCGTCGCCCTATTATCGGCTACGAAAAAGACCTTTACCAAGCCACTCGCCAAGATATTCAGGAGTTTTACGACACTTACTACGGACCTAGCAACTTGCTGGCGACGGTGGTGGGCGATGTGGCTCCTCAGCAGGTCCAGCAGTTTGCAGAAACCTATTTTGGCCGCTATACCACTCGGTCATCTCCGCCTGACTTAACCATCGAAGAACCTGTCCAGAAAGCTGCCCGTGAGTTCACCCTTGAACTGCCTTCAGAACCGTGGTACCTGGAAGGCTATCACCGTCCAGCGCTGAATCACCCCGATCATGTAGTTTACGGCATGATTGAAAACATCCTGGTGGGAGGACGCACCACCCGCCTCTACAAATCTCTGGTGGAAGAAAGCCAAGTCGCGCTAGACGCCGGCAGTATCAATGGCTTCCCTGGGGATAAATACCCCAATATCTTTCTACTCTACGGACTCACTGCGCCAGATCACACCGTTGACGAAGTGGGTGAACTGATTGATCAGGAACTGGCCCGATTAAAGACGGAACTGGTTTCCTCTGAAGAATTATTGAGGGTAAAAACCCAGGCCAGGGCGAGCTTACTGAGAACCCTCGCCTCCAATCGCGGAATGGCGAGTTTATTGGCGGAATATGAAGCGAAAACGGGTAGTTGGCGCAACGTGTTTGAAGAACTTGAGGCAATTGAAGCGGTCACCGCGGAAGACGTACAACGGGTCGCTCAAGCCACATTCCAGCCCAATAACCGCACCATCGGGAAATTACTTTCGGCTGAACCCCAGTCTTAATTGTCCTATCCTCAATTGGCGCTGCCCCAATTCCTCATCCCCTGAATCGGATCACCTTAGGAGATCATCCATGCATTGGTTCAAGTTTTTCTCTCAACGTTGGCAAAGACGATGGGCTTTCTGGGTCTTGCTGGGACTGACAACGTTTGGGTTGCTATGGACGCCGGGGTGGCGATCAGCTGCGATCGCCACCCCGGCCAAACACTATACCGACTTGGAGTTTCCTCCCCTAGCCGAAATTCAGTTTCCAGATTATGAGCGCTATGAACTGGATAACGGCATCGTGGTCTATTTGATGGAGGATCATGAATTGCCATTAGTGAATGGGTCAGCCACCTTCCGCACCGGTAATCGTTTAGACCCCTCAGACAAAGTCGGGCTCTCGTCCATCATGGGGGATACCCTGCGCATGGGGGGCACCGAAACCTACCCCCCAGCAGTTCTCAATCAACGGCTAGAACAGCGCGCCGCATCTGTAGAAACTGGGGTGGGTATTGCCTCCGGTTCAGCCAGCTTTAACGCCCTGACGGAAGATTTGGATGAAGTCTTTGCCTTATTCTCGGACGTGATTCGCTATCCTGCTTTTGATCCGGCTCAGGTGGACCTGGTCAAAACCCAGTATCAGGGGAGTATCGCTCGGCGCAACGATTCGCCCGATGATATCGCCAGCCGCGAATTTCGCAAACTGATCTACGGCGGAGATAGTCCTTACGCCCGCACCATCGAATACGCCAACCTTAACAACATTTCCCGAGAGGATTTGTTAGCCTTCTATCGCGCGTCCTTTCAGCCAAACAACATGATTTTGGGGATTGTCGGCGATTTTGACTCAGCCACAATGAAGGCAAGGGTGGAGAAATATTTCGGCGATTGGAAAGTTGATAAAAATCGCCAAATCACGACAGAATTGCCGGATGTTAGCCAAGCGAATACCGGAATTTTCTTTATCGATCAGCCTCA
>JASJDH010000267.1 GCA_030065175.1 Leptolyngbyaceae cyanobacterium MO_188.B28 | reverse complement strand
GCATAATAATTTGAGCTGGTTCTCAAAAAAAATCCTCCCAAAAATATGATTTACCCCGTTCATGGATATTGTGTGAGAAATTCGGGATATAGTCCCTTGGCAGGTCTTCAAAATATCGGGCCTCCTGGTTTCTATCTGAGATTACGATCAGATCGCAGAGAAAGCCGGTTTGTTGCCATAGACCTGAACTGAAATTGACACGCTGAAGAATGACTTCTGTCAAACTTTTGGGCGTTAAGTGAATGCGTCGAGAAGGCAGCGCCTGGTGATGGTATTTCTGCTCTAAGATATGGTGTAGCGCTTGGATGTTGTAACGGAACCCATGAATAAAGCCAGACTGCTTTTTCTTATAGTCTCGCATGTGCATCAGCACCCCAGCAAAATACAAGTCCTTGATGTTGACTGATTCCCATTCGCTGGTTTGAGCCGGGAATCGGTCGTTGATAGTCAGCTCTGGTTTACAGGAGTCGTCAAACAGAGAGTCGTCAAATTGAAATCCGGCGCAGACAATGACGCGATCATAAATCAGATCTTCTTGCTCTCCATTTGCATGGGTATAGGAAAAGGACACCACAAATTGGTCATCTAGTCGCTTTATGCTCGTGATGCTTGCATCTAGAACGCCATTCTGCGATTTCAGTTGGTAGGTATCCAGAAAATTATTGTTGATTGCGCGCAGATGCCCTACATATTTGGTCTTCCAGGCCATTGCGAGAGGCGTGGGACTGGCTACGTGAATAATGGCTGCTGTCGCCGTTAGATTATCTGCGGTTTCAAACCCAGAATTCCCCTTGCCAATAATCAGCACTCTTTGATTGATAAAGTCTTCTGGATTAACAGATACACTGGTATAGTTCTCAGCCGATTCAATTCCAGGAATAGGGGGGACGTAGGGCTGCGAGAGACCTGTCGCAATGATCAGATGTTCTGCAGAATGTACATTGCCATTGCTATCCATCACCATGAATTTTTCATTCTTAGCTATTCTGGCGACCTGGCAATTGTACTTTATGTTCAAATTAAAGTTCTTAGCAAAATCATGCAGATATCTAACATAATGATCTGTATGGGGGAAATAGTCTCTGCTGTAATGCTTGAAAAGCATCTCTTCGCTATCACTCAGTAGAGAATTCCAATCCCATCTGAGGTTTATCTCTGTGCTGTCATATCTGGTGTAGACCTTATTGATCGAGATCAATTTCCGGTGTCTTGGAAATGTCTTAAAGAAGGTTCCAGACTCCTCTCCAGCTTCCAAAATTAGGTAATCTCGACCTCTTTTTTCTAAGAAATAACCTAGCTGAACGCCAGCTGGGCCTGCACCAATGATCAGATATTCAAAATCTGTTACGACACTCATTGTGCGTTATCTCCTCGTATATTGTTACCCTTTCCTGGATAAGCCTGAACTCTCTTTTATCCGTTTAATAACCGAAACCTTAATCGTTCAGACTGCATTGTCATCGGTGGTGACTGCCCGCTTGTTAGTTACTGCGTTTCTCAACTAAACTTTTCGCAAAAATCAATATGTTTTTGGGGCCAATGCAGAATCCTCTGGAATGGGTATTCCAAAGGTTTTGTCAGTCAATCATTCCCAATACTGTTCTGCTAACAATTTTGCTGGTCCCAATCATAGTTAGAGACGTTGCATTGCAACGTCTCTACAGCCCATTTTCAGGTTTATCTGAACAGTATTGACTAAACCCTACATTCCCTGTGCAATAGTTAGATTTGGCAGCCAGGGAATATGTCTAATTCTAATTATGCGATCGCTCCCAAATCCTGACTTGCCACCTCCAAGGAAAAAGCTAGCTTAAATCCAGGGTCTAAACAGGTTGCCCGCTATGAATTTCTTCCCATCTTCAACTCTGCTCTCAGCCATTTTCATGATAGGTATCGCTTTAGGCTGTGCTCAGGCAGATGCCCCCCAGGAAAACACGACGAAACAAACTGAAACAGTCGCTCCTGCAATCGACTTAGAGCAAAACAGCAATAAGGCTGAAGACACAGAGCAAAACAGCAATGAGGCTGAAACCTCTCCTGAGTCAGAAATCGTTGCGACCAGTATCCTTGCCTTGAGGCCTGGACAAGCTTGGACAGAAGTCCTTCCTGGTGAAGAAGCCTATGAATTAATGTATACCGAAAATGGAACTTTACTGTATCAAGGAATGGTGATTGTGTCTGAAATCCGAGTGTCAGGATCCTACGCCAAAAGGCTTCTAATTTCAGACTCCTCACCGTCGGGCAACTATCACCTTTTCCAAGCATGTGATCGCTTAGGTGAAAGATCATTATGCTGGGCTGAGTTCTTAGTCAATAAGGCAGAGAATAGAGCCCAGCAGGTGTCTCTGAGCAAATATGGAGTATCGCATTGGGTACGATGGTCTGAGGATGAAAAATATGCCTTATTTCCCTATAGAAGTGAGAGTTCATTTACACTTCGTGGTTTAGATCTAGAGACTGGAGAATCATCAGGATATATTGATTGGTTTTGTAATATTGACTTGAATAGTTTTAGTTGGATCGACAATAGAGTTTTTCAAATTCAGGTTCTTGATCACGGCGAGAATGGCTGGCCATGTAATGACTCACCTCGTTGGTTTAGAGAAGATATTGCGAAATTATTTGAATAAATTTTTATTCATTATCCCGAAACTTTTCTCTATACAACTTCTTTCAGCGACTTAGAAATCCCCAGTTGCCCAACCTCACAAATGTCTATGGGCAACTGCAGGATGTCCAGGCAGATCAGGCGAAGTTGTTTGAACTGGTCACTATACTACCGCTGCCGCAGTACGAATCTCATCGAGATATGCAGCAGAAACTCCCTCAACAATGGTGCGATTAATCATTGGATGATCATTATTGGTGGGGCCGGTGTCACTATCTGGGTGATAGGCAATCACATCCATACCGCTGTCATCCGTAAAAAAGCTATGGTGACCGTCTGTTGGAATAATGAAAATGTTGCCGGGTTCCAGCGGGACCGTTACATCTGGACCGGTTCCATCTTCATTTTGAGGGACAATACACCGGCCTCGTCCCCGGGCTACGACTCCCACTCTCATGGACGGATGGGTATGGCGTGTTTGGCTAATTTGAGGGGGGAAATGCAAGTGGTTCAGACATGGATCCCCTTTCATCACAGGCGGAATCAAGAGGGAATCAGAACAGCCGTCAATATAGAGCAATCGGCCTTGTTGTTCGATGGGTCCCCCAATCATAAAGGTTCCTTTGTAACCCAATCGCGACGTAATAAACCCACAACCTCCTTGAATCGAGACTCTGTCGGGGATGCTGAAGTACATACCGGTATCGAGGGAAAATGTTTGTTCACAGCCAGAGAGCGGCATCGTGATAGAAACAGGTCCCTTCACGACAAATCCGAGATGGGTTCCCTCTTCATCCAGAGCCAGCTCTGAACCCCGGTAACCCCATGCATACACTTTTGTCGGATGCTGGTCTTGGGATAGATCACTCAGTATTCCATCATCACAAGGCATTGACACAAAGTGTCTACTTTTGAAAACAGAATTTGTTTCAATCATGGGTCTAGTTGGTCGCGTGTACTTGATAACTATGTTGGCGCACAGGGAATCCAAGAGAAAAGATCATCGCAAATGCGCCCTGTTTATATATCTCCCACCCATTGCGAGTTACTGCGTTGCTCAAACAAAGTTTTCGCAGAATTTAATCAAATTGGTCTAATAATTCGACGACTATTCAATTGGAGTTAAATATCAAGGCCTAGAGTCCCCTCAGACCCGGATTTGTCACAAGTCATGTGGTTAAATTTGTAAATTCTTATCTTGTTTGGATTATGTCCCGATTACAACAGAGCACTGAATAGTGATGGACTGGGCTCTTAATTTTTTGGAATCCAAATTGAATCAGATGTCACCGTCTTGTTGGGAAACTGTGGTGAGATATCTGGAAGTAAGTCTGGCGGACAATATTCACCCCATTAGCAATTACTGAGTTTGCAATAACGCTAGAAAACATTCCTTGGTCAAGATATCCAAAAGGACACTATCAGGAACTTGAGCCAATGAATGAAAATGAGTATGTGAGAAGGGAATTATGAAGACCGTTGATGTGTTGATAGCTAAATTGCGCCGTCTTGATGTCCAACTATGGGTAGATGGGGAGCGTTTACGCTACAGGGCGGATCAAGGGGTTCTAACACCAGAATTATTAAAGGATTTAGCCGCTCACAAGTCTGCTCTGATAGATTTTTTGCAGCAAATCCAAACAGATTCCGCCATCTTGTCCCCTCAGCCCATATCCCGTCGAACTGACTCTGATTTGACGCCGCTTTCATTTGCGCAGCAACGACTGTTTTTTCTGAGTCAACTGGAGCCCGAAAGTGCGGCTTATCATGTTTATCAATCGCTTCAACTGAAGGGAAAGATCAATCTTGAAGCGCTTCAACGGGCGATCGCAACTATTGTGGAGCGGCATGAATCCCTCAGAACGAATATAGTGTTGACGGATGGGACGCCGTTTCAGGTGATCGCTCCCAGTCATTTCCCTGAACTCCCTTTGATTGACTGTAGTGGGTTATCTCAACCTGCACAAAACGAAAAACTTCGCCATTTACTTTCAGAAGGATTCAGCCGCCCGTTCGATCTAAGTTCAGATTTGATGCTGCGCGCTACGCTAATCCGGCTGAGTGATCGCGACCATGTGCTGCAGATTATCATGCATCATATTGCCTGTGACGGCTGGTCGCTGGGTGTCTTTTTCCGAGAATTATCTATCCTCTATACTGCTTTTTCCAAGGGACAAACTTCTCCGTTACCCTCACTGGCTATACAATATGCTGACTTTGCCCACTGGCAGCATCAGTGGCTAAGCGGAAAGGTTCTTGACGATCAAATCGCTTATTGGCGTCGACAGTTAGCCAATGCGCCCGTTTTGTTGGAGCTGCCGACTGATCGCCCTCGTCCAGCGGTTGAATCCTTTCAAGGAAGCTCTGAATCCTTTTGTCTCAGTTCAGAATTGACCCAGCAATTGCAATCTCTCAGTCAGCAGGCTGACGCTACGCTATTTATGACGCTTCTAAGCGCCTTCGCAGTATTACTGTCCCGCTACAGTAACGCCGAGGACATTATGATTGGCTCCCCCATTGCTAACCGCAACCGCCGGGAAATCGAACCGCTGATCGGTCTTTTCGTAAATACGCTGGTATTGCGCGCCGATTTGCAGGGCCAACCCACATTTCTTGAACTGCTCAAGCGGGTTCGTCACATGACCCTGGATGCCTATACCCATCAAGATTTGCCCTTTGAAAAATTAGTTGAAGAACTTCAGCCAGAACGAAATCTTAGCCATCACCCCCTGTTCCAAGTCATGTTTGTTTTGCAGAATGCAACAACAGAACGATTTAAATTCCCTGACTTAACTCTCGCTTCGCTGGAACAGGACATAACCGCAGCCAAATTTGATATTCTTCTCTCCATGGAAGAAACGGCTCAAGGATTGGGAGGCGCTTGGGAATATAAAACCGAATTGTTTGACGCCAGGACTATTAAACAAATGATGGGGCATTTCCAAACTCTCCTGGCGAGTATTGTTGCTTATCCTGATAAACCGATATCTGAGTTGCCGCTGTTGAGAGATGTTGAGCGCCGTCAACTGCTTATAGAGTGGAACGATACCCAGAGCGAATTTCCTCAGTCCCACTGCCTCCAAAAGTTATTTGAATCACAAGTAAAGCAAACTCCCAACGCCGTAGCAGTTGTCTTCGAAAATCAGAAATTGACGTACCAAGAGCTGAATCATCGCGCTAATCAACTCGCCCATCACCTACGAACCCTAGGCGTCAAACCAGAGTCACTCGTTGGTGTCTGCTTGGAGCGCTCCCTAAACTTAATTGTAGGACTCCTAGGCATTCTTAAAGCTGGGGGAGCTTATGTTCCACTTGACCCAGCTTATCCTCACGAACGATTAACGTTCATGTTAGAGGACGCCCAAGTGCAGTTGCTGCTGACCCAAGAGCATCTGCTAGAGAAACTGCCCAGGCAGACAGGCTCTGTTGTCTGTTTGGACACAGATTGGGAGAAAATCGCAGAGGAAGCGGAGGAAAACCCTGTCATCAGGTCAACAGCGGAAAATTTGGCTTATGTGATTTATACGTCTGGTTCCACAGGTAAACCCAAAGGAGTACAAATTTCCCACCGCGCCTTAGTGAATTTCCTCACCGCTATGGAGCAGCAGGTGGGCGTAACAGCACATGATGTTCTCCTGGCGGTTACGACTTTGTCTTTCGATATCGCAGGGCTTGAACTTTTCTTACCCCTGATTGCGGGCGCTTGCACCGTGCTAGTGAGCCGGGAAGTGAGTTCAGATGGCCGTCAGTTACTACAATGGCTGAACAGTACTAATCCAACTCTCATGCAAGCAACGCCGGCGACTTGGCGAATGCTTCTAGAGGCGGGATGGCAAGGCAGTGATCAACTAAAAATTCTTTGCGGCGGCGAAGCGTTGTCCGCCCAATTAGCTCAGCAATTACAGCCCCAGGGCATGGCTCTGATCAATCTGTACGGCCCCACAGAAACCACGATTTGGTCAGCTATCTACCGGGTTGAACCCAACGACGAATCGCCAGCCATTGGTCGACCCCTCGCCAACACGGAAATGTACATATTGGATCGGCATCTAAATCCGGTTCCCATTGGCGTATCTGGCGAACTTCATATCGGTGGGGCAGGTTTGGCCCGAGGCTATCTCAACCGACCTGAGTTGACCGCTGAGAAATTCATCTCCAACCCGTTTTGGGAAGACAGGAGACAAGAGGCAGGAGACAAGAGACAGGAGACAGGAGACAGAAGTCAGAAGTCATCCCCCCCATCTACCCCTGCCTCTCCATCCACCCATCCACCCATCCACCCATCCACCCATCCACCCTCTCGCCTCTACAAAACTGGCGACCTGGCCCGCTATCTCCCCGACGGGAATATTGAATATCTCGGTCGGATTGACCATCAGGTTAAGGTGCGCGGTTTCCGGATTGAACTGGGTGAAATTGAGGCGGCTCTGAACCAGCATCCGGAAGTGTTGCAGTGTGTGGTTATCGCTCGGGAAGATAAGC
This sequence comes from Leptolyngbyaceae cyanobacterium MO_188.B28, assembly GCA_030065175.1. GTDB lineage: Bacteria > Cyanobacteriota > Cyanobacteriia > Phormidesmidales > Phormidesmidaceae > JAKSDM01. Next base: position 4,896 of record JASJDH010000267.1, on the reverse strand, counting down.
CCGGCGATAAGCAACTCGTGGCCTATATCATCTCTACTGATCTGGAGACGCCTAAACCCAATATTTTCCGACAGGTTCTGAAACAATCACTGCCGACCTACATGGTTCCGTCCGTTTTTGTTCACCTAGAAACGCTCCCCCTGACCCCCAACGGCAAGATCAATCGTCGGGCGCTTCCGCCGCCGTCTTTAGCGGCGCTCTCTTCTACGGCAACCTATGTCGCCCCCGGATCAGAACCAGAAGAGAAGTTAGCCCAAATTTGGCGGCAAGTCTTAAAGCTGGAGAAGATTGGTATACACGATAACTTCTTCGATTTAGGCGGGCACTCTTTGCTAGCCTTACATCTGTTCACAGAAATCGGAAAGGCATTCGGCCAAAATCTGCCCCTAGCGACCCTCTTCCAAGCCCCCACAATTGAGGAACTTGCTGCTCGCCTGATCAAGACAAGTAGGCCAATGCCGACGGATTGTTCATTGATTCCGCTTCAACCCGAAGGTCTGAAACCGCCTCTTTTCTTAGTTCCTCCAGCTGGCTCGACGGTGGTCAATCTGGGGCAGTTAGTTCGTCACATGCAACCCGATTAGCCCGTATACGGCTTGGAGCCATTGGGTATGGACGGCAAACAGTTTCCCCATACGCGGGTTCAAGATATGGCGACCTACTACATTCAAGCAATCCAAAAACTCCAGCCTCAGGGTCCGTATTTTCTGGTGGGTCGATGTTTCGGCGGCCATGTAGCCTTTGAGATGGCTCAGCAACTTTTGGCGAAGGGGCAAAAAATTGCTCTGTTGGGTGTACTGGATACTATGGGACCGCCTAAACTTGCCTCTGAACAGCCAGCTGATCAGAGCATACCGGTATCTGAGACGCGTTCCTCAGTGAACTCTTTTCAAAGTTTAGCTATTCGCTGGCGGCAAGGACTCTTAGCTCCCAGCCAAATCTTGCAGCGCAAAGTCAATAAATTTTTCCGTCAAACCCTGAATAGAGCAGGACAAGGAAATCCAATCTATTTGTTTCTGCAACAACAACTGTTTGCCTTCACCCCCAAGGTTGTGACCTTTGTCGCCCATAAAAAAGCAAGGAAAGATTATTTTGGAAAGGTCTACCCAGGGACGATCACCTTCTTTATGAGTTCTGACGAATCCACATCGAATAGCGCAGCGAAATGGGCTAGATTGATTACAACTGGCTTGGACTGTCATATCGTTCCAGGGGATCATCGCACTATGATCAATGAACCTCGACACGCCAAGGTTGTGGCGGACAAGTTAAGTGCTTGTTTAGGTAAGGCGCAATCAAAAAGCTAGCCTATCATTACAGCCAGAAATTTGAGCGGGAAGGCATTCAGGTGTTTGATGGTTTATATCGTGCGCTTCTTGCTTCTCGCGCCAGGACAAATCCCGCCTTGAGTTTGACGCCAATGTAAAAAACGGCGGCCGATATAAAAATGTAGATGGCCAGAATCCAGTAAAAATATGGATTCTGGCCATCTGCATCTTCCTTGTAGATACGTTCTGATTAAGCCTTCACTTGGCGCAAAAACGTAAGAACTTCTGCCTTGCGCTCTCGAAGTTGAGCCAATAGAGTTGGGGGCGGCGCTTCCTTTGTAGCCTTATAACGGAGGTTTTCTCCATCAAGCCATAGCTTCACACCCAAACGGCGTAAATCAGATAAAACTGCTTCAATAGGTTTCACCGTCTTCTCGCTAGAAGAGGGCTGCTCCGATTCAGAGGTTGAGAGCGCTGAGGAGCCAATTTGCTGACGGGGCTTGGCGGATATTTGCAGAGGGAAGTCTGAGAGGCGCTGATCGGGATTGGCGACAATATTTTCTAGCAAAGTCTGGTAGTTTGACAACATCTGGGTAATGGTGGATTGATCAAACAGATCCGTGTTGTATTCAAAGAATCCACGCATCTTCTGATCCATTTCTCCCATGACCAGTGTCAAATCGAACTTGGCAGTGCTGTTGGGAACTTTGAGGGGTTTTAGGATCAAACCTGCTAGCTCCAGAGGTTGGCTGGCAAAATTCTGCAGGATAAACATGACCTGAAACAATGGTGTGCGACTCTGATCTCGTTCCAGGTTTAGAGCTTCAACTAACTTCTCAAAAGGCAAGTCCTGATTGCTATAGGCTCCTAAGACGGCTTCACGCGTTCGGGTAAGCAACTCCCGGAAACTCGGATCGCCTCCCAGATAAGTGCGTAGAGCCAGATTGTTGACAAAAAAAACAATTATCCCTTCGGTTTCCACTCGATTGCGACCCGCGATTGGAGAACCCACGATGATGTCATCTTGGCCGCAATAGCGGTAAAGCAGGGTTTGGAAGGCAGCTAATAAAGTTATAAAGAGGGTGCCGCCTTGCTGTTGACTCAAAGACTGGAGCGCCTCTGTCAAGTCCTCCGATATTGCCAACCATTGCTGTCTCCCGTGGTAAGTTTGAACGGCTGGACGGCGGCGGTCTGTTGGCAGGTCTAGGACAGGAAGGGGCGCGCCTAGGTGTTGTTTCCAATAGTTAAGCTGAGACTCCAGAATTTCCCCCTGTAGCCACTGCCGTTGCCAGACAGCAAAGTCGGCGTATTGGATCGGAAGTTTGGGCAAGGGCGAGGGGCGGCTTTCGGAGAATGTCGCATAGAGAGCACTGAGTTCACGTTCGAAAATATCAAATGACCAGCCATCAGAAACAATGTGATGCATCTCGATCATTAGTATGTGTTCCTCTGCGGCCAGACGCAAGAGCTTGGCGCGGAGCAAGGGACCCTGAGCCAAGTCGAAAGGTTGCTGCGCCTCCTCTGCAGCATGTTGCAAAGCTGTGGCCTGTCGTTGTTCGACAGGCAGGTGTTGGAAATCAATTAAGGGGAGGGATAAAACAAGGTCTGGAGAAATGATCTGGATAGGTTGTCCAGCCACTGTAGGAAAGTGAGTGCGCAGGGCTTCATGACGGCGCACAATTTCGCTCAGGCTCCGCTCCAGAGCGTTAACATTGAGGACTCCTTTCATACTAAGGGCTCCACACATGTTGTAAGCAGAGCTGTCAGGTTCTAGTTGAGTCAAGAACCAGAGGCGTTGCTGGGCAAAAGAGAGGGGTGGATCTACTTGCCTAGAAATAGGTTGAATGGGAGCGGCGGCTGTTTGTGGAACCGAATCAGTCTGACGTAGAAACGTAAGAATTTCTGGTTTTCGTTCTTTTAACTGAGCCAGTAAAGTAGAGGTTGGCGTTCCCTTAGGCGCTTTAATGCGCAGGTTATCTCCATCAAGCCATAATTGCACATCTAGGCGGCGCAGGTCAGATAGAAACTCATCAATCGCTTTCATGCTTTCTCCTCCTAACCAGTGACCGGCTATACTTTGACCAGATTTTTCAGAGTTGTGTTGAGGGCCAATAGCAGAGATGATTGGGCTGAGTGTATAAAAAAATGATCCCCTTCAAATAATTGGTGTGAAAAGTCCGCTTGGGTATGTTCGCCCCAGGATTCCAACTCATCTTCTGATACTTTCCAATCTTGTAATCCGCCATATGCGGAGATCGGACAGCCCAATGGCAGTCGAGGGCGATAAACATAGGCTTCAAGCAATGTGAAGTCAGCCCGGAGAGTGGGGAGTAGCAATTCCATCAACTCTGCATTTTGCAAAATCACTTCCGGCGTGCCGTTATAGCGACGCAGCGCTTCCAGAAAGTCTGCTGTCGGTAAGGCATGGATGGGCTCCTCTAGATCTGGAAGGTGGGGGGCGCGATGGCCTGACACAAATAAATGAGTAGGCGTCAACCCCTGTTCTTGTTGCAAAGATTGGCTGAGTTCATAGCTGACCAAGGCTCCCATACTATGCCCAAAGAAAGCAAAGGGCTGAGTTAAATAGGGTGCGAGGATGTTTTTCAGTGCTTGGATCAGGGGAGCCATATGAGTAAAGGCAGGTTCTGTTAGTCGGGTTCCCCGGCCAGGGAGTTCAATGGCATACACCTCTACGCTGTCGAGGACCTGATTAGCCCAATCCCGAAAAACGGAAGTGTTTCCCCCGGCATAGTGGAAGCAAAATAAACGCAGGCAGGCATTTGGATTGGGGGTGATGCATTTGATCCAGCGATCGCGTATTTGGAGTGAGGATTTCATGGAGTTCAGCTATTGATGTCAATGGAACATGCAACTCTAGATATTTTTTTATAACGTCCATTCCATGTAGTCGTCCATCCCCTGATCGCTAGACTCTTCTGACATATGGGTCACCCAACGAACGTTCTCAACTCGAGCAGCCAGGGCCGCAATCGTCGGTAGCTCAAATATAGTTCGCAAAGGAATGTCGATTGATAAGGTTTTACTCACTCGAGACATAATTTGGGTGGCCAGTAGGGAATGCCCCCCTAACTCGAAAAAATTGTCATGGATGCCCACTTTCGCTATCCGTAAAACCTCCATCCAAATCTCAGCCAATTGTTCCTCCACTGGGTTGCGAGGGGCGACAAAGGCGTCGGCTTGAACCACACTTGACCAGTCCGGAGCAGGCAAGGCGCGACGGTCAATTTTGCCGTTTGGGGTGAGGGGTAAAGCTTCCAAAAGCACCAATCCAACCGGCGTCATGTAATCAGGCAAACTCTGCATCAGGAAACGGCGCAGCTCATCCAAGGTCAAGGCGGCTTGACTCTGATGGGGAACCACATAGGCCACCAGTCGCCGATCCCCTGGCGCGTCTTCTCGGACTGTGACAATGCTTTCTTTGACAGTGGGGTGTTGCCCCAACACCGCTTCGATTTCCCCTAGCTCGATGCGGAACCCCCGGATTTTTACTTGATGGTCGATCCGACCCAGGATTTGTAGCTCGCCGTTGGGGCGGCGGCGGGCTAGGTCGCCGGTTTTGTAGAGGCGGGAGGGTGGATGGGTGGATGGGTGGATGGGTGGATGGGTG
>JASJDH010000266.1 GCA_030065175.1 Leptolyngbyaceae cyanobacterium MO_188.B28 | reverse complement strand
TCCTCTTCATTATCGCGCTTAACCTTGACATTAGACTCCTTTCATGAAAATAGTCCGGCAAAATGTGGCAATCTGCCAATATTGCTCGATTACCTCTTGACAATCAATCCGTTTTGAAATGTAGATTGAGCATCCGCCCCCGATCCGGCCATAGCAATTCTTCCCACAGAGCATATCCAAGTACCCATCCCCACCCAGCCTTGTGCTTGCTGGCGACGAATGAGAGGATAACGCCTGCCAACATCAAGCGCCTGTACACAGCACTGGAAGGGCATAGAGCCGTATTACCCGCTAAAGCGCAGGGTCATGAAGACAAAACGCGCCACAAATACACCCGCCAAAATCCAGGTTGGGATTGGAACTTCATGGGCTTTCCCTTGACACGCCTTGACCAGGGGATAGGTAATAAATCCAATGGCTAACCCTTCTGCAATCGAGAAAGTAAGGGGAATCATGAAAATTGTTAAAAACGCAGGGATGGCTTCCCCCAAATCTCCCCAACGAATGGCGGCCACATTGGACATCATCAAAACGCCCACAATCACCAGAGTCGGCGCAGTGGCATAGGCGGGAATAGCGCTCAGAATGGGGATAAATAGAATCGACACTAAAAACAGCCCGGAGACGACCAGGCCGGTGAAGCCAGTCCGTCCGCCTTCCGCCACCCCTGACGCCGACTCCACATAGGTAGTCACGCTGGAAGTGCCCATCACAGCGCCAGTAGTGGTGGCGATCGCATCCGCCATCAGCGCTTTATTGGCCCGGGGAAGTTCGCCATTTTGATCAATGTAGCCGGCTTTCATCCCCACCCCAGCCAGCGTGCCAATGGTGTCAAACATGTCCACAAATAAGAAAACGAAAAGCACCGCCGCAAAATTCAAGAAATCGGCGCCAGAAATCTGGCGCACCCCGAGGATCGCTTGCCCAAAGATGTCTGACGGCGCAGGCGGCGCTTGAACAATGCCTTGGGGCCAGGGCGTGACGCCCATCATCCAACCCAGAACAGCCGTGGCCAAAATTCCCCAAAGTAGGCCGCCTTTGACGCGGCGGACTAAGAAAGCCGCTGTCAGAAATAAGCCTGTGATCGCCATCAGGGTTGGCGGCTGCGTCAAACTGCCAAAGGCAGTCTTAGTCACCTCGTTAGCAACAATAATTCCCGCCCCGCCCGTGGCCGGATCCCCGGCCAGACCGATGTAGGCGATAAACAGGCCTATCCCAGCCCCAGTAGAACTTTTCAGACACATGGGAATCGCCTTGATAATCTGGCGACGGATATCCGTCAGAGTTAAGCCGACAAAAATCAGCCCCTCGATAAATACTGCGGCTAACGCCAGCCTCCATTCGACGCCGAGACCCAACACAACCGAGTAGGTAAAAAAGGCGTTGATTCCCATACCCGGCGCCAAACAAAATGGATAGTTGGCGTATAACGCCATAATCAGGGTGCCCAGAGCAGCGGACACGGCTGTAGCCACTACAAGCTGAGGGAATAAATCTCCCGGCGCATTGATGAAAATACCGTCGGATAGAATCAGCGGATTGACCACCAGGATATACGCCATGGTCATGAATGTGGTGACGCCCGCCAGAATCTCTGTCCGGAAGTCCGTATTAAATTGGGAAAACTTGAAATAATTTGCGATCGCCGCTTGCCAACCGACATACAGGAATTGATTCGGGGAATCCGATACAGGCTCCTGTCCACTACGCTCCAGTTCATCAACATTACCGCTCATAGCCGAGTTTCTCCAGGCATTTACTGATGAAACGGCGCTTGGCAAAGTCCTCTAGATACCCTAAACCTTCACCAACCACCGATACACAATCCTCTCAGGCGATACCGCATACTATATCCAGGACCAACCTTCGAGTTGTTGTGCAAAGCACAGCTTAAGGGAATCCCAGGATTGAATTACGCCATATGACCTCATCTGTTAGCAACCTTAAAGCTTTCCGCAGTTCATTCCTGGACTTTGTGGGCGACCCATTTTACAGTGCGGAATCGGACTGCGTTCGCTACTTCACAGACGGACTCCTCGTAGTGGAAGGCGATCGGATTAAAGCCTTGGGAAACTACGAAAACCTGCGGCGGCAGTATCCAGAAGTCACCGTCGCAGCGTACCCCGGTAAATTAATCCTCCCCGGATTTGTTGACATCCATGTGCACTATCCCCAAACGGAAATGATTGCGGCCTATGGCCAGCAGCTTTTAGATTGGCTCAACCAATATGTTTTCCCGGTGGAAGAGAAATTTAAGGACGCAGTCTACGCCAGAGGCGTCGCGTCATTTTTTCTAGACCAGTTGCTCTGCAACGGCACTACCACCGCCGTAGCCCTGACCACGATTTTTCCCCAATCAGTGGATGTCTTATTTGAAGAAGCCAAGCGCCGCAATATGCGGCTGATAGCGGGGATGATGATGATGGACCGCAACGCCCCTGACTTTCTTTTAACAGACGCCCAAACCGCTGACCGTCAGAATCGAGACTTGATTCAAAAATGGAGTCGAACTGGACGCCTTTCCTACGCCATTACCCCTCGTTTCGCTATCACCTCTACTGAAGCGGCGTTGCAGTCGGCTGGGCGGCTCAAAGCTGACTTTCCTGAAGTGTATGTTCACACTCATTTGTCAGAAAATATCCAAGAAGTTGCGTTGACCGCGAAACTCTTCCCAACCAGCACTGATTACTTAAATGTCTATGAGCAGTTTGGTCTGGTCGGCGACAAATCGATATTCGCCCATGGCGTTCAGCTCAGCGATCCAGAATTTGAAAGGCTTTCCGAGGCAGAAGCCGCCCTAGCCTTTTGCCCGACCTCAAATTTATTTCTCGGCAGCGGTCTCTTCAACTTAGAAAAAGCCAAGTCAGCAACCCTTCCCGTCAAAGTTGGCTTAGCCACCGACGTGGGAGCAGGCACCAGCTTTTCCATGCTTCAAACTATCAGCGACGCCTATAAGGTGACTCAACTGCAAGGACAAAACCTTTCCCCATTTAAGGCTCTCTTTTTAGCCACCCTAGGCGGCGCAAGAGCATTGTCGCTGGATGACAAAATTGGCTCCTTCGAGGTGGGCAAGGAAGCTGATTTTGTGGTGCTAGATATGCAAGCCACCCCGCTCATGGCCTTTCGGAATTCCAACCCCAGTGCTCAGTCCCTCGATGAGTTGGCTGAAAAAACTTTCGCCATGATGATCCTCGGGGACGATCGGGCAATCCAAGCTACGTACATTGCAGGCGATCTTGCCTACGCAAGAAGCCCCAGAAACAAGTATTAAATCAAACATACAATCAGCACCCACGTATTTTTTCTGACCTAGCCGCCACTGAAAATAAGATGCCATAAGCTATACCAGGAAGTAAATAAGGGAAAAACCCTTAATGAAGGCCTAGTGAATCGAGAGGGTGTTTTCGGAGACTCATTATGAAGATTGGCTGATACCCAGTGAGTATTCAACGCGCCCTTCCAATGACTTAGTTATGATTTTCTCTAGAGGAAATGCAGGGTATTTGGAAGCGGAACGCTGTGATTTTTTGAAGCGCAAGAGACATCAAGCATAGAGGCTTTGTTGACTGGCGGAAAAGCCGCCTGTGTCTAATAAATTTACATACTGGCTAATCAAGATTTGAATACAGTATTCAAGTCTTACTTGGCATGCGTTTTCGGAATCCTTCTTAAGTTTTATGCGTCCATAGTGCTAGCGCCGCTAGAAACTGACTCTACCGCTAGAACTGACTCTAAGGAAAGGGAAAGATGATACCTGCAAGACAACAACCAGTCCTGGGGAGGAGCGGCCATGCCGTGGTAATTGGCGGCAGCATTGCCGGCTTAATGGCCGCTAGGATTTTAGCCGACCATTTTGAAACGGTGACTGTGGTCGAACGCGATTCCCTCAGCAACCTCAATCCATCTTGCCCGCCTCAGAAACCGGAACCCAATGGCGACATTTCTCAAGCCAATAACGTCCATGTGCCGTTGGCCCAAGGACAAAGAATTCTAGAACATCTTTTTCCAGGGCTAGCGATCGAACTCAGTCTTGTCGGCGCCCCCAAAATTAATTGGACGGCTGATTGTCCCGTCCTCGGCGTCGGGATTCGATTCCAAGCAGATTTGGCTACCCACACTTGTAGTCATCGATTATTTGAGTGGTCTCTCCGACGCCGTCTGATAGACCACTATGGAGTAAATTTTTTGGAATCTTGCCAGGTCACTCAACTCCTGCTGGATGAGAGTCAGGCTGCGGTCACTGGCGTCCAATTGCTCACGCAGAACCGCAGCCAAGCAGAGCGACTATCGGCTAACCTCGTGGTGGACGCCAGGGGCTGCCGTTCATCCTTACCTCAGTGGCTAGAAACCTTAGGGTATCCCTCGCCAGAAGAGACTGCAATCAATTCCTTTTTAGGCTACAGCACCTGCTGGTTTAAACAACCGCAGAATTTCCAGGCTGATTGGAAAGTTCTGATGATTTCTCACAAACCGCCTAAAAATAAACGAACAGGGGTAATTTATCCAGTCGAGGGAAAGCGTTGGGTGGTGGTGTTATCCAGCGTCGGTGAAGATTCCTTCCCCACAGACCAGGCTAGCTTCCTAGAATTTGCGCGTAGTTTACAAAGTCCTTTACTCTACGAAGCCATCAAAGACGCTACGGCCCTGAGCCCGGTCCAAACCTACCGCCGGATCGAAAATCGCCGTCGCCACTACGAAAAACTCTCCAGACTCCCCGAAGGTCTTATCGCGCTAGGGGACGCCGTTTGCGCCTTTAATCCTTTTTATGGCCAAAAGATGACGGTAGCCGCCCTCGGAGCCCTGACCCTAGATAGCTGTCTCAAACAAAAAGCTCAGCCTACGGAAAACTTAACCGGGGTGTCTAAGCGATTCCAAACCGAGTTGGCTAGCACCTTAGAAACTCCTTGGCTCATTGCTTTGAGCGAAGATTTTCGCTGGTCGACGACTGAGGGAAACCAACCGGGTTCGATGCTGCGCTTAATGAACCAATACATTAACCAAGTTTCAAAATCCGCTATCGACCGACCAGGGGTGTGGAAATGTTCAATTCGGAACTAGGGGCCGGATTGCTAGAACAAAATCCACAAGCTACTTGAACAAACGTTAACGCAACCCAGTCCCTTCAAAAAAATCCACTCCCTTACCCACCTGCTCAGAAGCCTGATCCCTTTACCAGCCTTGTAGGGCGTTGGGCGTAAAAGTAACCAAGATCTAATCCATTGAAACCGCATCCACATCGATCGTCTCTTTCACGTTAGCGTCATCAACCCGAGAAGCATCCTCAACCTGAGAATCCATGTCAGGTTGAGGATTCATGCGTTCCATCCACAACTGGAAAAGTCCAGACAGAAGGAGAGTCAACAACACAACGTCGTCAATTTGTCCCAGCAACGGAAAGAAGTCAGGCGAAATATCAAACGGACTCACCAGATAAATCAACGAGCCCACAATGACCCAACCGCGATATCGAGGATTGGCCAACAAATTTTGATACCAGCGATAGACTAATTGAACGGGGGATTTCATGGGATTTACAGAATGTTCAGCCTTCAAGATGAAGAATCGTGGACAATGACCAATCTGTCTTGATCATATCGAATCTCTTCAAAACGACATCAGACACCTCTCAAACTCAATTGACTGGGACTGACCACCAGGCCAATGCATAGTGCTGCAGCAATTCATCATTGACTTGCTGCCGGTAAACCACCCGCAGTTTATAGCGTCCGGTTTCTGGAATCTTAGTGAAAATGTGTTCGACACTATCCGCATCGCTAATCGATGACCAAACATGTTCGGACGAATCCGTAGCTTCAGCCTCCATTAAGTACAGATCCATATTGTTAAGTCCGCGGTCCTCAAAGGTCTCATCAAGGTCATAGAGACCATTTTCGTTGTGATCTTTGAGCACCACCAACCGTTCCCAAGCTAGGGTGGCAGAGATGAAACTGTCAGCCTGCAGCGGCTGTTCAAACACATAATCATGGAAGAAATCCGCAGGCTCGCGGCGGGGCAAATTGGTCGGAGGCGTCACTGACTCAATTGCGCCATAGTTCCAGCCAATCGCAGGCATCAATGACTCTGGTCCCCATTGACCGGGATTCAACTGTTGATAAGCGCGAAAGGCATTTAGATGCCCTGTCCCCATTTCGGCATGGAGAGGTATCTTAGGATCGCGATAGGCGTCAGACTCCAGCCAGGTGCGATTGCGCTCATCCAATAGCGTTCGGGTCATACCTAACCGTCGGCCGTCCCCTTGATCCTGCAACTTATCAGCGGAGTTCAGCAATACCGCCTTCATCACCATAGGCCGACGGGAATCGGTGCTCCAATTGGGCGAACCCGCTCGCAATTGGCGATCGCCTAACTCCTGTAACAAGGCCACTGTCGCCGCCACATGGGGAGCTGCAAAACTCGTACCGCTACTCGTGCTGACCGTCCCATCAGGATTAATCATCTCAATAAAGTTACCGGGCGCAACCAAGCTGATGGAGCGGCGAGCCCCCACATTCGACTCCGGTCCGGTCGCCCGAAACGGACTAAATGTCGGCTCACTGCCCATGTTGGCAAAATCTAACTTGACAAAGCGACCATCCACCCGAGTGGAATACGCCACATTGACGCCGTTGAAATTATCCGTGGGGATGGGAATCCCGCCACTCCCTTGGTTGCCCGCAATCACGTAAAGCACATCATGAACCCGCTCGGACCAATCAATACATTGGGTTAGCAGTGAATTTCCATCCAAGCTTGGATGCCTGCGGGAATCCCGTCCCAAAGACTCCCCAAAGCTAAAGTTCATCGCGCGGACATCTCCGCCATTTTGCAACGCCACATGTTGGGACGCTAGACACTCTTCAGGCTGGCCAGTTTGTCCTGGCAAAGGACCAACGGCTGCAGAATACAGCGACGCCCCCGGCGCCACCCCTGTCAGACGCTTGTCTTGTGAAATCATCACACTGGCGACATTCGTCGCATGGTAGTCCACCAACTCATTAGCCGTGGGTTGAGTATCTCGGAAAAAAAGTCCCCCCACCGACATCGGCAACGATTCAAAGGCCACTTTATCCAGACCAAATTGACTAGGACGTCCAATTTCTACCTGTCCAATAGCGATTTTCCGACCAGTCAAGTTGAACGGAGCCTGATGGAGCCGCAAAGCGTCAATCCCATCCACTCCCACAGAACTTGATAAAGCAAACACTGGGAGCCCCGCCAAACTCAACCCAATTCCTCCGCCAATCCATCTAAAACGATATTGAAGCAATTGCTTGAACCAGGACTCAAGACGATTAGTCATACAAATGTCAGGGGTTGTTAAAGTGCATTGGAGTTGTCTGTAGACGACTCAATTGTAAGAAAAATGCTTAGCAAGGTCTGCATCAGCAAGGACCGACCATCGTCGGAAAAGAGCTCTCAGAATCCAGAAGATAGAGCCCAAAACCCAGTCTGTATCTGGATAACGCCCTCTTTTCTGACGCCGACGGTATTCTGCCGCCCTGCCCAAAACGTTTGATATGAGCATTTCAAACATTGAAACCCACACCGCCCTAAACGGTCCTCTAGATTGAATTACAGTCTTTGTATTCATGAATCAAACTTGGAATGACTGGGATGAACATAAAGATTTTGTTACGATAGATACGGTAAAGGAGACAGGAGAACCGCGCGCCATGACTCAAACGCAATCCAAAAAACCGATAGTAATTGCTCCCTCGATTCTATCGGCCGATTTTAGCCGTTTAGGTGAAGAAATACGGGCAGCCGATGAGGCCGGAGCAGACTGGATTCACGTAGATGTAATGGATGGCCGGTTCGTCCCAAACATCACCATTGGACCCCTGATAGTTAAAGCGATTCGTCCGATTACTCAAAAACCGCTGGATGTCCACCTGATGATTGTGGAGCCAGAAAAATATGTGGAAGAGTTTGCTAAGGCCGGAGCCGATATTATTTCAGTTCATGCGGAACATAACGCATCTCCGCATCTGCACCGCACCCTTTCCCAAATTAGAGAGCTCGGTAAACAAGCCGGGGTTGTTTTGAATCCATCTACCCCGCTTTCTATAATTGAATATGTGCTGGAACTCTGTGATCTCATCCTCTTAATGAGCGTCAATCCTGGCTTTGGGGGACAAAGTTTCATCCCAGGCATCGTTCCAAAAGTTCGTCAACTCCGCCAGATGTGTGATGAGCGGGGACTGGATCCCTGGATTGAAGTGGACGGCGGACTTAAAGTGAATAATACCTGGCAGGTTTTAGAAGCAGGCGCAAACGCCATTGTGGCTGGCTCAGCTGTTTTCAATGCGCCTGACTATGCTGAAGCAATCAATGGTATCCGTAATAGCAAACGCCCTGCCCCAGAACTTGCCAAAGTTTAGGATCAAGTTGGGCTCCTGAAATTCCCTAAAAACTTAGCCGTTTTTTGTGAAGGCGTAGTCTTCTTATTGGAGATTGCGCCTTCTCATCTTTCTCAGGGAAAAATCCGTTTTTTCACTTTACTCATGAAGCAACCATCCCTTACTATTAAGGCAATGGTTTTTTATGCTTAACTTGTTTTTTCTCTAATCTAGCTTCACATAAGCCTCAATAAAGTTGCGGCAAATTTCGGCGTATGTGCTGAATAGAATAGGAGGTTTGCCTGATTAAGTCGCATATTTAATGCGATTTATTACTGATGTCACACAGGCTAGAACTTTGTAGAGTGAACATGGGGATAAAACATTCCTGGCTTCACTTGAAATTTACAGTTGAGCCTTGTTCATCTCCAAACAGGAAAGGATAACTCAAATCATAACCACATGAATGTCTATGCACTCCATCGACCAAACAATTGATAAAATCTTTTCAACTCGACGAATCACTCGATACGACCAACATTTGCTAATGACGCTTTTCTCTCAAGGTGATATTAGTGATAGCGATAAAGCGCTGATTAATCGCGTCTACGAGGCATTAACTCAAGGGCAGCTCAAAGTTGTAGAATAAGCAATCCCAATATTTTATTAAATTTAGGATGCCAGTAGCAACATATCCGTTCGCCACAAATGAGCGCGACATATCAGGGGGCTATATTTAGCGATTAGTTGTTTTTGCTCAGAATTCGGAAGTCTGCTCGCAGCGTCATATTTAGCGATCGCAGCAGCGATACTACGTGCATCCCCAGTCGGAACCCCAACTTGTACTAATTTCTGCCAATAAGCAACACCAATCCTCTTGACATAAGCATTGAGTTGAATTCTAGACGCTTCAATGAAATCCGTAGAAGGAATTGGGCGTAGGCATTGGGAAATCATGGCGATAATTCAGAACTCTATAGTTCAACTATCCTGTTTTTAGGCAGACAAAACCGTGATTTCCCCCTCCGAAAGTTGTGATCATATGGTTTGCATCACGTGACTCGAACCCTAGAAAACTTGTGATTCTCCCCTCTCTAATCCTGTGACGTAGATTACAAATCATTCCGATTTCGATAACAATCCGATAAAGACAAAATTAAGGAGAGAAGGTCATCAACTTCTTCTCTTTGATTCTTATCTAAGAGCTAAAAGAGTCGATAGAACCCTTCAAGCCTGCTTCATATGGCTTAACGGCTATTCCTAGCCTACTCACCTAGCGATCATTTGGAACCTGAGCAAAAGACGAAGTTAAGCGCACTGTTACTTATCCAAAATTTCAATGAGACTTTCACTGAGAGCCTTCAGAAGCTCCTCAGCAGCTAATTTAATTTCATGCCAGGCTTCATCAGCAGTATTTACAAGATCTTACATGAGCAGCCGATAGATGTTGTTCAAGACGCTCAATTTCATCGTGCTGGACCTTTTCCAAAACTTGGATTCTCTCTGCTTTCAACTTAGCCAGAACCGCTTGAGCTTCAGTAATCTTCAGCTCCAGTTTTTGCAAATACTCAAGCTTCTCACTCATCTCTATTCCTATAGCTTAAAGCGTTCAGTTCTCAATCATTTCCCCGATGAAGAGATTTTATAGAGCGGCCGAAATCCCCAAACATATTCCAGGAAATAGAAAGAAAATCCCAATGATATAAGCCAAGGCTAAGGCTTTGCGTTCAGCGGCTATCTGAGCCAATATCTCAGCTCCCAGAAGCGGCAACTTACAGAGGAAGGGAAGGCTAAAGATGACGGCAACGCCCAAGCAATTGTAGAGCAGATGCGCCATAGCAATTTCTAGCGCTGGCAAAGCCTCTGGACCAGATATGGCCGTTGCAGCTAACAAAGCTGTAACACAGGTTCCAATATTGGCTCCCAGAGTAAATGGGTAAATTTCCCGCAGACCAAATACTCCCGTTCCCGCCAAAGGCACCATCAAGCTAGTTGTGGTAGAAGATGACTGTACCAGAATTGTCACAAATGTTCCTGACAGGATACTGGCTATAGGTCCTCGCCCAATTGCGGTGTGTAAAATTTGTTTCACCCGCCCGACCATCAACGCCTTCAGTAATTTACCGACATATAGGATGGATAGAAAAATCAAAACAATCCCAATGCAAATTAGGGCGATACCGCTAAAGGGATGAGGGAAAATTTCAGTCCCATGCTTCACCCACTCAACCAATGGCCTGGTCACTGCTTTGACAATATTGAAGTCTTGAATACTAATGGAATCGCCGCCCACGAAAAGCCCCGCAAAGAAGAGGCCTAATTTTTCTAGCGGATGCAACAAAATCTCCAGAGGCAGGAAGAGCAAGACACTGAGTAGGTTGAAGAAATCATGCACCGTTGCAGCGGCAAATGCGCGCCTAAACTCAGACTGATCGCCAATATATCCCAGGCTAACGAGGGTATTTGTGATAGTAGTGCCAATATTAGCCCCCATCACCATCGGAACCGCCATCGGAACCGGCAGGCCTCCCGCCACTAAACCCACAATAATCGAGGTGACTGTACTAGAGGACTGAATCAGCGCTGTAGCGACGGTCCCGACAATTAATCCAAGAAATGGATTCGTTGCAAACAAAAACAGGTCCTTGGCCTGCTCACCGGTAGCAGCCTTAAAGCCAGCCCCGATCATTCCTACCGCTACAATGAGCAGATAGATTAACGCCGCTACCCCCAGCCATTTCAACCCATCATTGCGTCCGCCTCCCTTATTTTGAGAGGCTTCCACAACCCCTTCCGTTGCTGTCCCCATTGAACATCTCCTCTGGAAAAACACACCCTTCATTAGATTCCTTAAAAAGGGTTGTTTTTGACAGTACCTCCTCAAGCTATAGCCCAGTAATCAGAAGATTAAGCATTAAGCTGATCAATTCAGCCATCCCCTTAACTTGAATGACGCACCCCGAACGCTTGATCGAAAGCCGTAGAAGGATATTGCATCGTTTGAGCAGTAGAGCCGTGGTCAATCTAACGTTAAAGATCGCCCCATTAACATTCACCCAATTCTCAATTAGTACAAGAATACTCTGATATTCTAATGATTACCTGCAAAGAATTGAATAGGAAATAGTATGGACAATAATCGTAAAACAGCAGAAAAGGGGGCGGTAGCGGTACAATCTACAGCAACCGAAAAATCCGCAGCACCTGAGAAAAAACCTATGGCGACTGAAAAGTCCGAGATCGCCGAAGCATCACCCCCCCAGCAAAACGGCGTTGATACTAGCAAGCAAAGCATCACTGGGAAGGCTAAAAAGGAAATTGAACACATCCAGGATCCGGATGAACTCATCAAACCCCTTAAAGAATTGCTAACCGCCCTCGAAAAGAGACAGAAAGTCGTTCAGGAAATGGGGGATTATCGTACTGTCTTACAGAGCTTAGTGTCAGGTGAGCTTTTGTCGGGAGAGGAATTGGACCGGGCTAAACAAGTGATTCAATCGCTTGGCAAACTGGTCAAAGCCACTCTGGATCATCAAAAGGCTTTAGCGACAGCGTCGGACATCATCCCTTTGCTGGATAAAATACTGGCCGTTAAGAAGGCGTCTTGAGCCTTGATCGTCAAAATCTTGGGGGTTTACCCCGCTTGAGATAGTCG
>JASJDH010000265.1 GCA_030065175.1 Leptolyngbyaceae cyanobacterium MO_188.B28 | reverse complement strand
GGAGATGGGGGGAGGATGTAGAGACGCAATATATTGTGTCTCAAGGAGCAGGGGGAGACAGAATAAGGTACGCCTGAATCATAAATTATCAGGTCATTCCTGTTTTCATAGGAATCCATGACAGGCCGCTACGCCCTCTGATTGATTCAGGATAGCTGCTGAACAGTCCGGTTGAAGATTGGTAAGAGCTATGCATTTGGGGTCTACCCTTTACAATAGAAATTGTTGATAATTGTTAAGAAGCGTTAGGTCTACCCAATGGCGGATCAACTGATACGGGCAACGGCTGCGGATGGCGGGATTCGGGTAGTGGGTGTCATTACGACGCGTCTGGCGGATGAAGCGAGAGAAAGGCACAGACTCTCCTATGTAGCGACGGCTGCTTTGGGACGGACAATGTCAGCGGGATTATTGTTGGCGTCCAGCATGAAGCGAGCAGAGTCGAGGGTCAACATCCGGATTAAAGGGGATGGTCCTTTGGGCGGCATTCTAGTTGACGCCGGACTAGACGGCGCTGTTAGAGGCTATGTAGACAACCCTTCCATTGAACTTCCTCCCAGTGCAATAGGTAAGTTAGATGTGGGTAGAGCCGTCGGGCGGGATGGATATCTTTATGTGGTGCGGGATGTGGGGTATGGGTATCCCTATTCCAGTACAGTGGAGCTAATTTCTGGCGAAATTGGCGATGACCTGACCCATTATCTGGTTAGTTCAGAACAAACCCCCTCTGCCTTGGTTTTGGGAGTATTTGTCGGAGCCGATGGGGTCGAAGCTTCTGGGGGACTCCTGCTGCAGGTTTTGCCCAAAGCAGCGGAGGATGAAGAATTGGTCCAAACGTTAGAGTCTAGGATCTCAACCTTGTCTGGTTTCACCCCGTTGCTGAGAGCTAACAAAACCTTGCCCCAAATTTTTGAAAACTTGGTTGGGGATATGGGCCTGCAGATTTTGCCAGAAACTCAATTGGTTCGGTTCCATTGTCCCTGTTCTTACGATCGCATGTTAGGCGCCCTAAAAATGTTGGGTCAGGATGAGCTTCAGGATATGATTGAAAAAGATGATGGGGCCGAAGCCACCTGTCATTTCTGTGCGGAAATTTATCAGGCGAGCAGTGCTGATCTGGCAAAAATCATCGAAGATTTAAAGCTTGAAAAGGCTGAGTCCTCTTCTTGATCAAATCAGAGCGTATGAATACACGCTCTGATTTCAAGCGTTTGAAAACCTTAGATTTTGTTCAATTTTGAGTCCTATTCAATTCGAACCCTAGGTATTTGGCTTCGTCTCCACAGCGGTTGCGCCGTCAACCTCCTTCGCGATTTGCGCTGCTTTAGCCAAAATGTCTTGAGCATCTTCGTTATATTTAAGGACTACGGTACTGCCAGTTTGGGCGACCCAAAGCCCCACATTATCGGCAATGTTAGCGTCATCCAATGCTTTTGCAACCCGCTTGGCTAATCCGCTCTGGTCAAACTTTCCATCCAGACCCACTTTTTCTGGTGGAATGGATTGTTCCTGAGCAACAGTTTGCACAGCCACTCTTGGCGCAGCGGCAGCTTTTGCTTCTTCTTCCTTGCCGAACAATTTTCCTAAAAAGCCCATAACCTATCTCCGAATGCTTCTAGGCTAAATTTTACCCAGTTGCAATGGAGAGGCTAACCTTTGATAGACCGTTGCAAGCCCATCCGCATCCCCAACATTGCCGGGGAACAGCACCACAGGCAGGTTTGGGAACTGGGGATGATTGGCTGGGGTGCGGACAATGGAGCAGCCGGGCAATATTTGCCCCAATAGACGCGCTGAGGTGAGGGCGAGCCCCTTGCTTAGGGTGTCATTAGAGGTGATGCCGCCTTTACTGATCAGGAATCCAATGTCTTTTGGCGCCCCCCGCACCACATCCATCAGTAGCGCCGAAACCGCTGCGCCAAAATCTAAACGCGTCTGGATATCGGTAAAGGTTAACTCCTGCCGACTAGTGTACACAACGGGGGTTTTCTGTTGCTTGTGCACCGTGTGGACCTGCTCTAGCACCTGATTCAATCGCTGCGATCGCACCGCCGAGAAATCCTCCCGTAAATCGGCTAACTCCACTTCAATCCCCACTACACCCGGTGTTTGTAGCAACCGCTCCAACTGTTGAGTGGTTTTTTTCACATGGGACCCTACCAGGACGACTCCGGGCTTGCCCCCCCGGACATACTGGGCCATGGCTGCCGCCGCCACGGGTTGAGGGGGTAAAGCCGTTAGGGCGGTTAGAATACTCGCTGCGCTGCGGAAGAGAAACCGCTTTCCTTGGGAAGCAGCCGCTAACACATCGGATGCAAAGGCGTCCAAATCCGCCTGGGTTTCCCCATCCACGGCGGCGCAGACATTGCCTTCTAGCCCCATCAACCGATTGCGGCATCCGGCCCGCAGATCCCTCAGCAGAAATCGCTCCACCTGGTCCGCT
Organism: Leptolyngbyaceae cyanobacterium MO_188.B28; assembly: GCA_030065175.1. Lineage (GTDB taxonomy): Bacteria > Cyanobacteriota > Cyanobacteriia > Phormidesmidales > Phormidesmidaceae > JAKSDM01. Next base: position 9,584 of record JASJDH010000265.1, on the reverse strand, counting down.
GTGATCCGCCCTTGGGTTTTCTCCTCTGCATAGTCTGGTAGGTAGCTGAAGCTGTAGCCAAATACAGAATCTTTAGCAAATTCAGTGGTGTGGACCGGGGTTTCCACCCCATCCACCATTAAGTAATGGGTGCTGTCCCGAGTAATGCGACCGCCTTCAAAAAAGGCTGGGACCAGAAAATGGGCGTCAAACGGACCCAGTTCTTCTGCGATTGCATCCGTCTCCACCGGGTAATGTCCCCGTAGAGTAGAGTCAGAGCGGCTGACCACCAAAAAATCTTGAATGGACTCTAGCGCGATCGCCGCCTTGAGATTCCGACACACCTCCCGTGTGACTGCATCTGCTTCTGTTGGCGTCAAAGCTCGCGTATTCGACAGGATAAAGAAGATAGGAGAATCATCCCGCAACCCTAGCCGCAACGTTTCCACATCCCAGCGTAGTAATAATAGGCAGCCATGAACGGTTTGGGACCCCGTAGGATCGTCATCCAGCACAATGATTTTTGGTTTGGTAGTCATGGGTGAGGGGGAAATTGCGGATAGTTGCATAGTCGATTGTCTCATCTAGATTGATGAGGAAGCTATACGCAAATAACATCACTCACCTATCCACCTATCTATCCACCCATCCACCTATCCATTCCGCCCGCCGTCTTCTAATGGAGCATTATTTATGTAGATTCAATGATTACTTTCCTTGGCTTCAATTACGGTCTGAACTTGCGCCGGTAAAGAGGCGAGTAAATCGTAGCCAGTCGCCAATTCAATCCGATCTATGGAGGTTTGATAGCTGCGCCAGTCTTGCTTGAGGATACGGCGATTAGGCATATCCACTGCAATTACCTGGGTAGTTGTGTTAATGTTTCCCATGCCATCAACACTGGCCTGATCGAGGACGACAATGACTTTCCAAAGGCGGGATGGGACGGTTACGTTTCCTCCTCCAATTTGACCTCGATCGCCATAAGCCCCGGCGATAATGGATAGCTCTTGATTAGGCTGCTCCAATAAATCTCTGGCGTAGTCTTCCAGATCCCGCCAGGGGCCTCGGTTATTCTCAGGGGTTTGGGGAATGATATTGGTCATCAAAAAGGTGGCGGAGTTATCCTCAACATCGGCGGTGCGATCGCCAGATGGAACGAGATGACCGCGATCGTATCCACTGCCGGCATAGTCTTCCGGCTCTACCTGATGGAATCCCTCGGGCAGATCTTCATCCCAGCGAAAATCGTCCTGTCGTTCCACATCTCCCAGCCAATCCGCATTGAGCCGCCAACTTACCCAATTGGGAATGCCGCGCTCCCGATGATAGGAAAGGGCATATTGCCGCCGCTCAATCAAAAAATTGTTCAGATTGTTCACTGAGGCATTGCTGGGGTTGCCTAAGCTCAAATGAACGCTTTGAGAAGGCTCAATCGTTGGGTCCAACGACGGCGCCGAATCCGGTAAGCCCTCACAGGCCTGCCCATTGGCGTCCCGATCGAGTTCGTAGGGATCTTTCGAAAAGGCGTCCAACACCTGTTGAGCCGAGGCTTGATCCCTAAAATCCCCACAGTTGCAGTCGTCGTCAATACAAGGCGGTAGACTTGCTCTACTTGCTTTACCCTGAAGCCCAAGCGCCCATGCATCCCACTCACAACCCGTTAACGATGAGAGTAGGATCAGCCCAATACCTGCCATCCACCTTTGACTAAAGTTATGCATGGATAATAGTCAGAAAATTCGCGACTACCCCCCTTACCCTCCTGGACTACTGTATACACACAAGTTGATCCGGTTGGCTTCTTGTGAGTTCGGCCCACAAATTCCAGGACTGACGGATCCTTTATCCCCTCCTGGGAGGGGCCACGGGTTGGGTTCGCCACGGCTTACAGATCGAACCTTACTAACGTTCCCCAATTTGACGCAATGTCTCTATTTCGATCAAATCCAGTCTGAACAGCCGTTGAAATTAAGTCCAGGCCCTAAAAAACGTATTGTCTCGCCATGCGAAGGCGGTGCGCTGTTCAATCTCCGCTAAAGAGGAGGAATCGAGGGGTTGAAACGCGCTGGCGACTCTTACATTTGCTTCCAGTTGCTGCGCATCCTCGGCTGCGATGACACAGCAATGGACGCCAGGCTGCGAGAGGGTATATCCCATTGCTTGGTGCATCCCGTCTAAAACACCGGGTTTGAACAATCGGCCATAGGCCGGAACTTTCATCGCAATTACGCCAACTTGACGTTCTTGGGCCAGCGGTAAAACTGCTGGGATAAAGGGTTGGGGGTGATGGGCGTCGGCTGCATTGATCGGAATTAAGGCGGAGTCAAACGAATATCGACGCAATCCTTCGGCAATGACGGCTGGATCGTGATGTCCGGTGACACCGCTAAACCTGACTAGATTTTGTTGCTGGGCTTCCTCTAAAGCCTCGATGGCTCCGCCAGTCCCGAAAATCGTTTCTAATTCATGATTAAACGACACATGGTGAAATTGCCAGAGGTCAAGGTAATCAGTATTAAGGCGTCGTAGCGATCGCTCCAATTCCCGCCAGGCCCCATCTCTATCTCGCGCATCAGTTTTACTGGCGAGGAAGATATCGGGGCGATGGGCCGGTAAAACCTGACCCAGATAGTGTTCGCTGGGCCCGTAACTGGCGGCGGTGTCAAAATAGCGAATGCCCAACTCGAGGCCCCGTTGGATTAACGTCACCGCATTCTTCTCTTCACCTTGACGCGAAAGCGGGGTTTGTCCAGCCCCGCCCAAGCCAAGTATGGGGACGCTGACCCCAGTTCCTCCAAGCACTCGCTCTGGCATGGGGAGTGCGGTGGAGGACGAGGTTGTGGATGAAGAGGCGGTAGAAGCGGTGGATATAGTTGGATCCTGACGACGTGTGACACAGCCCACAACTCCGAGTGCAGTTGCTGTCCCCGCCGCTAAAAGAGTTCTCCGCCGCATCTTGGAATCCATTGCCCAGCTCCTGCCTAAAAAATTCTGACAATCCGCCTGCTATGTTTACTTGCGGGTGACTTTCTGAATCTGATCGAGCACAAGAATAAGTGCAAAAGAGTGCGCTATTGTTTGCTCGTTAGATCTTCCTTCAAGTCTAACTTGTCTAAGAGATTTGGCAGCCGTTATTGCTCGTCAATTTATTCACCCATTGGCGTCTTTATTCATGGGAAGCTCTATGACAAATTTAGTTCCTTGTCCAGGGGCAGTTTCACAATACAGCTTGCCCCCATGTGTTTCAGTAATAATGCGATAGCTGATGGACAAGCCCAGCCCCGTTCCCTTACCCACTGGCTTGGTGGTGAAGAAAGGGTTAAACACCTTTGATCGAACTTCTTCTGGAATTCCTGGACCATTATCTTCGATGGCGATCATAATTCTTTGCGATGAGGCTGCCCGAGTTTGAATCTGGATGATATTGGGGTTAGCTTCTAGATCTTCAAAGGAACGTCCGCGACTATTGTCTTCTAAAGCGTCAATGGCGTTGGCCAGAAGATTCATGAACACCTGATTCAGTTGGCCGGGATAACAGGCAATCTCAGGCAGGTCGCTGTAGTCTTTCTTGACTTGGATGGCGGGACAGTTAGGACTGACCTTGAGGCGATGTTGCACAATCATTAAGGTGCTGTCAATCCCCTCATGTACATCGGCAATTTTCAAATCCGCTTCGTCTAAACGCGAAAAGTTGCGCAGGGACAACACAATTTCTCGAATCCGGTCTGTTCCCACCCCTATAGATTTGAGGATTTTAGCCAAATCTTCTTCTAGGAAAGGCAGATCCATCGCCTCCCTCTTATCCTCAATCTCTGGGTGGCGGACGGTGTCATGTTTTTGATAGAGATGAACCAGCTCTAAAAGATCCTGAATGTATTCATGAATATATTGCAGGTTGCCGTGGATAAAACTGACTGGGTTATTAATCTCATGGGCCACCCCCGCCACCAATTGGCCCAAGCTGGACATTTTTTCGCTTTGCAGCAACTGGGTCTGGGTTTCCTGAAGTTCATGCAGGGTGTGGGTGAGTTCTTCAGTGCGCTGTTGGACGCGAATTTCTAAGTCCTCATTCTGTTGCGCTAATAAAGCTAGCGTTTGTTGCAGTTGGCGACCCATGTTGTTGAACGCCTTCGCCAAGATAGATAACTCGTCCCCTGTCTGGATTTGGATTGGGTGATCAAAGTTGCCCTGAGCGATTAACTCCGTCCCTCGCACCAGTTCTTTCACGGGTTTGGTGATGGATCGACTGATCCACTGAGCCAAGATTGCCCCCATCACAGCGGTAATCACCATGATGCCGAGTCCCCGATTTCGTACAGCTGCAATTTTTTTCTGCAAGGGGGCGGTGGACATTCCTAAACGAATGGCTCCTACGGGTTTTTTGCCAAGAATAATAGGCCGACCCGCTACTAATTCCTCTTTTTGCCATATAAAAACGGAGGTGGAACTGTTGATTAATGTCTCACCAAAGGGATCTATATTTGTACTGTAGATTGGCTGCCTGCTGGTTGCATCCGCCAGTAGGCGTCCCTCTTCGTCATAGAGATATCCGGAGGTCAGAAGCTCTGGATGTTCACCCAGGGTTCCCATAAAATCCGTCAACAGATCGACATCAAGGAAATAAAAAGAATCCCGTAGATTTATTTCGATCGTATCCAGCAAGAGAGCCGCCTGTTGCTCCAGTTCGGCGCGGAAGCTCCTCTGTTCACGATGGATAGAAAGTCCAGTGGCGATGCCGACAGCAGTGACCACTAGACCTGTCATCAGCAGCGTTAACTTTAATGATAGAGAGCGTCGCCCGCCTATCCACTTCGTCCAGTTTGGAAAGGGAAGAACAGGCAACTTAGTCCAGAATTTGCCCATCCGCTTTCTGGAAAATTGCGCCATTACTCTTGAGTGAGTTCATAAAGTTCCCGCATCCGATTAAGCGCCTGATCAGATCCTTCAGGAAAACTATCAAATTGAGTTGTTCTTTCAAAGGCTGACAGAACGGCTTGTCCTTCCTCCGATTCATCCATAGACAACAGTGCTGTTTTAATGGATGCGACTTCCTCAGGGGTGAGGGTGGGGGAAATCATGACCACTTGGCGAGGGAGAGGTTCAGTTTCGGCTAGAACCGTTAACTGTTGACGGGTTTCAGCCGGAATTTCAAGGAAATCCGGCGCTCCTACAGCCGCTGCGGTAACTCGTCCGGTTAGCGTCCACTGGATCGTGTTTTCATCCTCGTAGCTGAAAACATAGCCTACGTTAGCCTGGTCCACAATAGCTTCCGCTGTCGGCTTTTCAACTGGCTGTAATCCAGCTTCAACCAGGTGAGAAAGGGGTAGCATATAGCCTGACGTGGAGGATGGGTCTTCAAAGGCGATCATTTGTCCTTTAAGGTCATCGAGGGTTTTTACCCCGCTATCAGAGCGGGTAAAAATAACGGTGTGATACTCCTCGACTCCCTTTTTCCACCGTCGTAGAATTGGCTGGGCCTCGGAAAGGTTGTTCACAATCATAGCTGGATAGGGACTGTCGAAATAAACATCGACTTTCCCAGAGGCCAACCAGTCCGCCATCGTTTCCATGTTGGGCGCAATTTCTACTTCGCCAATGCCGATGCCGATATCGTCCAATTGAAGGGCTAAGTAGTCGGCGAAGGGTTGGTAACGGACGATTTTCTTCGCTGGTTCATCAGAAACATCCCCCACCACGATGACACCATCAGCGGTAGGAATGAAAACCTCTTCGGGGATTGGTTGAATGGCGGATTTAGGGCTGCAACCGGCAGACAGGAGGGCCAGAAGGCTGGCGGAAATACTTTGTTTAAGCCAATTGCTGACCATAATTTCTCAGCTCTTAGGTTTTTCTCATCGGTCTGCCCAGATTGAGTATGCCCAATTAACCATGGCTGACTTATGCTTTAGCGTGAAAATTCGTCCAGATGTTTGCTTTTTTGAAGTGTAGAATACTTAGAAATATATCTATATAAAACTGCATAAACCAAGATGCGAAGAGGGAAAGTACTGATAGCCGCAGTGTTATAAAACAAAATTTTCCCAGTGGAACTTTCGATTTTGTCTTTCCTTAAATCTTTGGATACACTTTGTGAGTGCAAACAGTTTTCACAGAGGTATGTTTATATCCCCCTCCGCTGGTGTGTATATGCCTTGCTGTATTCCTAAGTACCTGTGAAATGACGGTTACAAAATAGATTGAGTTATTCAGGTGGTTTCAGCGACTTTTCTCTGTAATTAATTCTGCCTACCCACTTATGTATTTGATCCTTTGTATTCGAATTTGCAAAAACTACAGGTCTAAATTCCATATTCCATCAGTGATGATCTAAAACTATCAAGAACATCATTGATTATTATGGGTAATAGCAGATCGGAGAAAAACAATGATTCAAGCCGGATTCCGTAGGCCAGAAGACAAGTTATTTTCAATACTATTAGTATTATTTTTTTTGATATTTGGAATAATTGGCATTGCTAATCATGAAATGTGGCGAGATGAGCTGCAAGCTTGGATGATAGCTAGAGATAGCTATTCCTTAACTGACTTAGTTAGAAATTTAAGATATGAAAGCCATCCCGGACTCTGGCACCTGCTACTTTATTTTTGCACAAAGCTGAGTCGCAATCCATCTACGATTCAGTGGCTTCATTTGGCAATATCGTCTTTATCAGTATTAATGATTGCCAGACATTCACCATTTAGTAAACTTCAAAAAATTCTAATTAGTTTCGGTTATTTTATTTTCTATGAATACTCAATTATAAGTAGAAATTATTCTATTGCCGTATTGCTCATTTTCCTCTTATGCATTTTGTACAGTCAACGTTCTAGAAATCTGCTGGTTAATTTTATAATTCTTGGTCTTCTAGCTAACACAAATATTTACGGTTGGATTATATCCATTGCTTTCATAATTACTTATTTCTTGGAGTTTATATCAAAAGGGATTAAGGCTGAGTCTTATTTGGACACAAGGAAGATAGTATTTTTTCTGTCAGGTTTAGGTTTTTACATATTTGCTGCTACTTCTTCCTTAATGTTAATGCTTCCACCGCCTGATAGAGGAAGAGGGGGGGAATTCATAGCTCATTTAGAGCTTGAACGTATGCTAAGGACGATACTGATTATTTGGAAAGGCTATATACCAATCCCTAAGCAATCGTTGCATTTCTGGAGTACTAATTTTTTTCTGGTAAATCGTCCAAGTCTTACTGATCCAAACACTGTCATCGCAACAACAATAGTATTCTTAATCCTGCTCTCTACAGCAGTATTTCTATTTAATAAATCCAGGAACGCTTTTTCGATATACACATTAGGTACTTTTCTTATTCTTGTTTTTAGTTACACAAAATTTCAGGGTTATCTTAGACACCACGGGAATCTATTTATTCTGTTTTTGGCATGCGTGTGGATAGCCCTTGTAGAAACTAAGAAACCTGATCGGTTCAGTCAGAAACCGCCCAAAATAGTGTTAAGGCTAGCAAACTTTAGCTTTATGCTGTTGTTATCTACTCACCTATTGTCATCAGCATGGTCTTACTATGTTGATTTATTTAATCCATTCACTATGAGTCAAGAAACAGCAGAATATCTAAAAAATCAATTAAATTCAGATTTTTCCGACAGCCTGATTGCTGGCTATAGAAATTCTCAGACATCCACTTTGTCAGGTCTGCTGGATACTCAAATCTACTATCCACAGAACGAAGATTATGCTAGTTTTGTTGTGTGGAACAAGAAAAATCTTCGAGTAATGGAAGATTTGGATATTATTGGCAATGTGTTAAATGAATGCTCAGAAGTGGATAAAAACTGTATTTTAGTATTGTCTTATAAGCTGGATTCTACGTTACTTCAGTTATGTGAAAATGGCGACAATGCATATATAAAGCACCTGAAAAGCTTTGAGGGAAGCATTTCAAGAGAAGAGTTTTATATATATGAATTATCTCACTGTAAATTAGATAGTTGATATTAAATTCAGAGTGGTTAGTTGAAGTAATAAGATTTATTAAATTGGAATGGCCAGAACGCTTGATTTAGCTTTGTCCTAATCATCTACAGATGACTTTCTAGTTGAAATTGATGGTCTAATTAATCGCCCTGACTTTGAGTTGGTTGACAAAGGGCAAGGTTTTGAGACGTATACATTAGCTAATAGCAGCTATAGGGGCATTGTATTCATGGATGAAGCGCCAAACTGCGCTAATGTAATTAGCCAGCTTTTTGTAGCTGCAATGGATTGCAGTTAAACTTCAACCTAAGCATAGAGAACATCGTTATTCACTCGAACAGTTTGACCTTGATGAGGCAACGGTTAAAGGCAGATTTGCCAGTTACTATGCATCTTGATTTACCCGACTTAAGCAGGATTTGATACACTACGCTTTATCCTGTTGGTATTTCTGAGCGGCCTGTGGGCCTGACTGTCCATCATGCAAGACACTACCATCCCTGAACCTAGCCCTCAAGCGTCTGAGATAATTATTGAGGGCACAGAAGACGATACCCCGTTTGAAATTCCGCCGGAGAGGAGGCGGGTAAAAACGGACAAGCAGGATTTACCCGTCGAAACCCTGGTGAGTTGGGTGAATCGGGGAAAACTGAATCTTCAGCCGGATTTTCAGCGGAGTTTTGTCTGGACGATTGGTCGAGCGAGTCGGCTAATCGAGTCCATATTGCTGGAAATTCCGATTCCGGTTATCTATGTGGCGGAGGAGCGCACTCGAACCTATTCAGTGGTGGATGGACAGCAACGGTTAACCAGTATTTGTTCATTTGTTAATGGTAAATATCCCCATGGTCAAGTGTTTAAGCTATCAGGTCTGCAAGTACTCACTGAGCTGAATCGCAAGACGTTCAATAACTTAGATGTGGAATTGCAAGAAACGATTCTAAACTGCATTTTGCGTTTGATTGTGATTCAAGCAGATTCGGATCCGGATGTAAAGTTTGAGGTATTTGAGCGATTAAACCTTGGGGCTGAGAAACTCAATGATCAAGAAGTTCGCAATTGCGTCTACCGAGGCAGTTACAACCAACTTTTGCACGATCTAGCCCGGAATCCGTTTTTATTGAAAATCATGGGTGCTGACGTTCCCCATATGCGCATGGTGGATAGGCAATTGATTTTGCGGTTCTTTGCGATGTGGAGAAACACTCATTTAAAGTACAAGGGACCGATGAAACGGTTTCTGAATTCTGAGATGGAAAAGCATCGAGATTTGAGCCCGAAAGAGCTGAAAGAGATGCAATCTGTTTTTGAGAAATCAATTGAGATGGCCTATGCTGTTTTCGGTGAGAATGCCTTTCATCGATTCAACTTGGGAAAGCAGACCGATCCCAACGGAGGATGGGAAAGTAAGAAGCTCAATGTCGCGCTTTGGGATACGCTTCTGTATACCTTTAGTTACTATGACAGGGAGCAGATTCTACCGATTGCAGACCGCGTTCGGGAAGAGTTTTTGGACTTGATAGCCAATGACTCTAAATTCGTGACTTATATTACTAGCACAACCGATAAGCCAGAGCGAATACAGTATAGGGCGGATGTTTGGCGGCATCGACTGCAGAATTTGATTGGTCTTAGCAGTGAC
>JASJDH010000264.1 GCA_030065175.1 Leptolyngbyaceae cyanobacterium MO_188.B28 | reverse complement strand
GTCATGAGGAGACCTCAAGCTTTGGTGTGTTACCAGATAATCTTGACGTCTCCTCGCCTTTTTTCACAATTTTCTAACTCACATAATCCGTAAAGTAGTCTTTGAATGTCATGGTCAACTCATAGCCGCTTCGCTATCAAGTGATTGTTGTTCGCCCAAGGGCAGACAAATTAGGAAACAGGTCCTGCCAGGTTGTGAGTCCAGGGTAATTGCGCCTTGATGACGATTTTCAATAATTCGCCTGACCAGGTCTAACCCTAATCCTGAGCCATGACCGACGGGCTTGGTGGTAAAGAAAGGGTCGAAAATTCGGGTTTGGATCTCGGCTGGCACCCCCGGGCCGTTATCCATAATCTCCACCAAGATGGCGTCATGCTTCTGAGCTGTGCGAATTGTGAGGGTGGGGAAAGCGCCTAAGTGAGGATTAAGCGGTGCAGTTTGTCTTTGATTTTGGAACGGCTCAGATGGTTCAGACCTTAACGCGACGGCCTGAGAACTGCTATGTAAAGCATCAATTGCATTGTCAATTAAACTGGTCCAAACTTGATTAAGTTCACTGCCGTAGGCCAGAATTTTGGGCAGGGCGGGATCGTACATTCGTTGAACTTCAATGTTTGGCTTCAGCTTATAGGCCAAGAGTTGCAAGGTATCATCAATGCCTTGGTGAATATCAACCATTTGCTGAGCGCCCTGGTCCATATGGGAATAGGATTTCATGGATTGAATCAGCTCAGAGATCCGTTCCGCGCCCCGTAAGCCGCCAGCAATCTCAGACATGACATCAAAGGAAAGAGCCAACCAACGTAACCCCATATCCCTCAGTTCAGTGGGGTCGTTCCGCCACCGTTCCAGTAGCTGTTCTAGCATTTCTATGTCGACCCCGCCAGTCGCTAACGGTTGGGCCAGTTCCCAAGCATTTTCCACCCCATAGGCTTCCAACCAGTCGAGCATTCTATCTTCGCGATCGCTCAACTCCAGACCGCTAATCGGGTTATGGATAATGGTGTCATACCCTTTTTCCCGCACTTCCAGCCATTGCTGGGTATGGGCTTCCTCTACATTGCGCTGCCCATAAACCAAGTTCATCCGCTCCAATTCAATTAAGGCGGGGGGCAAATCTTTCAACGCCCGCACCAAAGCCGCCGCCGGATTATTCAGCTCATGGGCCAAACCCGCCGCCAGATTGCCCAGCGCCCCCATCTTCTCGCGGTTGCGAATGAAAGACTCCAATCCGCGCAATCGCCGCTGCACTACCCGAAACACAGTGCGCTCAAAATCTCGGCACTCATGCAGTAACTCTAGAAAGTCCTCCCCCGGAATTTCGTAAAGCAGACAGTCGGTCAGCGCCCGTAATGAAACCATGACAGGCTCATCGGTAAGCACCGGAATCTCACCAAAGAAAGCGGGGGCCTTGTGCTGCCCAATTGGCATGGCTAATCCCTCACTTTGGCGAGTGATCAGCATTTGTCCCGACAGCAGAACACAAAATCCCTGGGGCGGATCCCCTTCTTTAATCAGGAAATCGCCACTGTTTAACTCCCAGGCCCGAGCGCGATCGCACACCCAATCGACCCGATGCCTAGGCAGTGTTTGGAATAACTCAAGCGCTAACAAATCGTCCGCACACAACACGATTCAGTCATCCTCCCCTGAGTTGGATACCTTAATTATTAGCCTTTCTGCAGAGAATGGGTGGAGTTGGAGGGCCAGAGGGATGACTCTCCAGATCCCTAAGAAGTAACCTAAATCACCCACCTATCCCTCAGTGCGGAACTATTACATACTAAGATCAGTCTCCGAACTGTAGCGCTCCCATATCATTCGTGAAGCTGATAGGTTGATTAGACCTCTGAACCCTTTATTTGAAAGGAATTTCAGCCTCATCGGATTGACAAATTTCTTAGGAGTGTTCAGGTGGCCGGGCTCTTTCGAGCTTCTGGTTTCTGAGTCTAGACCGCCCTTTCTGGGACGTCCCGTTAAAGGGCATACCCGTAGATCAAGCTTTCTGGAGAAATTACATTGAAGCAACCATTAAATAACGTAGACATGTCGCGGAGGAAGTTGATTCGATATGGCGCAGGGGCCGTCGGCGCAGGGTCTCTCACTGGATGGTTAGGGTCGAGTTCGATTGCAAAAGCCATTGATCCCCCCGATAACTCTTCTTATTCCACAACTATTGCGGCTGCACCCGGAGAAGAATCAGATTTATCGCCTGATGAAGCGCTGCAAAAATTAATGAACGGCAATCAGCGCTTTGTTGAGAATAAGCGGAGAAACCCAAATCAGACCCTAGCTCGGGTGGAAGAAGTAGCAGAAGGTCAGGCCCCCTTTGCAGCGATTTTGACCTGTGCGGATTCCCGAGTGGTTTCTGAAATTATATTTGATCAAGGCATTGGCGATTTATTCACCGTCAGGGTGGCGGGCAATATTGCAGTTACCGAAGTGATCGCCAGCTTAGAGTATTCTGTCGGCGTTCTCAAATCTCCCATCCTGATGGTGCTGGGGCATAAGCGGTGCGGCGCCGTCGGGGCTGCCTTTGAAGGCGGTGAATACCCTGGCATGATTAACAGTTTTTTATACGCAATTAACCAAGCGGTAGAAGATTCCAAAGGGCGTCCCGGAGATCCCCTCGAAAATGCGATCATAGAGAATGTAAGGGTGGAACTCAAGCGCCTTAGCCTCTCTCCTGTGGTTGCGAGTAGAGTTGCAGAGGGCAAACTCAAATTAGTAGGCGGATACTACGATCTCGATACAGGCGCTGTGAGTCTAGTTAGTTATAACGCCTAGTTTTTGGGGTAAGGGGGTAGGCAGTAGTTAGTAGACAGGGTCAATGGGCGTATGATAGTCCGTGGATTTAGCGGCTACTCATCAGTAACTTTCCTCACCCCCTGCCTCCTAGCTAGCCCTCCCCCCTACTCATCGCCTGCAGTTGCTCGTAATCTGATGGCGCATCCATATTAATCACTTCCTCAAGAAAAGAAATCGTCGCCATCTCCCCCTTGTATTACCTCAAGACTGACTTAGCTCCAGTTTGACTGGTCAATTGCATCAGCTTTGGAAAGAGACTGTGATCAAAGGACAATGTCCCACTTTAGGGTGATGCCCGTCAGCGATAGCCTGAATTCGAACTCCTGAATTCTATACCCAGTATGTGGTTCAATCAGAAGTCTTATGCTCTGCTCACCTCATCTGAACAGATTTAATGATGGTCAAGAAAAAACCACCGTTATTCACAACTACCGGGGGGCTCTACCAATTTTAAATTTCGTGGGGAAGCAGAAATGATCCTCGATCTAAGGTCCTTTGACCGGGTGACTAAAGCAATTGTATTTTTTGACAAACATATCAATCGAAGAGCTGCAAAGATCACCAAACTCCGAAGTAGTCAATACACTTTTTGAGGCGGACCAGAAACAAGCGCGTCAACTCATGAAAAAATCCTTTGATGACTTCTTTGATCGGGATGATATTCCACCTCCAAAATCAAGGGAGCTGATAGAAGAAATTGAGAAACTCAAGTCAGTATATACAGATATTGAAAAGCTAAGACAAGCAACTTTCGATTGGCTAGACCAGATCACTGATGAAGCCTTTCCAGAAGTAGAGGAACTGTCTGTCCATTGCTATGAGGACGGTATCTCTCAACTAGAATTCATGCTTCGTATTCGGCAAATAGAAGTCATGGACCTTTGGCAGGGTAATAAAAAAACAAATCCTCTCCAGATCATCCAAAAGATGATGTCAGACACCCCTTCATGATTTATTGAAAAGCAATTAAGAAATATAAGAGTTATTCTTGGAAATAGTCGAAATGCAGAGATTTTAGCTAAGGTAGAAGTAGAGACCGCCTATCGGTTTGGCTCGATTCATTGATCTCTTCATAATGGAGGCGATAGGCAATGACTACCCATCGAGTGATTGAAGCCGCTGAAGTCACCATGGGGGCAGTTTTGAAAACTGCTATCCTGCTAACCCTAATTTGGATGTTGGGCAACTTCGTTAGCTCCCTATAATCTAATTTAGGCCAGTGTCTTCAGCCGTGAAAAGCGCTGCGGTTTTCTTCAGAGGAAATCACCGCAGCGTTGGTTTTAATAGGCAACTTATTTGCTTTCTATCTTCGATTGCGCCGATCATCAATCTCTCGACTATTAGAGACTTGCTGAGCATCTACGTCATCGACTAATCCCTGAACCGTCGTTGTGATTTCTTGAGTAGAATCATGACTAACCTTGAGAATATAGAAAGTTGCAGAAATCGATGAGATAGTCGCGGTCACCAAGGAGACAAGTATTGAGATGACTGCATATTTAAAGACCACCTTAACTGATTCATTAGATCGGTCAAGCATGGATTGCCTAAATTCCTCTTTAGGCTTCTCAAAAAAATCCTGGATTAAATAGGAATAGTTGGCATCCATAAAATGTTTGGCTTCTTCAGCTTTTTTCTGGGCTTCTTCTGCTTTCTTTTCTGACTTTTCCAGTTTTTTGGTTAGCTCTTCAACTAATTGACTTTTTTCTGTGGTTTGTCGCTCTAACTCTGAAAATTTCCGAGTAAATTGTCGGGTAAAGTGATGGATAGCAGTGGAGCCTTCCTCTATTTTTTTGAGTGCGATATCTAGCGTCTGCTTCTCATCAGATTGCCTGTTCTCACCATCTTGAATAAACATACAGATCTCCTCTATTTTCCTGGAACGGTTAATTTTTTTAGAAATAAAATCTCGCTTTTCCTTTCAGATTGCGGGTTTAAGCGTCATTGAACTATAGAGTGCGTGACAAAATAGGGACAGTTACAAACCGCAAAACCGTTCATTACAGCGTGTTTCAGAGTGTTTCAGCAACAAAACTTTTCAACTCTGACTTGGGTCAGATGCATGCGATGATGAATCACCCATAGGCGACCACAATGTGCAAAAGACTTTTCAAAGCGGCCAGGTTTAGTGGTGTGAGAGGGTTTAGATCCGTGTTTCAGTAATCTGAGTCACTTATCTGACAAGTCGCTATCACAAGTCATCAGTGGATCGATCACCTCTGTAAGTCAAGCGGATCACCAGTCAGAGCCAACGCTGATCACGGGGAGAAGGGAATATATTTGCCAAAATTCTATACATGGCAGCAACATCAAAACGCTCCGAAAGTTGAAAATTGATTCCCAAGAATTGATGCCAGTAATCTGTATAGAAAGTTGGCTGTCTACCTGCTCCCAAATCCCCGTCTCCACGAAACCGCGCCCCTAAATCGCTGGCGACAACATGGTTTAGCTCATTTTTTAGCCATAAATATTCAGTCAATATTCTTTATTTGGACCTTTGCATGGATACACAGAAGTTCACTAGTTGGCGGTTTCTGTGCGCTGATATCCATCTAGCTGACTAGTCTATCGCCAGAAAATTTGAGGGGACGAGCCTCAAATCGCTCTAAATACTTATGTGCTAACGCCCTAAATACTCATGTACTGAAGGGCCCCTGTTTGGATCATCTTGCTCGCAACTATTGAATTAGGGTCGCGCCAATCATGACTAGTTCATCCACGCCATTGCCATATTCATTAGCTGATTCAGCTCTCAGCGGCATAGCAGTGCCTATTTTTGAATCGATTTTGAGAGCAGATGATAATTTATTCGTCTGGCTTTACAGAAAGCTAAACAGCCGAGAGTCTCAAGAAAAGTTTCGAACGGCGTTTTCTGGATATGAGCAAAGGTACAAGCAGCGGCACGGCCTAATCAAACTCTTAGGAATGACTGAGCCGATAGATATCGAATCTATCTTTACCCCAATCCAGGTATGGGACCAAAAGGCGACTCGCTATATTGAATCAATCCAGGCTTTAGAACCCTCCTCCCATCCATCCCGTCGGCGCGAACGTCACGCTTTCGGCCAGCCTAAAAAAGACGCCCTAGATTTCGCCAACCAGGAGCAGTATATGATGGTGCGGGGCGGCCCAGGGTCTGGAAAGACCACCTTCTTAAAGAAAATGGGGTTAGAGGCCCTCAAGTCTCACAGAGGTAAACTTAAGCACTCCTGTATTCCTGTATTCATCGAGCTAAAGCATTTTGACCCCGAGCAAGATACGCTTGAGCAAATCATCGAAGCGGAATTTAGGGTCTGCGGCATTCCAGAAGCGGATCAGTTTGCAGCAAAAGCCTTACAACGCGGCAAGCTGCTCATTTTACTGGATGGCCTAGATGAAGCGCCGATTAACCGATTAGATAAGGCGTTGATTCAAATTCGCGACTTTGTTCGCCGATATCACAGAAACCGATTTATTGCCTCCTGTCGTCTGGCTGCCGACTATAGCAGTTTCCTCAATTTTACTGAGGTAGAAATTGCTGCATTTGACGATGCTCAAATCGTGCAGTTTCTCCGTAATTGGTTTCATTCCACCCTGGATGAAAAGTCAAAAACGGTGCAACAGTTCTGTGAGCTGTTGCGCAACTCAACCACCAGCGGTCCTCAAGAACTGACCCATAACCCTCTATTGTTAACGCTACTCTGTTTTATCTATGACACCTCTCAAAATCTTCCCCGTAACCGGTCAATTCTCTGCGAAGAATCGTTAGATCTCTTTATGCATAAATGGCAGGTGGAAAAGCGAGTTCAGCGAAATCCCATTTATCAGGATTTGAATCTGCCAATTGAAAAAGCAATGTTGTCAGAACTTGCTTATCAAGGGTTTGAAGCCAACCGACTGTTTTTTTCTAAGGAAGAAGTTGTTGAAAAAATCAAGACCTTTTTGACGGAAAATCTAAATGCCCCTGCCTGTCTGGATGGAGAAGGCGTGTTAAAAGCCATTGAAATTCAACAAGGCATCTTAGTTGAACCGGCTCAGAATGTTTATTCCTTTTCCCATCTTACGTTTCAGGAATACTTAACCGCCCAATATATTGATGACCATCACCAAGTTGACCAACTGGTCGCACACCATCTCTTAGATCGGCGATGGCGAGATGTCTTTTTGCTGGTGGCTGGATTAATGCGGGCTGGGGCGGATGAATTGCTATTGCTGATGGAGAAAGAACTCCAGACATTTATCAACACCTCAAATCTAAGAAACTTACTGGGCTGGTCAAACAAAATCTCAGAGAGATGGAACCCCGAATTTAGTCCCGTGGCTAAGCGCGCCGCCGCCCTAGACATCGCAGGAGCCCTGGCCTTTTCTTACATGAGCATGGTTGATCGGCCAGAAACAACAACAACGAATAGTGCTCATGCCCTCAAACATGCCCGCTGGCTAACCCGTTGCTTAAATTCCAGCTTAGATTCCAGCCTCAGCCGCCCCCGAAAAATTGTCCGACTCAGCGCCAATTGCGACGCCCTGAATGACTATAAAAAGCGGATTCAGGCGTTAGGCAAAGAGTTTCGACAGCAACAAATCTTTAATAACATCAATCTGGGGATTTTACGGGCCAACCTGGAAAAACTCAAATCCCAGGTTCCCAGCCATAAACAACCGAACGAAATGTCTGGGGTATTTGCCAAACGGGTCTGGAGAACTTGGCTGCAAGCTTTTCATCTTGATCCAAAGTGGCTGCAATTGGCGCCGGAAGAAGTACAAGCACTCAGAAATTATCTCTATGTGAATACATTGATGGTGGAATGCAAACAGGCGTCCGTGAGAGTCTCACGCAGCAATTGGGAAAAAATAGAGGCCCACATGTTACAAGCCGATGGGGTCGTCTGATCTGCTCAGAAGCGCTCTATGGATGCAAACTTAGGATTCACTTGCGCACTAGCCGCTTCTCCACAAGTTCGTGGCGTTGGAAAAATCTTCGTCGGATTAGCCAATCCTTTGGGGTTAAAGGTCTGTCGCACCCACTGCATGGTTTCCAGATCCGCCGCGCTGAACATATCGGGCATATAGCACCGCTTGTCGGCGCCGATGCCATGCTCGCCCGAAATACTTCCGCCTACCTTGACACAAAGCTTGAGAATGTCGCCGCCCAATTCCTCCACTTTCGCTAATTGGCCGGGGACGGCGTTGTTGTAGAGGATGAGGGGATGGAGGTTGCCATCCCCGGCATGAAACACATTGGCGACCCGATAGCCGTGTTTTTCTCCCAGAGCTTCGATTTCTCGCAGCACATAGGGCAGCTGGGTGCGGGGAATGACGCCATCCTGGACATAGTAGTCAGGGCTGAGTTTACCCATGGCGGCAAAGGCGGCTTTTCGGCCTTTCCAGAGGCGTAGTCGTTCTTCTGGATCGACGGCTGTGGCGACATCGCGGGCGCCATTTTGACGGCAGATTGCCTTGATGCGATCGCTCATCGCCGCCACCTCTGCTTCCAGTCCATCAATCTCAATCAGCAAAATAGCGGTGGCGTCCCGGGGGTAGCAGTTAGTGGCCACCACATCCTCTACGGCATTGATGCTGAAGTTGTCCATCATCTCCATGCCCGCTGGAATGATCCCCCCGCCAATAATGTCAGAAACGGTGGACCCCGCCGCCTCCACGCTGGTGAAATCCGCCAGCAAAACCTGAATCGATTCTGGCGCTTTAAGAATTCTCAGGGTAATTTCTGTGGCGATCCCCAGGGTGCCTTCAGAGCCGACAAATATCCCCGTCAGATCGTACCCCGGCATTTCCTGCACTTTGCCGCCTATGTCCATAATCTCTCCATTGGGCAGCACCACCTTTAAGCCCAAAACATGGTTGGTGGTCACTCCGTATTTGAGGCAATGGACGCCGCCAGAATTTTCGGCCACATTCCCGCCGACGGAACAGACGCTTTGGCTGGAGGGATCGGGGGCGTAGTAAAACCCGGCTCCACTGACCGCTTGGGTCACCCAATTGTTAATCACCCCGGGCTGCACCACAATCCGCTGGTTCTCTAAATCCAGCTCCAGAATCTGCTGCATCCGCGCGGTGACGATCAAGACGCAGTCTTCCACCGGCAACGCGCCGCCGGAAAGTCCGGTCCCAGCGCCCCGGGCGACAAAGGGAACTTGATAGCGATCGCACACCTTAACCGCCGCCGCAACTTGTTCCGTCGTCCGGGGCAGCACCACCACTGCTGGCCGCTGACGATAACTGGTCAACCCATCACATTCGTAGACCAGCAGTTCTTCTTTACGCCGGATGACACTATCCTTACCAATCGCCGCTTCCAAGTCTTTGATGACTGGTCGCCAGTCTGTCTGGAGTGTTTGGGTCATGAGACAGCTTTATCTATCGCTTTTACTGCTGATCCTATCGCAGAAGGGAGGCAGTTCATTTGAACTATAGATCAACCTAAGGTGTCAGCATTAGTGCGCGGCAAATTATCGGCTTTTCCATAGAACACCTCTTCCGTTTCCTAAATACATTGGGCAGAAATATAGAAATTCCCATTAGTCCCAATTCCTAATCCAATAGTCAAGCCCAAACTCGTGTTGTTTCGATATAGATCCAAACACAAGTGCTACCTGTTATAAACGTGAGCTGTATAGAGGGCGGACGAACTTATTTGTCAGCGTCCATCCGCTGGTTGTGAAGACTTTTCCAAATAGTAATGCGTATCGTCTTCAGATACAATCCTAAATCCCAGTTTCTCATAGAACCCTGTTGCCGGGTTTGGCTTCAGAACACGAAGGGTGACGGGAACACCTCGTGACCGCGCTTGCTCAATTGCTCCTTGCATCAAGGAAGATCCTATACCGCAATTCTGGTGCTTGGGATCGAGACATATAAGACCCACCTTTACACAGGAATCGTCTAACGTGAAACAAATAACGCCAATCTGGTCTCGGTCCGATAATACAATATGCATGTCGGACGGATTGAAAGCATTCTTGTGATACTCGCGTTGTTGGGATTCATTCCAACCCCAAATCTCGTCAACGTAGTCGCGGAGGGTCTTCTTCTTGATCTGATACACGAATTCAGAATCGTCGTGCGTTATGGGTCGTAATCGGACTCGTTCTTCATGTCATCTGTCTTCACAACGGCTGCCGTCAGCGGCGTGAGACCAACTTTTGTGAAAGCACACACTATCCCTGCACGCCTGCTGCACGAGCTAGTTAGGAATGGCAGGCAATGTCAAGCACCCAACCACCTTCAATTCAGCAGATTGGCTACCTGAGTTGCCCTGACTCAGGAACTATTCAGTGACTAGCTACCATCACCAATTGCTAGCAACGTTTTTTGTTCCTCAAACATAGCTTTTTGCAGGCGACTATTTATATTCTCTAATGCTCCCACTACATCAATTCTGAGGAAGTTAAGGCCAGTATTTGTAACGTTGTCTTGCTCGTCATCTCCATCATTGATCATAACTCCACCAGCACGTAAATATGTTTCCAACTCGTCAACGGACGGTAGTGAACCAGTTAACCTCAGGTAATATTCCTGCAATAAAAGGATCACGCCTGCTGTTACAGGTGTTGCTTGACTGGTTCCGTGCTGAGTAGACTCAGCGTCATCATCTAGTATTCCAGATGATGTAATAGGTGCTCCAGGCGCAAAAATTTCAGTTCGTGTTGCACCGTTTACTGTCTCATGCAATCGCTGAGAGAATGGTGTGATTCGATCAGGCGCACTCTCAGTGGTAGAAGCACCACTGCTGTAAGTAAAGCCACCTTCTCTAGCATCATATACAGCTCCAACGCTTACCGTCTCGCGTATAATTGCTGGGTAGCTCATCCCCTGCCGACTTGAATGTGTGAAAAAATCATTGCCAGCAGCAACTACTACTGCAACTTTATTATTTCTCAAAGTTTGAATTTTTGATCGAATTTCGTCACTTGAGAAGAGGGCGTCATCGGTATAATTTTGGCCGTCACCTAAAGACATGCAAACAACAGTAATGTTATGCGTACTTTGGTTATCAATGACCCATTGCAAAGCATCCCTGATCGCGGTGAAACTGCCTCCACCACTATTTGATAGCACCTTGATCGGAATAATGTTGGCGCCCGGAGCAATACCAATATGAAATCTGTTAGCTGCAATGATGCCAGCCACATTAGTACCGTGGCCGTTACCATCTGAAGCATCATTGGAATTACTACCGTTGTCAGTAGTGAAATTTTGTTGAGCAACGACACGATCTGAAAAATCTAAATGAGTAACTCTTAAGCCAGTGTCAAGAACTGCTGCTGTAAGACCATCTCCACTTACAGAGAAATCATTGCGCGCCTGAGGCGCATTAATAAGGCTCCCAGCTTGAATCAGACTGGCTCCAAATTGTGGTCTTTCAAATTGAACTGGCTTCTCAACAGGGCTGATCTCCTTTGACAAGCTTGAGGTTGTTGAATACATCTTCTCTCTCCTGAAATCAAAGTAAACCTTGAACTACCTAATGGAGTGATTAAGCTGTTGCAACTAGCTTGTGCAACTCAATCAAAGGTTTACGGAAGTTAGCTCTAACCGAATAGTTAGGTGGTGATTATAAAAAGCATAAAAGTTTTGATTGGAAGAAAACGCCGAGTTTTCCCAATCAACCTAGTTTATGGCTTTAGCATCACTCTGCTGGTGTATTAATGCTAATACCAATTTAATTTGAGGTTGAATAGAATGGAACGCCGCCTAGCAAGGCTTTCAGCTGTTCCATTCTGCTCACCTTCATGTCAGTTTGGTATAACTTGATGCTTTAGCCTTTGATAAAAGTATGGGATTTAGGATGAGATTTCGCTAGTACCCTTAAGGGTACTTTTCGTTTCTATGTAACATCACTTAATCCAATTTAGTGTTGACCCTTAATGTAGACGATAGGAGCAAACTTAACCTCTACCAATAATTCGTATGTCTAACGTTGCCCATCACCCGTCGCAGATAACCTCTGCATCATACCGAACCACTTTCGGTGGTCGGTGTACATGGGCGTTGTTAGACTGAGATCGCGCGGTTAGATGCCTCACAAGTTCCTCAACTTTTTGGCTCAAGTTTGTAAGTAAGCAATAGGAAAGGAGTATAGCTGATCGCAATTTGCGGAGGAGTCTAGTCATGGCAACTGTTCTCGTCGTTGGAGCCCAGGGTTGTCTAGGGACAATTTT
>JASJDH010000263.1 GCA_030065175.1 Leptolyngbyaceae cyanobacterium MO_188.B28 | reverse complement strand
GTCGTGAGGCTTCTACTGCCGCCCGCACAATCGACAGCCCTTCATCGCGCAGTTGGTTCGCAAACTCCACAATCAAAATTGCATTTTTACTCGCCAACCCAATCAGCATGACCAGCCCCACCTGGCAATAGACATCATTGGGCAGTCCCCGCAACGAGACTGCCAAAAGCGCCCCCAGCATCCCGAGTGGTACGGCCAGCAGAATAATTACTGGATCGATAAAGTTCTCATACTGGGCCGAGAGCACCAGAAATACAAAGATAATTCCCAAGCCAAAAATGATTGGCGCCTGGCCGCCGGACTCCAGTTCTTCTAGGGAAATCCCTGACCATTCAAAGCTCATATTGTTGGGCAGGGTTTCGCTGGCGATCCGCTCCATGGCTGCGATCGCTTGTCCAGAACTATAGCCTGGGGCTGGGGAGCCATTGATTTCGATGGAGCGAAACAGGTTGTAGTGGTTGAGGGTTTGGGGACCGGTGGTCGGGGATACAGTCACCAGAGTATCCAGGGAAATCATCTCCCCTGTTTCCGATCGCACATATAACTTGCCAATGTCGGCGGGGTTAGAGCGAAACGCTTGATCGGCTTGAATATACACTCGATAGGTCCGTCCAAAGGCGTTAAAATCATTGACATAACGAGATCCCAAGAAGCTCTGCAAGGTATTCAGAATTTCATCTACATCTACCCGCATGGCTTTAGCGAGGCTGCGATCGATATCAATTTCGAGCTGGGGTGCATTGGCGGTGTAGGTAGTGAACACATTCTGCAATTCAGGAGCGGCGTTGGCGGCGCCAATCAACTCATCTTTCGCTTGCAGAAAGGTTTGCAGATCGTTACTGCCCCGATCTTGTAACTGAAAGACAAAGCCGCTGATGCTGCCTAACCCTTGAATCGTAGGAGGATTGAAGGCAATCACGTTCGCTTCTTTGATTTGCCCAAACTGAGGCCAGACCTGATTCAAAACGGCTTGAGCCGATTGGTCGGCCCGGGGGCGATCGCCCCAAGGAATCAGCGGCGAAAAAATGACGCCATTGTTCGGGGTGTTGCCGCTAAAGCCAAAGCCCCCCAACGAGAAAGTTCCTTCTACTTCCGGAATATCGAGGTAGATCTGATCCACTTGATCGATCACATCGCTGGTGTAGTTAACCGACGAGCCTTCCGGCCCTTGCACCAGGCTAATCAGGTAGCCCTGGTCTTCATCTGGCAGAAAGGCTGTCGGCACCGTCGTATAGAGCCATACCGCCACCCCTAACGCCGCCGCAAACAAAATCAGCACTGTGGTTTTCAATCGAGTCAATCGGCTGATAGAAGATTGATATCCCCGCCGCATGCCGTCAATGCCTCGATTGATCCAAGCGAAAAAGCGACCTAACCACCCCCTCGGTTGCTGTCCTGAACGAATCAGCAGGGCGGAAAGGGCTGGCGTCAAACTGAGGGCGTTAAAGGTGGAAATGGTGATGGAAAAAGCGATAGTGAGGGCAAATTGCTTGTAAAGTTGGCCAGTCGTACCTGGAAAAAACGCCACAGGGATGAACACCGCCAGCAATACCAAAGAGGTGGCGATCACAGCCCCAGTCAACTCACGCATCGCCTCGATAGCGGCCAAGTGAGGGCGCATGCCCTTCTCTTGAATTTTCCCGACAATGTCCTCCACCACCACAATGGCGTCATCCACCACCATCCCAGTCGCCAAAATCAAGCCAAATAGGGTGAGGCTGTTGATGGAAAAATTGAACACCTTAATAAAGGCGAATGTGCCGATCAACGCCACTGGAATCACCACAGCTGGAACAATGGTGGCTCGCCAATTTTGCAAGAACAGAAACAGCACTAACACTACCAGACTGATCGCCTGGAGTAAGGTGCTGATGACTTCTTTGCTGGACTCCACCACAAATAGTGAGGGGTCGTAGGGAACGGAATAAGTAAGCCCAGGGGGAAAGTCTTTGGCAAGTTCCGCCATCGTCGCCTTTACGGCATTGGCCGCTTCCAGCGCGTTAGTTCCGGGCGTCTGCACAATCCGGTAGCCAATCGCCCCCTGCCGCTGATAGCGAGCAAAGGTGCCATAGCTCTCGGCCCCCAGTTCCGCCCGTCCTACATCCCGCAAATACACCAGTGCGCCGTCATCCTCAGTTTTTAGCACCAGATCATCAAACTCAGAGACATCCTCCAGCCGACCTTTAGCCCGCAGGGTCAACTGGTAACTCTGCCCATCCGTCGCAGGCGGTTGTCCAATGCTGCCAGCCCCCACCTGGAGATTTTGCTCCTCAATCACCGCCACCAAATCTTCAGTGGTAATGTTTCGCGCCGCCATTCTAGCCGGATCGAGCCACAGTCGCATGGCATAGCGTCGCTCCCCAAAGGGTTGAATCTGAGCCACCCCCTCAATCCGTCGTAGGGCGTCCAGCACATAGAGATCGGCATAGTTGCTAATAAAGTTGTCGTCGTATAGGCCTTCCTCTTCACTGTAAATCGCCATTCCCACCACGACACTGCTGGACTGTTTGCGGACAGTGACGCCAGTGCGCTGCACCTCCTGCGGTAGTTGGGGAGTAACAATGGAAACCCGGTTGAGGACATCTACCGCTGCGATATCCAGGTTATAACCCTGCTTAAACGTGACCGTGATGGCGCCGCCGCCGTCGTCACTACTGGTGGAGTTGATGTAGCGCATACCGTTGACGCCGTTGATTTCTCGCTCCAGCACTGTTGTAACGGTTTCTTCCACCACCTGGGCGCTAGCGCCGATGTAGTTGGCGCTCACCACCACCTGCACTGGACTAATATCGGGGTACTGCTCCACCGGCAAGGTGGGGATACTGATGGCGCCCACCATAAAAATGATGATGGAACAGACGATGGTGAGTACGGGGCGACGGATGAAGTTTTCGACAAACATAGGAAAGAGGGGAAGGGAGAGGGGGAGAGAGGGGGAAGGGCTTTGAACAGGCTGGAGCCGTTAGATTGAAGCTGTGGGCTAAGCTACTTGTATGGAACCTCGTCTGTATCGGGTCTAATCACAATCGTGTCTAAGGGATTTGCAGTTAATGTCCCATGGCTAGAAAGTCGGATAGTTTTTGAGTAGTCCTGTCGTGGATTGGTAGGGGCGCTAGCGAAGCCATGCCCCTTGGGCTATAGCATTTGGCTGTAATTCTTCAGACGCTTCTGTCAATTTTGCTCCAAATGCTTAGCCCCTACGGCGGTACGTCATTTATCTGCAAGTCCCTAATCGCAGCGCTATAGTTCACAGGTGATCAAGCGGTTGAGAAAATAGTTGGTCATGCGAGACCCATAAGGAGAATTCCACCAACGCGACGGATGGCAACCTTTGGGCGCACTCAGGGAAAAATCTAATTCATCGCACTTGCGCCAGCGATCGCCCCCTGGATTCCGCTCACTCACACCGCTACGCCAACCCAACTCAGCCCCCCAACGCTCCAGCAGCCTTTGATCTTCCCCAATCGTCGATTCCAGGTCGCCGCCGAGGGCCTGATACACCTGGAGCTGGGCGCTGAAACCAAAGCGTCCCTCACTGTAGGTGGCCCACAGCCGATCGATCACCTGCAGCTCTCCACAAGGAAAGCTGCGAATATCGCGGGGGCTAAGATCTTCCAAATCAACCACGCTGGCGATCGCAGCAATCAGTTTCACCGTTTCTTTGTCAGCCGCGAACCACTGTTGAGAAGCGAGCTGCTCATGCAGAGCATCATACCGATACAGATCTCCCACAACCATCAGACGCCGTTCAAGCTGACTGACCTGCTGGGGCAATTTGGTGAGCCGACTCACTTCTTGCCGCAGCGTCGCCATCTCGCTCGCCATCTGACTCAACATCTGCTGGATAGCAGATAACTGTTGACTGGAGGCTTGGCTACCGTCTAGAGCGGATTCCGACGAGACAAATTCTTGTTGTGGATTTGACTGCTCCATTGACTTGGCCTCAAATATCATTCATTTAAGCTGAAAGGGTCGGGTTGGTCATTGGTCATTGGGGATTTGTGGATAAATGATGTCCCGACGTAGGGGCGAAGCATTCGATGAAAAATCTTCATGGTTCTTGGAAAATTATCTGCCGAATGCTATAGCCCAAGGGTCATGGCTTCGCTAGCGCCCCTACCAATCCGCGACAGGGTTGTTCAACAACTATCCGACTCTTTAGCCATAGGACATTACTTAACTGCAAATCCCTTGTGGAAATTAACTAAGAAAACATGACAAGTAGAAATTTCCAGAGTTTACGAGTTTATAAATTGTCTGAATTCTCAACTGAAGAACTCGCCCCTAAACTCAACGCATACTTAAAATCCATCGGCTCCACCCCAAACTACAAATGACAAATGACAAATATCAAATGACATTTTCCAAAAACCTATTGACTAGTTGAATCAGCAAATTCCGGCGTGATAGGCGTTCCATCCGACAATCTCAAAATGCCTGCAGTGACGATAATTTCGCCTGTATCTAACCCACTGATGACGTGATAGCTGTTACCTTCAATGCCCCCCAACTGAATCGGTCGCTGTTCCGCGACATAGGTCCCATCGTCGTCCTCGGCGGGCTTCATCACAAACACAAAGTTTTGCCCGCCAATTCGAGAAATGGCGGTGGTGGGCGCCAATACGCCGGGTTCCTCAGACCAGATCACGGTGGCGCGGACGAACTGTTCATCACGCAGTATCCCCCCCGGATTGGGAAATGTCGCCTTAGCCAGGATGGATTGGGCTCCATCTTCAACTCGCTCGGCGACAAAGCTGATGCGTCCAACCACCAGGGGTTCCGCTCCTGCTTCGGTGCGTAGCTCCACTGGCAGCAGCCCCTGGCGCAGATCGCCTGCACGCTCTACTGGAATTGACAGACGCAATTCCAGAGTCTGATTGCGCGTCAGGGTAGTGAGGAGTTCCCCTGTGCTGACATAATCTCCTACTTTAACCAATAGATCGCCGACAACCCCTTCAATGGGGGCCGTTACTTGGTAGTCAGATAAGTCGTCGGTAGCGACGGTGGCGTTCGATTCCGCCCGACGTAAGGATGCGGCGGTTTCTTCTAGACTAGCCTGCGCAGCTTGAATTCGCCGTTCAGCGGCTGTCAGCGCAGCGATCGCCGCATCTCGATTGCGCGTCACCTGATCCAGCGATTGTTGTGACAACGCCCCTTGCAACACCAAGGTTTGGGTGCGTTCATATTCCGTATCTTGCAGGTCTTTCTCAGCAATAGCGCTGTCCCGATCGGCCTCTGCCGCCAAAAGTTCCGCCTGGGCTGTATTACGCGATGCTCTGGCGACCTCAACGTCGGCTATCGCACTGCTTACGACTGCTTGGGAGCGTTCTGGATTCAACTGTAAAATTGGAGTCCCGGCCGAGACGAGAGCGCCATTTTCCACAAGAATCTGCGCAATCCGTCCCTCCACCTCTGGCCGCAACATAACTCGATCTTGCGCCTCTAGCGCGCCGACAAACTCAGAGCGGATCTTCACCTGACTAGTTTGTAACTGTTCCACTTCGACCGCAATCGGTTGAATAGCCGCCACTGCTTCAGTCCCGTTTTGTCGACGCAGCAGTCCCCAGGTCAAACCCCCTCCAGCGAGAAGGCCAGCCAATAGCAGCCAAAACACAAGTCCCTGCCTGTTATGCTCCGAGGATTGTCGCTGCCTCCAGTGCTCCGGAGGGCTAGTTTCTGAACCATGACTTTCCTTAGGGTGGCTTTTCATATTGATGGCTTCAGTTCAACGAATATGGAGTTGCATAGTTGATATAACGTCAATGCACCATACTATTGCTACGCGGCTAAAAAAAGTTGAATTGGATACAAGAACTCTAAAATCCCTTACCGCAACCTTTGCAGGTGTCATCAGAAAGGGAAGAAATAAAGCAAGCGTGTTTCTGATACGTTTCCAATGTATAGCGTATCAACAAATCTCGAATCTTTGACAACTGCGTTCAATGACAAAATTAGCTAATAAAGTAGGGAATCATTGATGTTAGTAAATAGAACAATAATAAGCACTTGGGCGCGAGGCTTCTGTACGATTAGATCTAACCTCTTCTAAGTTGAAGCGTTCAGATCGCTTGGGCCTTAGTGATATCACACATCTTCAATAGTTACCAAATGGATACTGACGGATTATTGTGAGTATGGTTGAGAAACAGTATGGGTGTCCTGTCGAAGTCACGCTGGATGTCATTGGGGGCAAATGGAAGTGTGTCATTCTCTGGTGGCTTCGGCGAGGCGCGAGGCGGTTTGGTGAACTGATGCAGTTGATGCCGGGAATCAGCCAAAAAGTGCTAACGACCCAATTGCGTCAACTCGAAGCCGATAGACTGGTCAGCCGTCAGGTATTTCAAGTGTCGCCTCGACGGGTGGAATACTCGTTGACAGCTTATGGAGAAACCCTACGACCGATTACAGACCTGATGTGTGAGTGGGGAAAAGCACACGCGCCTGGATTCCAGTTCGGCTTGAAACATGTGCAAGGATTGCGAATTTTAGTGGTTGCAAATGACATCGTTAGTCAACGCCTAGAAGCTGAGTTAGGAGAATTACGGAGGGCGGATGTTAACGCAACTTCACTGGTGATGGCGCTCGAAAACCTGAACCAGCTCCAACCAGATATTGTGTTGATTGATTTTAGCCTGGATGATGATTTCAATTCGCTTAAGCAACGGCTTGAAGCATCAGCTGAAGATCCCCAAAAAACAATTCCAGCTATTGCTTTAATCGCCAACAACCAAGAGCGAGATCGCGCGCTTTCTCAAGGATTTCGCATCTACTTAATGGAGCCAGTAGAAATCTCAGAACTGATTGCTGAAATTGCCAATCTCACTGGACGGTTGGAATAGCCTCATCAAAGATTTAAGATGTTCAAATAAATCGACAGGCATAACCAGATAACGCCATCACGTTAACAATGGATGTCAAGCCTACAAATCATTGAGCTGGGCTAACTCTGCCTCTTCAAGCTGCAACGAGGCCGCTTTCATATTGTCTTCTAGGTGGGCGATCGTGGTGGTTCCTGGAATTAGGATGATATTGGGCGCACGGTGGAGTAACCAAGCTAGGGCGATTTGGGTTGGATTGACGCCGTGAGATTGAGCAATGTGCGCAAGCACACCGTCTGCTTGCGCCAGAGGCGCGCCGCGCTTAAGTGGATGGGCGCCGAGAGAGCCGTAGGGGATAAAGGCAATCTGTTGGGCGGCGCAGTAGTCCAGGATGGCTTCATGGCTGCGATCCGCCAGGCTAAAGCGGTTTTGGACTGAGGCAATGGGAGCGATCGCTTGAGCCGCTTTAAGTTGTTCTAGCGTGACGTTAGAGACGCCAATATGTCGAATCTTGCCTTCTTGTTGAAGCGCCGCCAGAGCTTGGATCGATTCAGCAAAGGGAACTTTGGGGTCAGGACGATGGAGTTGATAGAGATCGATGCGATCGCGCTGCAGCCGCCGCAAACTACCCTCTACACCACATCGCAGGCTTTCGGGACTGCCGTCCGCTTGGATATCATCGGGCGCAGGTTTGCGAATCCCCCCCTTGGTGGCGATCACTAAATCAGCAGAATAGGGATGCAACGCGGCGGCGATAATTTCTTCGTTGTCGCCAGGACCATAGGCTTCGGCGGTGTCGATGAAATTAACGCCCAGTTCGACGGCGCGACGCAACAGAGTTTTGCCGCCTTCCCAGTCGGCATAGGGGCCAAAGTTTCCGGGTTGTCCTGTCAGGCGCATGGCTCCATAGCCCAGGCGGTTAATGGTTAGGTCACCGCCCAAATTGAACGTTTTCGATACGGTTTGGCCTTGCAAAAAGCTCTCCATAATCCTAATTTCCTTGTTTGGGGAGGTATTTTGTAATGAAGTGGTCGCGCAAGATTAATTACACTATCAGCACTCAGTAGAACCAGGTGTCATGTCGAGTGGAGCGAAGCGGAATCGAGATATCTCGGACTTTGGAGGAGCTTGAGATTCCTCGCTTAACTCGGAATGACACTTATCCTCTGTGCAATTTTCAATGCATAGGTACTTACCATGGATGGGTTTTGCGCTCTATAAAAAATCCACCTGTAGGGCCATCCGCTGTCAGAGTTGCAAGCCAGACAAGTGTATCAGCCCCTTCTTCCGGCGTGAGATCTGCTTCAGCGGATCCTAAATCAGTTTTCACCCATCCAGGAGTTGCGGCATTGACTTTGATAGGTGTATCCGTCAACTCTTTGGAAAACTGGACCGTTAAAGCGTTTAGGGCCGATTTGGAAGCTTGATAGGCCATGCCCAAGAAATCGTAGTAGGAAGAGTTGGCGTCAAGTGTATCGGTTAGCGAACCCAGGTGACTTGAGACATTGACAATGCGGCCTGCCTCACTTTCCCTGATCAAAGGGAGGACTGCTTTTGTGACGGCAAAAGCGCCGAAGACATTAGTCTCAAAGGTTTGCCGCAGTATGTCTATATCCAGATCACTAGGTTTGACGCCCCAATCTAGCAAAACGCCAGCATTATTGACCAAAATATCCAGTCGGCCAAATTTCTCTTGGAAGAATCTTGGCAATGCTTCAATATCAGCTGAGTTCGTAACATCCAGTTTGACCGGGTAAGTATCTAAGTCTTCCTGACGAAGTTGTTCAGCGGCTGAGGAGCCCCTTTCCTCGCTACGGGCTCCCATCACAACGGTAATGCCTTGTTGAGCCAACTGACGGCTGATTTCAAACCCCAGACCTTTGTTGGCACCCGTCACAAGAGCAACTTGAGCATCATGGCGTGTATTCATCTATTTTATCTCCTATGGTTCTTGAGGTAGCGACTCAATGACTTGCTTTATTCCAGAACATGCTTTAGTGTAATCAGCTGTCTGTCGTTAAATGCTCATGGACGATCGCCCAGCGATCCTCTATTCGTCGCCAAATGTGAGTTCCGTGTTGCCGAAATTTGATGGTGTTGTTTTCCTGGTCAACGCCGCCGCCCGTTAAGGTGAACACGGTTGTGGCTAAATCACCCTCAACCATAACTCGAATCTCTCCCTCAGGTTCAATCCGCCATTCCGCCAACTGTCCCATAAAAGGCTCCCAAGTGGTGCGATAGTCTTCCCAACTGTTCAATACCGCCACCGTGTCACCAGCATCATCAAACACCAAAAGCTGATTGGGCTCTTGAACAAATAACCGTCCCATTGAGTCCCAATCCATAGATCCTCCTCCCGGACTCCAGGCTGCAAACCATTGCGCTGTGAGCTGACGAATTTGTGCGTCATCTGAAATCTGGTTCTGGTTCGCTGAAACGGCAGAGGCAGGCGGCGCCATCTCAGCACTACCTATGGCGGGAATCATCGCCAAACTGACAAGCGCCAAAATTAAACTAACTAATCCAGTTATCTCTAGACGCAAAAAAGATCTTGACATGGAAGCCTTCTCCTTTTCGTTAGTCAATTATTGAAAAGCTTACTATTGAAACGTTACGTAGCGTATATTTAATTTTTAATCGATCCCATTCGAAAAAGTCAACCTTTGTGAATGATTTTCTTTACGCTGCGTAGCGTATATATAATAAAAGAAAGCTCGAAATCCTTTAGGAGAGAGGTGTGCCACGGCAGAAGGCGACTGTAAAACGCAAGCGAACGATAGGTCAGTCATCCCAAAAATCAGCTGGAGAGGAAATGGTTCCAGCGCCTTCTCCAATGGGACGTCCCCGTTCGGTTGAGTCCGAGCAGGCGATTTTGGCGGCGGCTTGGAGATTGTTGCAACAGAGCAGTGTGCGTAAGGTTTCTATTGAGGCGATCGCGCGCGAAGCGGGGGTGGGTAAAACCACCATTTACCGCTGGTGGCCTTGTAAAGCAGCAGTGATCGTGGATGCCTTTCTGTCCCAGGTCGAAACGGTGCTGCCCTTCCCTGAAACCCAAACCGCCGCCGAAGCCCTGACACAACAAATGCAGCGAGTGGGGCAGGTGTTTCGCGGCGATGTGGGGCGGATTGTGGCGCAAATTATTGCCGAGGGGCAGTTTGCTCCAGAGGCGTTGGAAAGCTTCCGCGATCGCTTCTTGAACCGCCGCCGCGACGCCGCCCGAGAGGTAATTGTAAGGGGCGTCGAATCCGGGGAGTTTGAGGCGACTCTAGATCCGGACCTGGCGATGGATATTTTGTACGGCCCGATTTACTATCGATTGCTGGTCCAACATCTACCGCTGGATGAGGCATTCGTGGCAGCGCTGTCTCAACGAGCACTTTCCTGTTTATCGCCACTATCGTGACTAAGCTGATGTGCCTCTAGTTTGCAGTTTGTGGCGGTAGCAGACAGTAGACGGGATAGTCTCCCTGCCTATCGCCTACTGTCTACCGTCTACCTAAATCCCAATATCTAATGCGCAACTCAGACACTTGGCAGCTTACTTGACGGTCAGCAATAGTCCCATCAGACAAACAATAACCCCCATCACATTCGTCTTAGAAATGCCCTCCTTTAGAAAGATGATTCCCACCGGGATCAGGATTAAGGCGGCGACGGCGGTTGAAACAACTCCGGCAATGCTGATGTCCCATCCCGAGCGGAAAACTAGTAAGAAACCCAATTCGGTCAACACCACCGCTATAGCTAGGCAAGCCGCTGGGAGCAATGAAACTCGGACAGAACTCCTCTCCCAAGGCGCCAAGAAGCAAAGAGAAAGACTGATGAGGGCGGCGATCGCGTACGCGATCGCTAAAATCAGAAACGGATTCACTGACGTCGGCTGGAGCTTTTGAGCCAGGTTGTATAAAACAATGCCCAAAATGGCCAACAGCATAGACCCGATAAACCCAGACACAATGGCCTCCTACTCTGTGAAGCGGCAAATTAAGCATAGGCCTGCGCCTGCTCCCCTGTCTTTCCAATTCCCCCGAAAACTTTTAAAATCTCCCAAAGGAGTTTAGATTTTGGAGTTTAGATTTTAGATTTATCTCTTCCTTCCACCTTATTCTTTCCTTTACCTGCTTCCTCCTCATCTTCCCCATCCTTCCCCGCCTCCCCATCTTCTACCCCCGGTCCCTGCTCCCCCGATACCCTTTCGGTGTCACCCCGGTGTGCTTACGAAAGACGGTGGTGAAATAACTTTGATTCTGAAATCCGACTTGCTGAGCGATATCTGCGATCGCCCATTCTGGCTGGGTGAGTAACTGCTTGGCCCGCTCAATTCGTTGCGTCGTAACGTATTGGTGCGGAGTCAATCCAGTTGACTGTTTGAATAAGCTGGCAAAGTAATGGGGGCTGATTTGCACGACTGCTGCTATTTCGGCCAAACTCAACGCTTGATCCAGATGGTCGTGGATGTAGGCGATCGCTGTTTTCAGCTTGTGTCTGGACAGGCCGCCATTATAAGTGGGGATTACTGGCTTTTGAACGCTGTAGTGTCTGAGCAAATGAATTGCGAGGGTGTGGGCGATCGAGTCGGCATACAGACGACTTCCGGAAGTCAGAGGCGTTGTTTCGTCAACAGCATGGGCGGCTTCTAGTTCAGCTTTCAGGGTCAATCCCAGCTGTTGAATCAACGGATCGTGGACGGTCTGGTGGGGTAAAATTTCTACTCGATCTGAGCAGCCGAGCTGTTCGGCGACCTGATTCAACAACCGAGGCTCCAGGCACACATCGATAAACTCAATTTCTTCTTGCCAGCGTTGTTTTTGAGGACAGTTGGCGGGATAGAGGCTGACGTCGCCATGCACCAGGTGAGTTCGTTGAAAATGCCCGTCTCCCCACCATTGCTCTTCATCGTTTGCATAGCCGAGATGAATGCTCACAGTGTATTGGAGCGGGGTGTAATTCGGGGTTTCGTGGGGCGGTTGGCGATGATGGCCTAGGTAAATGTCTTGCCAGGTGGTTTGTTGGCTGGCGAGGAGGGGCTGGCGAGGGAAAATTTGCTGATTGCTATTGGCTTGGGTGACATCAAAGGTCACTGGGGTGATAGGTGACATCCTATACGTCTCTTGACATGGGGTAATCCTGGTTGTTCAGCTTGGCCTGAATGCATTTGTCGAATAATCAAATCTTGCCACGCCAGTAAATAACACCGGTGATCATTCCCCTGCCTTAAAGATTTCCTCAACCGTTAGCTTGACTGCGGGGAAGGTTGGAGAATTAAGTAGTTGATTGCCTGTAAAACAGTTCTCTCGGTAAGCCTCACCCTCCAAAGTCAGAACCCAAACTACAGCTTTAATCAGGTCAATGATCCAATATTCTGGAACACCCCGTGTAGCGTACTCTAAGCGTTTATCGCTGTAGTCTCGCTCTCTAGATTGTTTGTCCCGTTCACTATTGGACACAATCTCAACCACCAGTGCAGGAGTCGGCATGTCGAACGTGATGAGCGATCGCGTCTTACCTGACAGAGCCGCCTTGCACGCTTCTGTTAAGACGACCAAATCAGGGTAGCGAGTTTCAGCCTTGGTTCCAGGGACAGCGATTTCAGTCCCCCGTCTCAGCAGGGAGTAAGGAGCGACTTTAAGGAATATCGAGATCAGGAACATGGCAATACTCACATTGGCATCGCTCTCAGCTCCCATTGCAACTAAAACTCCATTTCTAAGCTCATAGCGAGTATCAGTCCCGTCGTCATAGGTTAGATACTCCTCAAGGGTCATGTGTTTCTGAGTTGAAATCACCATGGGGTCTCCTCCGCCAATGCGCGATCGCCAATCCGAGTTTGGATACTCGTAGTCCCATTTATCCCAAACATTGTTTAAACTTTATGATAGTCTGCGCAAGCGATTGCAGTCCTAATTCCGCACAAGGGGTAGACTTTTAGGCCTTGCTGGATGCGTTAGGCGGGTACAGATGGCTGAAACATCAAGTTATTTCTAAATGCCCTTTTAGCCTGACTGAGCTTATCGATCCATCAAAGCAGGGGTAGTCCGTC
>JASJDH010000262.1 GCA_030065175.1 Leptolyngbyaceae cyanobacterium MO_188.B28 | reverse complement strand
GAGACGCAAAATTTTGCGTCTCTACATTTTCAACCCATCCTCCTACATCTCCCCCTGATCCCCCATTCTCCCTATCTTCCCCATCTCCCCCATCTTTCCCTGCCTCCCTCACTCCCCGGCTCCCCGACTCCTACACTTCATCCTTTAAAGAAAATCTGATACAGCGACAGCAGCACCTCCGCCACAATCAAAATCACCACATACCACTCTAGTCGCAGCCCCGTATTTTGCTGCTGTAATTCCAGGGCGGTTTGGGCGGTGCGGGAAACCAGGTCTAGCTTTCGTTCTAAGGCTAAGTGCCGTTCTCGGATTTCATATTCATCCTCCAGCCTCAAATAGAGTCGGTCCAGTTCTGGACAATCCCACAGCAGATCTGGTTTATCAACAATTTCGACGCGCCCCATCATTTTGTGCTGGATTAGCAGAGAACTGCCGATCTGTTTAAGGAGTTCTCTCCCTTCACGGCGTCCCCAGGTTAAGCGCTGTAAACTAGCGGCAAAAGGCTCAATCCGATCAAAAACGGCGGCGGCGCCTTCTTCGTAGTGGGCTAAGACAACACTTTTCGCTAAGACATCCGCCACAATCTGTAAGCTGGGAATGTCAAACTCAGGCAGTAGGATCATTCCATTTTCTACTTTGCCAAGGCTATCGGCGTCTAGACGCAGCAGCACCTGTTCGGTCTCAGGCTGGGAGAAGGATTCCTGAGTTAACGTTTTGAGGTCGTTAAGGAACTTGACTTCCGCTACCGGCGGGAGGCCAAAAACCACGACTGCGCCATAGTTAAACAAGACGGCGCACCCTTTTTCTCCCGCTTCCACCATCAGGGGAGATTGGGCCAATGAGTGGGTGTTGGCGAATGGCGCTAGATTAAGGCTTTGCCCGAAAAACAAAGCATGGACCTGAACCTGCTCATGATTGGGAAAAAGGAGTTTCTTCATCCTGAGGGGGGGGGGGTTTAGAAAAACTTTGGATACTTAGGGCGGCGATCGCGATTTATGCAGATTACTATGGGCAAAATAGCAATGGGAAATATAGGAGCAGATTACGCAAATTGAGCATCAAGAAAAAATTGGAACAGGGCGCTGGGCAAAAAATTGGTTTCGAGGGGCTACTGTTACAGGTAAGATATTGGGCGGTTGCTCCCTTTTAGGGGGCAAAGCCATCCAACCATATGCGCTATATCGATTACTCTGTTGAGTTAGGGTGACTTAAGGATAGATTAGAGTTAAGCAGAGATTGCATAAGTTAGCTAGATTGAGGCAAAATCTAGAGTTACGTGATGGCTGCCGATAACGCTTTAATTGTGGTTTTACTCTCATCAACATTTTGATAACAAAGGCAAGCATGGCTCCAGAATTACAGCTCAGCAGCATATTGATTGTCGAGGATAGTAAAGGACGTAGGGAGTTCGTTTTAGACAGCTCAGTCTACTCCATCGGTCGGGATCCGAAGTGCGATATTCGACTAGCCTCCCAGTTTGTGTCCCGTCATCACGCCACGCTGGTGCAACTTCCCAAGGATGATGAGACCTATTACTACCGGATTGTTGATGGTAATCTTAAAGGTAAGCCCAGCGCTAACGGCATGCTGATTAACGGTCGTAAATTGCAGGCTCACGACCTCAAAAACGAAGATGAGATCGTTTTTGGGCCTCAGGCTAGGGCAATATATTATCAACTCAAGCGAGACGCCACTTCAACCTTGCCGCCAGATGAGTTTGATATTACCTTGATCAGTCCTAATATGATTGATGAATCTGACGAAGACTAGCTCTGATGAAGACTAGTCGTGATAAAAAATTCCCTCTAAGCCTAGTTTAGACATTGCTTAACCAGTGCTGAGGGAAAATGGGAAACGATATCTGATAGCCTGAGGCAGCCGATTTCCAGAATTGATGTCAGCCGTCAACCTCGGAGATTGCTTGGTTGACAACTTCAAATACTCTTTGACAGTGGTTGTTTCGCTGCAGTGCTAATTCTTCGTTCTTAACAATCAGGTCCACCTTAGATTCGCCTTTTCCCAGCCGAGGCGGAGTTATCAACACTTCAACCGTCGCTAACTGCAAGTAAGGCACCTGACCTGGTTTTTCTTGAGCGACAAGATAATCTGAATCCTCATAGACTAAATTGAGGTCGCAGGACTTGAGCGTCTCTGCTAAGGATTGCCGTAACTGGGGGACAGGGTCGGCAGTCGTGAATAAATGAGTATAACGAGCCATCTGAATACCTAGACAACACAGGGAACACTTCATCCATAAACTGGTTAGGGGAAACAGTTATAGATGATCATTTCCTCATTATTCCTTTGGTTGTATGTAGATGTCTGCATCGGTGTTTACATTGTCTGATGAATTCTCTACCCAAAATGAAAATATTACCTGCAGTTAGAGTCCAGACTGTTCGTGAGAAAAGTTAAACATTGGAACTCAGGAGTCAGGAGTCAGGAGTCAGAAAAACCATTATCGAATATTGTAATGAACCGACCTTATCTCCGATTTGACTCTCTGCTTAAACACAGACCCCCACTAGATTCTGGATTCTGACTCCTGTATTCTTCCTCAAGGATAATTTTCCGCTTCAACACAGATAGCCGGTGAGTATTGCCAAAATGCCAGGAAAATTGATTGTCTTTGAAGGAGTTGAGGGATGTGGTAAAACAACCCAAATGCAGCGGCTATACAATTGGCTGATTAAAAGTGATGTATTCCACCGCCTGCAAACTGAAGGTCATCTGCAGGGGGTTGTCATGACTCGTGAGCCGGGAGGGACAGACTTAGGGAAGGTGCTGCGTCAGTTGCTTTTGGAGCAGACAGTAGGTCCCTCACTACAAGACCGAACCGAACTGTTGCTGTACGCCGCTGATCGGTCGCAGCATGTTGAGGAAATGATCAGGCCGCATTTGGAGCAGGGCTTTCTGGTGCTTTGCGATCGCTACACCGATTCCACCGTCGCTTACCAAGGCTACGGACGAGAACTTGACCTATCGCTAATTCAGCAGCTTAACCAAATCGCCGCTCAGGGGGTAAAGAGCGAACTCACTTTCTGGCTGAAACTAGAGGTGGAACTGGGGTTAGCCCGGACTCAAAAACGGGGGAAGGCGGATCGAATCGAGCAAGCTGAGCTGGCGTTTCATCATCGGGTTCAGCGAGGGTTTGAGGCATTAGCCGCCGCCCATCCTGAACGAATTGTCGCGATTGACGCTAGCCTGAGTGAGGCAGTCGTTAGCCAAACTATCCAGACCCTTCTTGAGCAGAAATTGAACCAGTGGAGCCCCCCCCTTTCAACCAATTGATAGGACATCTTCAGGCGGTTGAGTTACTCATCCGCGCTGTAACGCTACAGCGGATCGCGCCGGCTTATTTATTCGTCGGTCCGCCTGGGGTCGGACGCGGTTTAGCGGCGGAAAACTTTGCTGAGCTTTTATTAGGCTTTCCCGTTGATCCCCAGTCCTTACCCTCCGATGAAACGTCTAAGCTAACGCGGCTGCGCCATCGGATCCAGCAGCATAACCACCCTGACTTGTTATGGGTCAAACCCACCTACCTCCATCAGGGACGTCGGGTCACCGCCGACGAAGCGATGGCGTTAGGTCTGAAACGAAAAAGTCCCGCCAAAATTCGTTTAGAGCAGGTGCGGGAGATTGCCCGATTTCTAAGCCGCCCCCCCTTAGAAGCGCCCCGATCAGTGGTGGTCATTGAACAGTCGGAAACCATGGCCGAAGCCGCCGCCAACGCCCTGCTGAAAACCTTGGAAGAACCTGGCCAAGCGACCATTATTCTAATGGCTCCCGACAGTAATGCATTGCTGCCGACATTGATTTCCCGCTGCCAATGCATTCCGTTTACTCGCCTGAATCCGGAGCAGATAGCGCAAGTCCTTACCCAAACTGACAACGGTGAAATTCTCAACCAGCCTGAAGTGCTGGCGATCGCCCAAGGCAGTCCAGGGCAGGCCATTGCCAGTTGGCGGCAACTGCAAACCATTCCGCCAGAACTCCTAGCGTCCCTCAACTCCCCTCCAAATTCCATCAAAGGGGCTTTAGAACTGGCTCGATCCATCACCCAAGCACTAGACACTGAGGCTCAACTCTGGCTAGTCGACTACCTACAGCAGTGTTACTGGAGATCCGCCCAACTCAACCAAGTGGATACTCTTCGTTGCCTTGAAGACGCCCGCCGACATTTACTCAGTTATGTCCAACCCCGGTTGGTGTGGGAGGTGACATTGATGGGGTTGGTTTAGAATTATTTGTTACAAATTGTTTTATATTATTTGGATTGGTTTTCGATTAATTTTGGGGAGTTCCCATTTGTAGTAACTAAGATCACCGCCCCACACTTTCCAGCCCCCGCCTTTAAATGTGTGCAATTCAAATGGGAATCACTGTAGTGAAAGCTTTCAACCGTTTCTCTGTAAATTGAGCTATGGATGCAAACCGAGCCCGTCAGGGAAAACCCTTTTGGCTGGTAATGGGGGCCTTGTTTTTTGTCGGTGGTGTAACGTTATGGACGAGTCGGTCGCTCCTGCAATTTCACCAGGCGCCTGTTCAAGAGCAGGCGCTACCGTTGCCTAAGCAGGTGAAAGTTTCTGCATTAGGTCGGCTTGAACCCAAAGGACGAGTGGTGGATGTGGCGGCTTCAGAGAGTGGTCGCATTAGTCGTCTGCTGGTGACTGAAGGTGAGGTGGTTGAGGAAAGGCAGATTTTAGCTTACCTGGATCTATACAATGTCCGCTTAGCTGAGCGGGATTTTGCAGCTAGTCGCTTGAATGAGGCCCAAGATCTGCTGAAGGCGGAAACGCTGTTTGGCGAAGCTCAAATTCAGGAGGCGAACACCCGGATTAAGCAGATTGATCGGCCTCAAGCGCTGGCGATCGCAGCTCAGCAGGAGACCATCGCAGGGTTAGCAGCCGAGCTGTCGCT
Organism: Leptolyngbyaceae cyanobacterium MO_188.B28; assembly: GCA_030065175.1. Lineage (GTDB taxonomy): Bacteria > Cyanobacteriota > Cyanobacteriia > Phormidesmidales > Phormidesmidaceae > JAKSDM01. Next base: position 7,939 of record JASJDH010000262.1, on the reverse strand, counting down.
GGCCAGACTGAATCTCAAGCGGTTTGAAGACCTGGAACGCGATGGCGCGACGACCCGGCAGGATTTAGATCGGCAGCGAACTCGAGTTGAGCAACTGGAAAAAGAACTGGCCAGTAGTCAGGTGACTCAACGTAAGTTGGAAATCGCCCGCCTCAATGACATGGAAAACGCCCAGGCTCAACTCCAATCTGCTCAGGCAAATTTAGTCCGCTCTCAAACTCAAATTCAGGTGGAATCCGCCGCCCGCAATCTGGCGCTAGCTGAGTCTCGGTTATCCCTCACAGTCGTGCGGGCGCCCGACGCCGGACAGATTCTGAAAATTTATGTTGAACCAGGTGAAGCCGTATCCGCCTTCAGCACCGAACCCATCCTGGCCATGGGAAACACCGATCAGATGTATGTGGTGGCTGAGGTGTATGAAACGGACATTGGTTTAGTTAAACCGGGACAACCGGTTAAAATCACCAGTCGCAATGGCGCCTTCGATCAAAAACTGACTGGAGTGGTCGAGCAAGTCGGATTACAAATCTTCAAGAATGACGTTCTAGATGACGATCCCGCCGCCAACGCAGACGCCAGGGTGGTGGAAGTCAGAATTCGGATTGACCAGAGTGAGGTAGTCTCCAATCTCACCAACTTACAAGTAGACGTGTCGATTGAGGTCGAGAGCTAGCTTTTGCGTCGAGTTCCCTTAGCCTGGCTAAACTTGCTGCATGAAAAAACGCGCCTGTTGATCGCCATCACAGGGGTGGCGTTTGCGGCGCTGCTGATTTTCATGAACTTGGGCTTTAGGGGAGCCCTGATTCAGACCACCACGATGGTCTATGGTCAGCTGAATGCTGAGATCATTTTGATGTCTCCTCGGACATTGCAAATTAGCGCCACAACGCCTTTTCCGAGGGAACGACTCTACCAGGCGGCGGGGATTGAAGGGGTAGAGCGGGTGATGCCGCTTTATGTCAGCTATTTACTTTGGCGTAACCCAGAAACCCGCATTAGTCGGGCGATGTTTACCTATGGCGTCAATCCTCAAGATCCCATATTTCTGATGCCAGAGTTGCAATCCCCGGAAGCAACCAAGCAGTTAGAGCGTCCTAATACGGTTCTGATAGACATCCGTTCCAGGCCGGAATTTGGTCCCCAAACCATCGGTCTAGAAACGGAGGCGGGGCGTCGTCGAGTGGAAATTGGCGGTCAATATAGCCTGGGGGGAGGCTTTGCAGCGGATGGCACTTTGATCATGAGCGATCAGAACTTCCGCCGCTTTTTTAGCCCTCGAACCCTGGAAACCGTCGACCTAGGATTGATTAAGCTGGCGTCAGGGACTGACGCCCAACGGATCGCGCAAGCCATGCAAGCCCGTCTGCCAGCAGATATTTTGGTGTTAACCAAGGAAGAGGCGATCGCTCACGATCGGACCTATTGGCTACAAACCACATCGATTGGGTTCATCTTCGGCATGGGGGTCGTCGTCTCTTTTGTGGTGGGTACGATGATTGTCTATCAAATTCTATTCACCGATATTCGCCAGCATTTGCCGGAGTACGCCACCTTAAAAGCGATGGGATACCGTAACCCGTATCTATTTCGACTGGTTCTACAGGAAGCGTTTCTGCTCGCCCTGATGGGATATGTTCCGGGGTTGATTATCGCCTTAGGGCTATATCAGTTGACCGTCAAAGCCACCGCTGGCAGCCTGCCGGTGAGTATGTCTTGGGAACGGGCTGTCTTTGTTCTGAGCTTGACCGTTACCATGTGCGGCGTCTCCGGCCTGATCTCGGTCCGCAAAGCGATCGCAGCCGATCCGGCGGATGTATTTCGATGAGGTCCCGGCGTGCCATTCCCTAAACGAACCCCGTTGGCTTGGCTAAACTTAGTTCATGACCGCCTGAGATTCATTATCTCTTTGGGGGGCGTCGCCTTTGCAGTGCTCCTCATGTTTGTGTTTACCGGCTTTATGAACGCCCTGTATGACAGCCAAATCCAGCTACTGAAACAGCTTAACGGCGAAATCATAATCATCAACCGCCTCAAGAGCAATATGGTTTTGCCCGCCTCCTTCGCCCGACGGCGGCTGTATCAGGCCCTCGCCTTTGAGGGGGTCGAGGCGGCTTACGCCCTGTATACCAGTGACGCCAACTGGAAAAATCCAGAAACTAAACGGACCCGGCCCGTGCGCATACTGGCCTTTAACTTGGCGGATCCGGTCCTGCCTCTACCCGACGTTGAAGCTAACCTCAAGCGGTTACAGCTCCCCAATACTGCCCTGATCGACACCCAGGCTCGGGCTGAGGTTGGACCAACCACCGCCGGAATTGTCACAGAACTCGCAGACCGAGAAATTCGCATCGTCGGGACCTTTACCCTGGGGACCGACTTCGCCTCCGGCAACGGCAACCTGATCATGAGCGATCAAAACTTCCTGCGATATTTTGCCGATCGAGGCCCCGAAGAAGACACTCGGAGTTTCGCTACGGTGGATGTAGGGCTGCTCAAGGTGTCGCCCAACGTCGATATTGACGCCCTCGTCGCAACCCTCAGCGATCGCTTGCCCCAGGATGTCTCTATTTTGCCTAAAGAAGGACCGGCTGGATTTGTGCAGCGGGAGCGGACTTACTGGCAAGAGAACACGAACATTGGGTTTGTATTTTCTTTGCTGACCCTGATGGGATTTGGGGTGGGGGTGATTCTGGTCTACCAAATCCTCTATACCGATGTCGCGGACCACTGGGCCGAATACGCCACCCTCAAAGCCATGGGCTATAGCAACCAGTTTCTGCTTGGGATTGTCTTGCAAGAGGCGCTAATTCTATCAGCTTTGGGATTTCTTCCCGGCTTTTGCATCAGCAACCTACTGTACGCCTTGGCGGGAGGCGCCACTGGGTTGACTTTTCAAATGACGATCGCGCGGGTAGGTATGCTATATGCAACGACATTTATCATGTGTCTGATTTCGGGAGCCATCGCCGTGCGCAAAGTCCAAACGGCTGACCCAGCAGATGTATTTGGAGGGTGAAGGGGACGCCATGACTAAACCCGGCAATCGGTTCTTTGCCCCGGAAAACCCCCTCTCAAATTCCTTGGCTCCCATCAAAGACGAGCTGGCGGTGCAGATTCAGCATCTCAATTTTGCCTTTGGGAAAGGCGACCTTTGCAAACAGGTTCTGTTCGATATCAGCCTCAATCTACCCAAAGGTCAAATTGTGATTTTGACGGGGCCGTCAGGGTCAGGTAAAACCACTCTAATCAGCCTGATTGGCGCTCTCCGCACGGTGCGTGAAGGCAGCCTTCGGGTGATGGGGCAAGAACTGGCGGATATGCGCAATGCAGATCGAGTGCGGGTGCGCCAAAGTATTGGCTTCATTTTTCAATCCCACAATTTGTTTGAGTCCCTCACCGCTCGCCAAAATGTGGAAATGGCGGTGGAGCTATTAGGACGATTCAAATCCAAGCGGGACCAAGCTGAGGTTATTTTGACCCAACTCGGGTTAGCCGACCGCATGGACCATAAACCCCAGGCGTTATCTGGCGGTCAAAAGCAGCGAGTTGCGATCGCCCGCGCCCTGGTTAACCATCCCCCCCTTATTCTGGCGGATGAACCCACCGCCGCCCTGGACAAACAAACCAGCCGGGAGGTGGTCACCCTAATGCAGACCCTGACCCGGGAGCAAAACTGTACAGTCCTCATGGTCACCCATGATAATCGCATCCTGGACGTTGCAGACCGGATCATCAACCTGGTAGACGGTCAACTGGAATCGGACACGAATCCCGACGCATTTATTAATAGCCATACTTACAAGAATTCCAAACATGATGACGCCAAGATGTTCATTATGTAGCGACCAATTTTTTATTTATGAATCGCAACAACTAATTTACGAATCTTAGTTGGATAAACTTTTCCAAACCGATTAATAATTCAGGTTATGGTCAGGTTAATCTGGGGCTAAGCAGTTGGAAGTCATCTAGTTTGAAAGCAGCGAGCTGCAAAGAGTTCGCAGCCCCGTTGCTTGTCTCTTTTTGAAGAAGAAAGGGGTAATTGTATGACCAGAAAAGAATTATCGGGCTCACGAAACGTGGCGATTGTGGGTCCGTATTCCAGTGGTAAAACCACCCTATTGGAAAGTTTATTATTCGTCACTGAAAGCATTTCTCGCAAGGGCAAAGTTGACGATAGGAATACGGTGGGAGATGGGGCTCCGGAAGCCCGCGATCGCCAGATGAGTGTGGAAGTTAATGCCGCCGGGACTGAATACGGCGGCATTCGTTTTACGTTTTTAGATTGTCCAGGTTCGGTGGAGCTTCCTCAGGAAACCTACAATGCCCTGGTAGGCGTGGACGCCGCCATTGTCGTGTGTGAAGCCGACGCCGCTCGAGTTCTGACCCTATCCCCACTATTTCAATTTCTAGACGATTGGGAAATTCCCCACCTGATCTGGATCAATAAAATGGATCGGGCCAATAGCAGCTTCTCAGAGGTGTTGGAGGCGTTGAAAACAGTTTCCAGCCGTCCGGTTGTGCCCCATCAATATCCCATCCGACAAAAGGATGAATTAGTCGGTTTTATTGATCTGGTGAGCGAGCAAGCTTATCACTATCATCCCGGGGCGCCCGCTGATCCGGCGCCGCTGCCAGAAGCCTTGCGAGAAGAGGAAAAAGCCGCCCGGACAGAAATGCTTGAAACTTTGGCGGACTTTGATGATCATCTCCTGGAAGAATTGCTAGAAGAAATTGAGCCGCCCCAGGATGAAATTTTGCAGGATTTGAAGATGGAGTTAGGGGCGGACCTGATTGTGCCCGTCTTCATCGGCATTGCGCAGCAAGATTATGGCGTCCGTCCGTTGCTTGACGCCCTGTTGAGAGAAGCCCCTGAACCCGAAGTCACCGCTGAGCGACGCGGTCTAAAACCGGAATCAGACACCGTCCTAGCTCAGGTGCTCAAAACCTATTTCACCCTCCAAGGCGGGAAGCTTTCCCTGGTGCGAATTTGGCAAGGTTCTCTGTCAGATGGCGATTCCCTCAACGGCAATCGCATGGGCGGACTCTATCACCTGATGGGGCAACAGCAGCAAAGCCTCACCCAGGCTGAAGCAGGTTCGATTGTGGCGATCGCGCGGTTAGAAGGCTCGAAAACAGGCGACACCCTCACCCTGAACGGCAAAGATGACATCGAGACCCTGCCCAAGGCCAACAGCCCTGATCCGGTGTACGCCCTAGCCATCGCTCCCGAAAAACGTGGGGATGAGGTTAAGCTCAGCAGCGCCCTCAACAAACTGTTGGAGGAAGATCCGTCCTTAGTGTGGGAACAACACGGCGACACCCACGAAGTAATTCTTTGGGGACAAGGAGAAGTTCATCTCAAAATCGCCTTGGATCGCCTGCGCCGCAAGTATAACCTTCCTATGGGCACCCACTTGCCTCAGGTCCCCTATAAAGAAACCATTCGCAAGTCTAAAAACGCTGTGCATGGTCGCTACAAGCACCAAACCGGCGGGCATGGACAATTCGGCGACGTCTATCTCGAGATCAAACCTTTGCCGAGGGGAGAAGGCTTCAACTTTGAAGATACGATTGTTGGAGGTGTGGTTCCCAAACAATATATCCCTAGCGTTGAGACCGGCGTGCGGGAATATCTCAGTCATGGTCCCCTAGGATTCCCAGTGGTGGATGTGGCGGTGACCTTAACCGATGGCTCTTATCACACGGTGGACAGTTCTGAACAAGCTTTCAAACAGGCGGGCCGGATCGCCATGCAATTGGGCATGCCGGACTGTGAACCCACCTTGCTCGAACCAATTGCGTCGGTGGAGATTTCGGCGCCCAACAACTTTACGTCCAAAGTCCTGCGCTTAGTCAGCGGACGGCGGGGGCAAATTCTGGGCTACAATGCAAAACCCGATTGGCCCGGCTGGGATCTGGTTTCGGCCCAGATGCCGGAAGCCGAAATGCAAACCCTGATTCTTGAACTCCGTTCGCTGTCGATGGGAGTGGGGTATTTCAGCTGGCGGTATGACCATTTGCAGCCGGTGCCGGACAAGTTGAAGGATAAGATCCTGGCGAGCAGCCAAGGTGATTAACAGGCAGTCCCTGCGGAGTTTTCTCTGCGTCTCCAGATAATCACCTGATTGACCCCCAAAAAGATAGAGACGTTGCAATGCAACGTCTCTATCTATGATTTGGGTTCTATTTACAAGTATTGCGCCAGTAGTTCGGTAGAACTATTATCTAGTTTGTTGAGTATATGGATCAACTAACCGACTCTAACAAACAGCCAGCATTGATTAAAATACAGGAGTTTAACGGCAAAGCTAAGATTTTGGTCAAGTCAGGAATGTAATGGGTGTTGCGTAGCAACGCACCGTCTATCTGACTAGTTTCGATCCTCTACGATATCTAGAATCAGCCCAGCCGGATCCCTGACCATAAAGTGAGTTTGCTGCCAGGGTTCCTCCTTAAGCCCAAAGTGGATATCAAGTCCCTGTTTCTGTGCCTCGGCATAGGCATCTTTGGCATCAGCGACCTCAAACGACAGGACCATGCCATCGGTTGCTGCTTTTGTATGCAAAAACTGAGGTTGCGTTGCCAAGTTGGGCAGCATGAATCCCACTTGAACACCATTATTGATATTGACCAAATGCAAATAAAAGTCTGGTTCGAAGAATGCTACTTGAAAGCCGAAATTTTCCGTATAGAAGGTCCGTTGGAGCTCTAGATCTCTACAGACATACAGTGGGTACATCGCTTTGAACTGAATCATGTCACACCTCTATTGATTAAAGATGTCATTACTTTATCCAGTGCCTACGACAATAAATTGTAGATTTCGGCCATGCGTCTAATTTGCCCCGGTGTCAACCCAGTTAGACTGCGTATCTCTTTGATTCTATGGGCATCATCGTAAAATCCATCGTCAGTTGCCAATGTGTCGGGATTGAGTAACTCTCTCAGCGAGGCTTGCAATCGCATGATGCGTTGAATTTTCTTTGGGCCAAATCCGAATAGTGACTGCATGATGCGTCTGAATTGCCTATCGCTAAGACCAAAATGGCTTGAGATCGCACTTACACCTGCTTCACCAACAGATGCCTGCATAGCAGTCAAAACATTGTTGATATCCAAGGTCTTAATTGGATTAGGAGAATTTGGCGATTGCGCCAGACGATCTTGTAGAAATTTGTCCAGTTTATTGGCTAATTCATTGTGGTGTTTCAAATCTTGAATTTCGTTTACCAGCGCTTGAATAGCAATGCTTTTTGTTGTGTGTTCACCCGGAACTAAGGATTTTATTGACGCTAAATCCATGCCAAAAAACATTGGCGCTACCTCGGTGCGAAAACTGACTCCGATATAACTAACAGGACCTGTTAACTGAATGCTAAATTTTTCAGGAGTCGGTAAATATACAATTGAAAAGTCATCGATATCAGGCGACATCACTAAGTCGGTCGCATTGTCTGGAATCACTTCCAGTGAAATCTCACCGTCAGCCACATCAAGCCACCAATAGTAATAAATAAATGTACTTAAGCTCTGCGATGGCAACGCACAGTGGCATGTTAATTTATCCGTACCCAGCTGATACAGCTGTAGGGGAAGTGGTTTCTGGCTATCGACAAACATGCCGTTTATTTTATAACAGGTGGCAGTTACAGGATCTGCTCGGCTGACTGGCTAACGTCAGCCTTTAGCGGCGCGAGACCATCTTTATAGCAAACACTGACGCCATACCCTACGCGTCCGCTGCAAGAGCTTTATGGGGGGACGAGCTGAAAAATTGGAGGTAAACTCCAGCTCAAAGCTCGGAGGGAGAGGGTGACGACTGTGCATGCGCTGGCAGTTTGATGCCCACTAACATAGTGTTCGCACCCATCTCCTTCATCCCTTGATTTCAATTAACGAATCCTCAGGGGAGGGATGGGTAGAATCCTTCCATAAT
>JASJDH010000261.1 GCA_030065175.1 Leptolyngbyaceae cyanobacterium MO_188.B28 | reverse complement strand
ATACTATATGCTACCTTACTGTCTCACCATTAAATTATCTTATCTATCTCCGCCCATCACAATTTCTTATCTATTGTTCTGCAGCGCCAAAACCGCCCTTTAAAACCGCGATCGCAATTATCCGCTAAACCCCAGAACCATTACTGTACCTGCATCCTAGCCATCACGGCCTTTCGATTAAATTCCGAGGCGCAACATTAAACTTATCTAAAATAGTTGGCTCATTCATATCTTTACACATTGCGGCTATCTTATCGAAAGCAAGAAGCAAAAAACGTGCGTCAGTATATCGATCGAAAAACAACAGAATCCCTGAAGCGCTTGCTATGTATAGCTTGTAGAATCACGCTTAATCACGCTGTTCGGCCTGTTTTTCGTTCGTCTTTGATAAGCAATTCTCATCCCTTGCCCGGTCTGGCATTTGACGATAAGAATGGGGCTTGATTTGAATAGCTTATCGTTTTTAGCTGAGCCCATGTCGAGATCGCTCAGCCAGCGCCGAACAAATCTGAATATTCGATTTGCGCGGTAGCACTCCCCGTATGATGATTGGCGGCCAAACACTCTGGAACATCTATGAGCACAGACAGCCTTTCCCCGGATGACACCATCAATCAAATGATTGAACTGCGGCTCCAAGTCGCTAAACTTGAACGCCAAATCGACGCCCTCAAACCTGCCTTCTTTGCCGCCTGCGCTGTTCAAGAGATTACTCAATTCCAGCATGACCACGCCCTGATTTCTCGGAGGCTGACCCCAGGCAAATGGCGCTATCCCAACCATATCCTTGAGCAGGCTGAACAGGTTAAGCAACTCAAGCTCGAATTTCAACAAACCAATGAGCCGACCGCCGGACGCGAAGTAATCTGGTCTATTAAGTTAACCACTCAGCTCTAACTCTTCCATCGCTCTCTGGTACGACCCCATTTCATGGAATGGAAAGCGGCAGCGATCGCACTCCCCGTTCCGCCAATAACTGGGCAGCCGGAAGGCGCTTCCACAGTGGGGACACGCAGTCAATGCAGTCGCAAAGCTGACATCTAGAGGACTGGGGAAAAGGACACCCCTAATTTTTGAGACTTTATAGCTCTCATGAACTATTCAAGGGTCATTTTCAATTGAAGTCAGTTTCAGCCAAAATTCGCCCCACACTGCGTACAGAAATTGAGTCGGCAATGCCCCGTTTTACAATCTCATCAGCCAAGTCCCTTGGAGTCCAGTGAGTAATGGGTCGAGCTGAATCTTCGGGATTTTCGCCAGCCAGGGCGATGATCTGCGCTCGTTGCTCAGCGCTGAAACTCACTGGCGTACCCGGTCGGGGGACGTCAGTGAGAATACCCCGAATCATCTGCTGCACATCCCGTTTCGCCGCTTCCTCAGACTGAACCGCCAGCAGCTCGGCGCTATACTCCAGCCAGCGTTGGCGCCAGTGCCGGACCGTCTTACGGTGTAGGTTCAGGTGAACCGCAATCTTGCTGTTGTTCCATCCCTGTTCCGCCAGCAAGATGATTTGAGCCCGTTGAACCAGTGCATGAGGGGCTTGACGATGATGAGCCAGTTGCTTCAGAATATCCCGTTCTTTACTCGTGAGCTTGATGGGTTGGGGGCGAGGTCCAGGCATGATACGGTTCTCTGATTTGCTGACTTATCTCCCTTATACACCTCCCTTTTAACTGGCGCTTTATTTCTGCCAGCCCACTAGTCTCTCCTTATAGCCCCCTGGTAACCCCCCATTTCTAGGAATGGCAAGCGGCAGCGATCGCACTGTCCGTTCCGCCAATAACTGGGCAGCTGGAAGGCGACGCCACAGTGGGGACACACGGTTAAAAGCCGTCGCTGATGTTTCTCACAGTGGTGTTTACTGGCGATTTGCCAGGTGAGTTTATGCCAGGGGTCTTCAACATAACACCGGGCGCACAAGCGCGTCGGCCAATGGAGTTCGGTCCCAGACGACGACCACATCAAATTAAACCGAGACGCGGCTACCCCGGTCATCTGCGATAGCCGCTTCAGGTCCTCGCCCTCAGGTCTACGACGGCGGGAAGGGGCTTCCCAATAGGAGACAATGTAAGGTCGCTTCCCCAACATCGCTGATAACTGACTGCCGCTCAGACAATTGGCGCGGCGAAATCGCCCCAGAAAATGACTAAAGCTCTCCTCTGGGTAGGGGTCTACTTGGAAGAGCCAGGGCTGTAGCTCTACTTCCTCTAGATTCATTCCGCTCTCCCGCTGACCGCTTAAGCGATCAAGGCGCATTCTTTCACCACATGCCTGAGGGTATGGATATCGATGCGGGGTTTTCCTAGTTGCAAGCTCCGAATCGCCGCTTCACACAGGATTTGATCCAATACGCCGATATACCCTCGAGTCCCCTGCAACAAAAGATCCTGTGCCGCGACACTGGTCAGATTCGACGGCTCCGGCAGCTGCAGGATTTTCTCTTCCCACAGCGCGGTGATCTCCCGCAGCTCTTCCGCTTCTAGCCGAGAAAACCGATAGCAGGGGAGGAATCGATAGAGAACTTGTTTATCCTGCTGAAGCACGGTGTTCAGTCGGTCTGTCCCCACCAGCACCACCGAAATGTCTAGCAGCTCTGCAATATCCCTGATCTCAGACAGGGCATGGGCCGTCGCCCGCTGCGCTTCATCGAAGATGAGCATCTCTACCTGACACCCCTGCAACACCTCATACACCCGCTTCTGTAATTCCGGAATGCGTCCCCGGGTGGCCTGGTATTGCAGTTTCTCCAGCAATCCGACGAATAGCCGACTGACGGTGAGTTTCTCTGGACAGTGCCAGTACACCACCGGCAGGATGGGAGGCTGTCCTGGAATCTGAGTCCCTTTGCATTTGAGCCGATAGGTGTCGCAATTGACCGTTTTGCCCGTCCTGGTAGCGCCCACTACCCGACAGGCTTGCCTGGCCCATCGCTTGCCGTCTAACCAGGTATGAAATTCCAGCATCTGCGGCAACTCCAATATCCGGCGCCTGCCTAGCCGCCGAATCTGTTCGCTCAAGTCCATCGAGGCCAGGGAGTCGGCGACGGGGGGTTGATGGGGCATAGGGGGCTCCTTAGATGCACTTCAATCTGTCAGACCGTACTCGTGTCGCAGCTGGTCGTAGTCGTACACGCGAATGTCGGGCAATGGCCGACGTTCAACTGGCGGCTCACTGGCTTCTGGGCGATCGCGCGCTTCTGGGGCTTGCGCTTGACGCTCAGCCGGGGCGATCTTCCCCGCCAGGACATCCTCCACAAACTGCTGCCGATCCCGCACTTCCGCCAATACCGACTGATTCGTGATGGACTCTCGGGCTTCCCGCAATCGCCGGGAGATCGCTTTGGCGTCCGCCAGGGACAACCGTTCCGCTTCCAGGTTCAGGGCGTACGCTCGGGTCAGGAAAACATCCTTGGACCCCTGCTGACGGTAGACATACAACCGCGTAATGTCCCGGGGGTCATAGCGCAGAACCACTTCTTCCCCCACGTATCCCCCTAGATACTCGCCTTGGTAAATCAGATTGGCAAATCGGATGTGCCCCCCCTGGTAGACCCGCCTACGGTCCTGCCGCATTAACAGCAAATCCAGTTCTCGCTCGTCCATCGGTGAGGCTTGGGCCATCCGCCCTGACTGCCATCGCCCGATCCGACTTTCCTGGCCCACCCGCGCATCCGGTTGCTGGTTATAGTTATCCACGATATAGCGCACCAGCAAGCCTTCTAGCTGCTCCAGGGTTAAACAGGCTTCGGCTTTGATCTGGCTCAGATGCGGCTTCATTTCGCGGGTGGTATACCCTGGCAAGGTGGAGAAAAATTCGCTGTTAAAGGTCCCAAAGGGTCGCTCTACAATCCCGCCTTCTGCGGGCCGACGCCGAAGGCACAAGACGATGCCCAGGCTATTGGCGACTTGATCGATATGGGCCGAGGTAAAGTCGGAGCCTGCATCGGTATACAGGTACTGCGGCACGCCATAGCTCTCCCACAAGTTCTTCGGTTCATAGCCGGATCGATACTGCTTCGGCAATATGGCGTGCCGCAGCGCTAAGCAGGTCACCACGGCGCTGGGACGCTCCATCCCCAGGTGAAAGCCCATGATGCACCGGGAGTAGGTGTCAACTACCGTTGTCAGCGTCGGTCGGCCCAGCACCTCCCCTTGCCGATCTACCACCAGAATGTCGGCGGGGGTGTGATCGCACTGCCACACTTGATTGCTATAGTCGATATCGATTTCAATCCCTTCTCGGGTTTTCAGCTTTATCGTCTCTCCGCTCCAGCCGATTGCTCGCCGCTTTTGCTTCTGCTCCGCTTGCTTGATCTCCGGAGCCAAGATGCGATAGACGCTTCGACGACTCGGATACTCGGCTTCTCCCAGCTCCGCCGCTCGGCTCTCTACCAGTTTCGCTACCTGCGCTCGGCTGGTTGCACGCATGCCGCGATTGCCCTTGCGATACGTTTTCAGGATGAATTCCCGCCAGTCTTCACTCACCCTTGGCTGGCCTTGATCTGAGCGCTCCTGGCGCTTCAGTCCTTCTAATCCTCGCCCCCGATACTGTCGCTGAAAGCGCTGCAAACTCCGGACACTAATGCCTAGCTCTTGAGCCGCTCGCGTTTGCTCAGCTCCGTAGTCAGCTCTCCCTTGATAACTCTGCAACCGCTGCACGACCTCCAGGCGGCGCTGCACTCCATACGGCAAGGGTTCCGTTCCATTATTAACTTCCACGGGACGCTCAGTAGAGGCCCCTTTCTCAGCGGGCTCGGTCCCTGAAAAATTTTCGCCGTTTGCACGTGCCACAGTACTTGTCATTTGGCAGGTTTCGATAATAATCCCTAAAAGGCGGCTCTATCCCCCAACCTACAACCCTTTGAGCTTCACCAATACGACTCTATGACGTGCCAAATTATCTGTCTACTGGCCTGTGCCAAATTATTTGTCATTCAGCCGCTAAACTCCCACACCACAGGGGGTTTGGCTTTGTAAAACTTTGTATGGTCAATCTGAATCGCTTTCGCTTTTGAGCATCCTTATCTAATGAACAATCGCCCAAAGCCCTGCTAACAATGGATCATAGAATTTAAATGACAAATAATTTGGCGCAAATTCGGCAAAGCGCCAGATAATGTGGCACTCGACATTGATACTATATACTACCTTACCGCCTCAACCATCAGCTTACCTTATCTGCCGCCGCCTATTGCATTTCCTTATCTATTGTTGTGCAGCGCGCCGAGGGATCTATATGCCGCGATCGCAACAACTCGTCCACTCTCAAACTCCTTGCTATATATGAATTACAGCCATTCTCGCGTTTTCACCAAATCTTGCGCCGCAACATTAAGCTTACCCAAAATATTTGACTTATCCTTATCTTTATGCATATCGCCTGCCTTGTTGGATCGGAAAACAAGAATCACACCTCCATTCGCAAAAATAGAAAACAACAAAATCTATGAAATACCTGCCATTATTGACTCGTGGAGTCTCGTCCAATCACGCCGTTGTCACGCCTGTCGCGTTCATCTCGTCAGACTGTCGATAAATAATTTATATTCTTATCTAAATTCGAGTAAAGCGATAAGAATGAAGATCGTTTCGAATAACTTATCGTTCTGTCTGAGGATTCACCCCGCAATCGCACGCTGAATTTGGACTAAAAATCGCGATCGCACACTGGAAAACTCCCTGAAATAAAGCGATCGCGCACGGCTTCCCTGGACTGAAATCGGGGCGCTAAAAACCGCAATTCGCCTCGCTTAAAATGGCTGAATTATCCTGAAATCCTTTGATATCAAAGCTTTGAGTCGATAAGCCAAAAGCGGATCGGAGGGAGGGCGATCGCAGGCTGACTTTGACCTGAAAAGCGCGATCGCAGGCTGGAAATACTGCAGAATCAGAGATCGCACTCGTTTCCTTGTGACATGGAGTAGTTGCGCTTGTTCTTGCAACTAATCAAGCGTCAGCACCCAAAGTATCTTGAACCTTCTTGAGCCAACTGCGTAAGCTTTGGGTGTTGGGATGATTCTCCCCTAGCGCCTTCTGATAAATGGGCAAAGCCTCTAGTAACAAAGCCTCCGCCTCTACAAATTGTTGTTGCTGATAGCGCATTGCCCCTAAATTCCATAAGGTGTTAGCCACAGCGGGATGCTCGTCGCCCAGCAGTCGCTTTCTCATCCCCAGCGCCTCGACATAGAGCGGTTCCGCTTCCCCGTAGCGCCCTTGGGAATCGTAGAGCGCCGCCAGGTTATTCAGGCTGCGGGCCACATCGGGATGCTCGTCGCCCAGGAGCCGCTTAGTCATCCCTAGCGCCTCGACCAAGAGCGGTTCCGCTTCCCCGTAGCGCCCCAGTTTATCGAAGTAGTAACCGACTCGGCTTAACAATAATGCGGCAGTTTTCGACTCCACCCCATAGTCGCTAATCAGTTGGGCGGCTTTCTGAGACTGGGGAAGCAGGCGATCGCACTGGGGCCAGTTCTCATATTCGGCGTTCGGAAACACCGCCGTCACCGCTTGCATCACGGTTTCCGACCAGTTCTTCTGAGTCTCCCCGTCCATCTCGCCCCTCAGGACTTCCTGCACTAAACGGTGAATGGTCAAGGTTTTGGTCCGCGGATTACGACTGATCAAGGAAAATCGAGCCGCTTCAGCAATCGCTTTAGTTAAAGCCAACTTACTAACGGCTAAGGGACTCAACGGATCTCCTAACTCCTTAACCCCATCGCTAAAGATTTCCTCGGGAATGGCGTCGGGGGACAGAAAGGCGCAGGCCCTCACCAGGTTAGCCGCTAGCTCGTTGGCGGCGGCCACCTTCTCAAAGACCAGCGTAAAGGTCACCGTCACGCTGGGATGGTCGGGATCCAACCGCCCGCGTTCCCTAAGCAACTCTGCTTTTTTGGTTTGAAACAGCTCCAGATACTCTTCCAGACTTAAGCACTGGTCTTCGATATACGCGCCCGCCTGGTCTAAGGCCAATGGCAACCCATCCATCTCAATCGTTAGCTGGCGCGCTAAGCCCTGCTCTGTCTCCAACGCCTCTGAGAAATCCGCCTGTTCGCCAATCACCTTGGATCGTCGCAGGAGAAACAGGGCGCCCTCTTCTTTTCCCATCTGGTTCACCGGGAGCGCCTGAGCTAAATCCCCCAGCGATTGCGCCCGGGTAGTCAGCAGGATATGGCCGCTGCTAGCGGGAAGGTAAGGCCGGACCTGGCGCAGGTCATCGGCGTTGTCTAGCACCAATAGCCAGCCGTCATGGGTCGCCAGCCACTGCTTTGCCAGCGTCACTACCGCTAGCTGGTCCTCTTGCTGAGCGCCTGGAATCTGTAGCACCTTTGCCAGGGCCACATACTCCGATACCAGCTCTTCTGGCTGCTCCGCTCTGACCCAAAACACACGCTCATAGCCAGCCTGATGGCGGTAGGCGTATTCCAGCGCGATCTGAGTTTTGCCAATGCCGCCTAACCCTGAAAGGGCGACACGTCCTCGGCTGTTCAGCATTGTGTGGATGGCCTCCAGAAGAGCCTCCCGTCCAGTAAAGAAAGGGGTGCGGAGGAAGGGGAGAGTCTGAGTCGCTCCAGGAAAGACAACAGTGGCAGACGTTACCCACTCTGGCACAGAAACAGACTGGGGAAAAGCCGGTCGAGTTGTGGGTTTAGCTCGCTCCTTCAGAGGCGCTAAAAATAATGGTGCAGCCTCAGCTTCCGGTTTTCCCACCAAGTCTACATACACCAGGGGCGCAAGCATCCTAGTCAGTTGACAGGGCACCACCCGGATAGGCAAAAGCTTACGATCGTTGGCGTCGCTGAGGTCAGTCCTGCAGAGGGTGGCCTTGCGGAGGTTGATTCCATTGATGTCAACGTTGCTGAGGTTGGCCCTGCTGAGGTTGGCCCCGCTGAGGTTTCTTCCTACGCCACCTTCATTCACTAATGTGTAAACAAGATGCCATTTGGAATCGAGCTCCGTTTTATCGCTAATAATGCTTCCGCGGAGGTTGGCTCCACGGAGGTTGGCTCCGTTAATATCGGCATTGCTGAGGTTGACCCTGTTGTCCGTCAGGTTAATATACTGCAGATTCCTTAAAGCCTCGGGAATCTGAGACGGATCAAGAGGTCTGGCTAACAATGGGATAATCCGTTTATTGAGGGACAGCGCATAGTTAATTTCATGCTGGCAATAGTCCGACTGAAGCGAAGCTGATGACAACAAATAGACCAAATTATCGGCTTCTTTAATCGCCCGATTAATCGCCGCCTGGAAGTCTTCCCCAGTCTCAATATCTCGTCCGCTGGTCCAAACCGTAATCCCCCCCCGTATGAGACTGTGGCGAACCTTTTCAGCCAGCACTGCATCTTCCTCTGCATGGGCCAAAAAAACCTGGCTCATGCGGTTGTTGGCATGCTTAATACTCTCGGTGATAAACTCACAGTGCAAATCCGTCGGCAGGCAGGGCGGCTGCTCATACTCAAAGTGAATTTTCAACCAGTCCTCCGCCTGTTGACGCTCCTCACCGATCAACAAATAACGAGATTTCTTGCGATGCTGTTCCCACGTCAGGGCCTGATTCAACCAATAGGTATGCTGACGCACGTAGTCCTGATGTCGGTAGAAAATATCTAGGAGTCCGGCCAAGGATTTTTCAAAGTCATCAATCCCTTCACGGAAATAAACCCAGTTGATTTTACGGACTTCTGGGTGCATATTTTCTAGGGCAACGTTCTTCCGAGCGGCTTTGAACGCCTCCCACTCCTCATCCGTCCCGTCCGGATTACGCTGTCGCCAGGTCTCCTGATCAATTTCTTCAACATACAGGAGCGGAATGATGCGTTTATTGTGCTTGAGTGCGTGTTCGATCTCCTTGAGGCAATATTTTGAATTAACCGATGAAGGGGAAATAACGAACAGGAAGTTATGGGCCTTCTCAATCCCCCCATTAATCTCACTCTGAAAGTCGACGCCCAGAGGAATATCCTCAAAGTCAAACCAAACTTCTAACCCCTCAGCCATCAACCGTTGATGCAACTTGGCCGCAAAGGCTTTACTATCATCACGTCCATAAGAAATAAAGACATCTTGAAAACCAGTCATGGGTCTTGGCTCCTCAGGGGGGGAATTGCTATTAATGTTGACTTTACTGAGGTTAGTCTCGTTGAGGTCGGCCTTGCTGAAGTTAGTCTCGTTGAGGTCGGTCCCGCGGAAGTCGGCCCCGCTGAGGCCGACATTACTGAGGTTGGCGTTGCTGAGATTTCTTCCTACACCACCTTCATTCACTAATGTGTAAACAAGATTCCATTTCAGAGCATTTTGGTAAGCCGAGATCGCCTTCGCATACTCCCCTTGTTCTCCGTAGACATTGCCTAAGTTGTTGTGGGAAGAAGCGGATTTAGGTCTGAGGTTGACAAGTTGACCAATGTCATCTTCTCCCCAACAGCAATCCGATGCGAAAAAATCATCACTGAACAACAGCAAAATAATATCTACCCAATTGAGTTGACCCAGAATTTCTTCCTTCCAGTCATCTCCAACCGTAATATTCCGGTCATGCCAGGTCGTGATAAGCCTTGGGCTCTCTAGTTTCTCCAGATGAGTCGCTAGGCTGTCTCGAAGCGTTTCATCTTTGTGTGCATAGGACAAGAAAATCTCAATGGGTTCTTTCTTGCCTTGGGAAGTTACAGATTCTGATATAGGCTCTGGAAATGCTGAGAAATCGGCCCCATCGATTTTGGCAAACTCGATCAAATCAGATACCTGCCAGTTCTCATACTCATTTGCCCGCGCTGCTTCCAACGCTATCAGGCTGAGGTTGGTAAGTTGACCCATCTCAGGCGGCTGCTGACTTAGTTGATTGCTACGTAGGTGTAACTGTCTGAGGCTGGCAAGTTGACCCATCTCAGGCGTCTGCTGACTTAGTTGATTGCTACTCAGGCATAACTGGTTGAGGTTGGTAAGTTGGCCAACATCATCCTCAACTCGTTTAATACAAGAAGATGAAAATTTGATATCAGAACTTATTTTTACCGAAGTTAAATCGTGGCTTATATCAGAAGCCCCCTCTTTATCTAGCGCTCTGTCAAGGAACTCCTGGCGGGATAGTGCATACCCACCTTTCAAATACTCCAAAGATTTCCACCCGTCAAAATTCGATTGACAGAGTACTAGCTTAGAAATAAATAAGTCTCTTATCCTCTTCTGAAGATTACACGTTTCATCACGGCGTCGGAGATATTCGTGGATCGCCCTTTCACCTAACTCGAACTCTTCAGAAATAGTGAAGGACTGAATTTTAGATGTTCGTACAACAATATTGGCCAGTCTTAATAGTGATCGATATTGTTCTGTTCTCGTAAAGTTATTGACTAGTCCCTGTAGATGTAATTCCACCCTACTCCTTGGCAGATTAAAAGAAGAGATGTCAAAAATAGAAACCAAATCAGAGACAGCTGAATGATTACTAGGCTGCAATAACCATTGATTAATCATGATATGACAGCAACGATTCAAAATATCTTTGAATCTACTTGAATCATTAGTTCTGACAAGCTCAAGGAGAGCACACTTAACATCTTCTTCGGAATAGTCAACCCCAACTGTAAATAGATTTCGGCAACGTTCGATCAGCTTGCCGGGACTCTCAAATCTTGCATAAATACTGAAATGCTCATATATCCTTTGCTCCTCTTGAGTAATGGCGAAATCCTCTTCAGAAGAAAATTCAGCCATCTGTAATGAAGGATTCATGAACTCCGATATTCTTGATATTAAATTTTCATAGTCCTCCTCATTTTCATAAGACAAAAAGCCAGTATCATCTAAAACAATGCAGTCTATTTCATTTAAAAATAGACTCAAGGTGTCATCATATTCAGCAATATTAAGGATTATTCCCACGAGTTCAGCTTCTGACTCAGAAAGGGTTGGCTGAATGGTTAGTCTTGCGTACTCCTTAACTAATTCAAACCGATTTAGAGGCAGATCATAGACAGAACCAAGCTCTACTAATTTATCTATTAAATCACTTTCAATCCTCCTGACATATACGCTGTCCTCAAAATAGCAAGAAGGTCCATTTGCATCTAATTTACAAGTTGATATGCTATCATCCTCAAATCTTAATATCATCTGATATGGTGGCATTTCGCTATGCAAAGATTTAGCATGAAGCCCCTCTAGTGATTTGAATTCATCCCAGACAGAAAGACTTCGATAAAAATTAGTAGTATGTATGTTTTCTATATGATTAGCCGAGCTTGAATCATCTGAGCTTGTAATATCAGAGAGTCGAGATAAAATTATGGCAAGATCTTCGATGTTTTTCCCCTTGTCATTACATTCCCCTTCTCCCAAGAAATAACTAAACTTATCAATCAAATAATCAATCTCATTCATGGCGAAGCTGAGTGAGTCATTGTGAAGAGCTAGCTCTAACAACTCACTTAGACGATCTGCTTCTTTTTCCGTTAAGTCCGGGCGAATGGAGAGTGAAGCATATTCTATGAGCAAGGTTTTGTCCTCTTCAGAGATCGAGCAGACCTTGCTATCCGTAGTTCTACTTTTTTTGGAGTTCATTATCTTCTCTTTAGAAACCACTTAGGCCTACTGTTTTTAGAATTTTTCCTTTTGAGTATATAAATATTTTTTACGCAGCTTGGCAAGTGCCCTGCTGCCTTTCTTTCGAATAGTTTGTGTTGATGAATTAAAGGAGATTAATTGCTCGGATATTAAGCACTCAGTAATTGCCTTCCACCTCATACCCTTGACAATCCGAATCTGAATAATTCGGCGATCTAATTGATCCAAAGAATCAAGAGATTCACACAATATATCTAAATTCATTAGTATTGATGAATCAAACAAATCATCTTGATGTTCGGGCAAATTACTTCTATCCTCAAGTCTTCTTGAAATCTTTACCTGTCGCTGCTCTGATCTGCTGTATTCCCTAATAATATTGAAACCTGTATTCTTATACCAAGCTGGTATATTTGGAATCTTTCCTCCTTGTGTAATTTTTTTGACTCCTCTACTATATGCTGTCAGAAAAACATCACACGGTTCATAGAGCTTTTCCAAATTAAATTGACAGAGTCGTTTTTTATAAAAAGGCAAAATATTGTAGACATCATAGTCATTTGGGCTTAGCAGAACATCTGTGGTTACTTCATCAAATACCTCTCTTTCACTTTGGTTGCATGCATCTTGGCTGCCCATGTTAGTCGAGGCTGGCGTAACTTGATGGAAAGATTGATTGCTATCGGGTTTCATCATATTAGTCCAGACCTTTTGTTTTCATCGGTAAGAGCTTCAGCCAAGGCAGTGAGCAATCTTATGTCTTGTAAGACACCTAACACGGAGATGCATGGATACCTGATATATCTATATGCCCGGCAACTAAGAAGTGTGACTCCGACTTCCTCTTGTTTTCATCGGTATGAGCTTCAGCCAAGGCAGTGAGTAATCTTATGTCTTGTAAGACACCTAACACGGAGATGCATGGATACCTGATATATCTATACTTCTTCTGTTACTCTGGCCGAAGAAAATAGCTCAAATGCATACTTAGCAATACTTTGAGCACTTTTATCATTTTCGGATTCAACAAAAAAGAAAGTCAGTTCTAGCAAGGGTTTCAGCTTTTACTCTGGCTAAAGTGACATAAGAAGTCTATATGCCCGGCAACTAAGAAGTGTGACCCTGACTTCCTCTTATTTTCATCGGTATGAGCTTCAGCCAAGGCAGTGAGCAATCTTATGTCTTGTAAGACACCTAACACGGAGATGCATGGATACCTGATATATCTATATGCCCGGCAACTAAGAAGTGTGAC
>JASJDH010000260.1 GCA_030065175.1 Leptolyngbyaceae cyanobacterium MO_188.B28 | reverse complement strand
GCCAGATCCCGGGGGTTTTTGAAAACCCCCGGGATCTCCGCTGGGACTGAAAAACTCCCGGGATCTGAGCGGATCTCGCTGGGACTCAAAGATCTTGGACAGCCCCAGACAGGGAATTCTAGACGTAGAATCCTAATGCGATCGAATGAACCATGCCGCGCCGGAAAACAGACCTCATCCCAGGAAACTACTACCACCTTTATAATCGCGGCAATAATCGCCAGAATATCTTCTTTGAGCGCGACAATTACCTGTTTTTCCTAAGACAATTCCGTCGCTACTTGGTTGAGCAAACACTTTATGTCATCGCCTACTGCCTGATGCCCAACCACTATCACTTTCTTGTCCAGCTCCGCAAGGCTGACTTGTCAGAAAAGATAGGGGCATTTTCAATATCCTACACAAAAGCGATTAATCGGCTTCATCAGCGATGTGGAACGTTATTTCAAGGTCGATTTCAGGCCATCCATGTTGAGGGAGAAGAGTATTGGCTGAATTTATCCCGATATATTCATCTGAACCCTGTGAAAGCTGGATTGGTGAAACGTCCAGAGGATTGGGAGTTTTCCAGTTATCAGGAATATACAGAGTTGCGTCAAGGAACTTTGCCAAAGTTTGAAGCAGTGCGTCACCTGGTCGGAACAGCGCAAGAATATCGGGAATTTGTCGAGTCCAACGAAACTGATCTGATCAAGATTCAACACCTCCTATTTGACGAATAACTCCTGCCCAGAATGACCAGATCCCGGGGTTTTTGGAAAACCCCGGGATCTCGCTGGGACTGAAAAACCCCGGGATCTCAACAATCATCAAAATCTCACCCGGTATTCCAGAAAGACGCGATTATCCCCAGACAAATTAGTATCCCCACGCAACTGCAGCTCATCACTCAAGCGATAGTTCAACCCCACCTGAGGCGGATTCCCACTATTCAGCACCTCCAAAAAAGTGACGTCCAGCCTAGGCCCGATCGCAAACGACGCCTCCACCCCAATCCCCACACTAGCGGCTGAACCCTCAGTCGCATCCGTCGTCGGAAAAACGCTCAAAGACCTCAACCCCAACACATTGGAGAGATTATTACTAAACGAAGCCAGAGCGCCTGAACCGAAAAAATTGGCGAATTGGGTGAGGGAACTTCCGGTCAAACTGCCGATAATATTGCCCCCAATCAAACCGACAATTTGTTCCTGGGTTCGAGGGGGGCGACTCGTCAGTTCTAAATTCTCTAACAGTTGACTCGCTGGACCCACCACTCTGGCGTCAACAGTAATGATCTCTGTATCCCCAAATGTCGTGATTGTCGACGTATCAGCCACCTCTGACGTGGGAAATGCAGTTGCAGGAGGGGGAGTGGATTGATTCACCGCTTGCACTCGCGATGATAAGTGCACATTTAGGAACGGATCCAGCCCCTGATCAGGCGTAAAGGTGGCGGTATTTTCCGCTCTGCCCACTAATCTAAACTGATTGGCGAATAGATTGATCCACCCTGATGTGAGTCGAACGGTTCCTTCCGGCTGAAGATCGGTTAGCAACCCATTAAGCTTTAGTTCGCCCGACGCCGTAACGTTGTAAAACGGTTGACCCAAAATGCGAAGACGGTCCTCTAACCTGACGACAAAGTTATTCAGCCGAACCCGATCAAGCGGGCTTTTTTGCACGGGCTCCCCTTGTTGTACAGAATTCCCCCCTCGATCAACATCCCACTGTGGAGCCGTATTGGGAGCCATATTGTAGGTAACCGCCTTATCGTTTTCTGACGTGTTTGGTGCCGCATTAATCTTACCCAGAAGTTGATTGGGTTTAACCCGACCCTCCCGAATTCGAAGTTCTCCGCCAATCACCGGAGCAAGCACCGCGCCCGTCACCAGAATTTGCCCATCCACCTTGGCTTTTACAGCATCTTCATAATCCAACGGAACCTGATTGAGGGCGATCCTTAGGCCAGGTTCCAGGTCAGTACGTTTTGCCCCGGCTGAGTTATTAATCGGCATCCTACCTTCGACTGCAATACGGCCTTTCCCCAGTCGCGCTTGCAGCTGCTCAACCAGGATTTGGTCAAGATTAAATCGAACCGTTCCCGTGAGATCGCTCACCGGCTCCGTCAGGGCGTCACTCACCAGTATCCCTTCCTGGAAAGCCACTGTTCCCGCAATAGCAGGGTCTGTGAACGTTCCCCCCACCCGCAGATTGACCGCCCCGTTTCCCCCCTCCCAACGCAGCCGATCCTGAGTCACATAATTGATCAACCCTAACCCCTCATTCCGCGCCTCAATTTCAACCGCCATCAGATCGGTGTTGGGTTGCACCGTCATAAAGGGGAGGGCATAGGGAATATCCCCCTGAAACGTTAATTGACCGGGCGCTTCCGCCGCCACCGCTCCCTCAAACAACAGATGGGCGTTGTCATAGTTGAATTCAATGCCCACCGACTGGAGCGGCGCTTGATTCAGACTGGCCTCGGCCACGTCGATTCGCCCTAGCGCTTTGGGATTCGCCAGTCCGCCGCCTAACTGCGCCGTCATATTCAAATAGCCCCCCAGGTCCGTGGGTAGCGCCGCAAAGTTCTGGATCAAATCAACCGGAACGTTTTCGATCTTAAGTTCACCGTCTAACTGCTCAAGATTTCCGGCGCCGACAAACTGAACCAGAGCCGTTTCAGACTCAAACCGCACCGGGTTTAGGGTGAGGGCATCCCCTGCATAGCGCCCTTTCACGGCAAGTTCATTAGGCTGTTGATATTGCCCCCAAGCCCAGTTCCGCCCCTGGATATTAAAATCAGCGGTTAGGTCCGTCGCAGACGAACCCGCCACCCGAATCACCCCCGTGAACTGTCCAGATAATTCTTCCAAGATCGGCGCCAGGGCCGTTTCTTGCCGTTGTTGAGCCGCTTCCCAGTCGGCCATGAATGCTGAAAAGGCTTCAAGTTGTTCCAGCAAAGGCCCATTGGGAAGGCTCCTATAGGTGGTTTCAAGCGCCGCCGCTCCCGGATCGCCGGAGGAGGCCAGACCGCGTTTCACATCTTCTATCGTGAACCATTGGAGCGCCGTGAAGATGTCCTCGATGTGGCCGGGGACAACCATCAGTTCTCCCTGAAAATATGGTTTTGGGGATTGGCTGACGATGCCCGCCAACAGATAACGACTTGCGCCGAATTGCAACTCTCCATTGGTTAACGCGGCGGCATGCTCTGCATAACTAAAGCTTGCCGAGAAAGCGTCTGCCCGAATATGCCCCAAAGCAGGGTTAGTAATGGCGATCGCACCTTGGACCCCAGGCTTAGACAGCATGGTCAAATCGGCTTGAATCTGGGCATTCAACAGACCGCCAACCGCCCCGAGCCCTTGGGAAGCAGCCGGCTTAAAGTCCAGCGCGGCTAATGGAAAATTCTGAATATTGGCTTCCAATTGATTGTCCGCCATGCGGCCTTGGGCCAAAAAATCCTGGTTCTGAATCTCGAAAACAGTGGGCAGAAATCGGGCGTCTAAACTGGCTGCGAGGCGCGCTTGCGGCCCGGATAAATCAACCGTTCCCCCCTTCGACAGGGCAAATTGGACCTCCCCCGCCAATGCCGACTCAAATCGAAACGAATTAAACCCCAACCCCGCTAAATAAGTCTTTCCCGCAATCTCTGGGTTGGCCAAAGGTCCCGAAATTTGGCCTTCATAGCTCAGCAGACCAGATACCTGTGTCTGTGCTTGAACCGCCTCGGGGATGAAGGCTTCCAGAGCCCGCAGATCAAATTCGTCCACCTCGACACTGAGGGCGAGTTCCCCCTTCGAGTCAGTATTGGAGAATTGCGGCGCAATCCATCCATCCGCCCAAATTCCAGGCGCAGTAAAGGTTTCGATCTGGAGTCGGTCTCCAGTCCAGCGGAATTGGCTGTCCCAATTCCCCGGTTCCAGGAGTGAAGGCCCTGCTTGAACGACGTGCAACTGGGCGTCGGTAATTTGGGCTGTTCCGCTACCCTGAATGGCCTGAACCGTCAGAGCATTCAGATTCCCCGTCACTTCCACCTCTGAGTTCAGTCGCCCTTGAATTTGATTGGAAAAGCGATCAACCGGAATTTGGGTCGTTTCAAGATTGGCCCGCCAATTCCCCTGGTCTAACTCCACCCTGGCGTTAGCGGCGACGGTTCCGGTTTCCACTTGAAATTGAGTGTTTTGGACCAGAACAGTGAGATCGCGATACACCACTTCCCCTCGCCCAGGATAGGTCGCCTCAGGCAGCCGCCACTGGAGCGCCGCTTCAGGATTGGTAAGGGGGCCGGAAATCTGGGCGTCCGCCACGATTGTCCCTAGCTCAATCCCGTTGGGGAGAGAAGCGGCGTAGGCGGTTGCGATCGCATCTCCCGGCAAATTCGCCTGAAGGTTGAAACGTCCAGTGGGCTCCTCAATGGACCTCAAATCGATCTGCCCTTGACCAGAAACCAAGCCGCCCACCGCTGGCGCAATGCGCAACGCCTCCAGCGTAAACAGGTTGGGGGTAAGGCTAAAGTCCGCAGAAACCGTTTCAAAGTCCAGCTGATCAAGTTGCACCCTCTGAAGGTTGTTCACCGCACCGAACAGTTGCGGGCGATCAATGGCGCCGCTAATCTGGACATCGACTTGGAACTCACCGTCAGCCGCAATCGGGAATTCAAACCCAAAACTCTCTTGCAGACTCGCCAGGCTCACCAGAGGGGACTGCACCCGCAGGTCATATCCTGCCTGCAAATGCACGCCGCCCTCAATCTCGACCGGGATCCGCCCCAGTTGTAACCCGGTCTCTTCCATCAGCACCTCTCGCCCCTTAAATCGCAGGGTGCTATTGATGTCTGAAATAGATTCAGATAGCTGGCCAACAGACACCGCCCCTTGACGGAGGTTAACCACGCCCTTGGCGGAAATGGGTTGAGCGCCATTGGGACGTAAGGAGAGTTCCAGTTGACTGCTCAACTCACCCGACTCCAGCGTCAAAGCAGGGGGCAGGATAAGATTTACGCCAGAGAGGGGGATATCGTGACTCTGAATCGTCAGATTAGCCGCCTGGGTATCCACGACACCCTCGCCCCGCACTTGAAAATCGCCGTCCCCCACCTGACCGCTGAGATCAAAGTAAATCCGCTGTTGATCAGCGTGTTCAAACACAGCGCGGCCATTGACGGCTTCAATCCGGAGGGGCGATCGCGCCGCTTCTGGGTCTGACGGCTGCATCAGGGTATTCACCGCCAACGTTGCATCCCGGATCCGGATGACCTCCAATTCAGTCTGGAAAAATCCTTGAGATTCCGCCCTCTCTGGGAGGGTAATATCCAACCATTCCCCATCCAGACCCTGGGTCAAAGAGACCGTAGGTTCTATCAAGGTGATACTGGGACGTAGGGTGCGACGCAGTATCAATGCCCCTAGATCAAGCCCAATATCGACGGCCTCCACCCTGGCCCAGGAATCATCGTCTGGGGTCGGCGGCATGATGATTTCACCCACGCGAACCCCTCGCAGTGAAAGCCGTTCTATCTCACCCAGTTCGAAAGGACGACCAAAAGCCTGATTGAGAGTCTCCTCCAGCTGGGGTATTAGCCGCCGATCGACATAACGCCAACCCCCCCATACACCCACAGCTCCACCGACTAGGATAAGTCCACCTAAGCCAATGCTAACCCGAAGCAGTTTTGCCCGATTGCTGAACACAGACCAATACACCCTCCCTTTGAATGCCTATCGCAAACCGCCAACTGTCGATTGCAGGTCACCCACCTTAAGTAAGTATAGGAATCCAGGATTAAATCAGGCATCTATCTTAGGTCTTATTTCAAGCAACGCATTATTCCAGATCTTGCTGCTCCTTAGGGAGGAATGACCACATAAGTACCTGGGCATTAAAAATTTCATAGAGGCCAAGTGTCATTCCGAGAGAAGCGAGGAATCTCAATCTGCCGCGAAAGTCTGAGATGTCTCGCTTCCGCTATGCTCCACTCGACATGACATCCTGTTTTTACTGGGCATCAGGCTCTGTAATTAATTTTGCCTACCTACTTACGTAAATTTCAGCTACACCTCCCAGCTACTGTCTTTGATATGTGGTGCGCGCCTATCGCCTACCGCCCACCAGTTCAAATTGTCCTTTGTGTAATTTCTCTCTAGGACTATATCGATGTTCTCGGTAAATGCGCAGCGCATAGTCTCCCGCTGTAGTTTCCCGAAACGATTGGATGATAGCCGCTATTTTATCCGGCAGTTGATTCATCGAGGTCAGCTGAAAGCCATACTCTGGAGGAAACAACACCGGAGCAGCAAGAGCGGCAAAAGTCAGATCGGCGGCTGTAAAGCGATCGCCCACTAAATAGGACTGCCCTCGCTCCAGCCATTTGCCCACTTCGTCAAAAATCTGCTGAATTTTCAATATCGACCTCGCCGCACCCTCAGGAGTCGCCGCGTAGCCGTCTCGAACCTTGCGACGCAAATAGGGATAGGTCAACTCAAACGCCAGTTTTTCTAACCCACTCCTCTGTTGCAGCCATACCTGTTTTATCCGTTGACGATCATCAATCACCTGGGCGTATCCCCAACAACGGGTCGCAACCCCCAGGCGCACATCAAACCACGTCTCCAGATCATTCACATGGCAGCGTAATTGTGGATCCGCAGGGTAAAGTCGGCGTTTGTTGGACGCGATCGCATCCCCATAATGCAAAATATCTGTCGAATCCGTATAGGCGCCGTTCTTTGTCACCAACACTGGAACACCGCTCCCGCCATACCGACGGGTGATAGAGCGGTGAAATGGAGGAACGCGCCTCTCTTCCACATAGGGAATCTCTAGCCAGTCCAGCGCCCATCGCGCCTTCTCACAGTAGTGACTGACGCCGATGGTGATTAAGCGGTTAACCGAGGGAGAGGAGATTGGGGTGAGGTTCATAAGGTAATTTGTGGGGAAATTGGACAAGAGAGTAGAGGGGGTAGGGGGAGATGGGGGAGATGGGGGAGATGGGGAGGAAAGAATGTGTAGAGACGTGACATGTCACGTCTCGGATTCCTAGGTAAGCCCCGCCCAATAAAGCTATCGATCACACGCAGAGACCGATCGGTCTTTTTTGATTCAAAAAAAAATCACTTCATCATTCACAACGGTTCAAGAAATTTTCAGGTGCAAAACAATCTCATCCACCCATCCACCCTCTACCCCTGGACCGCAAGCGTTTGCACATATTGATCGAGATGTGCGATCGCGCGTTGCATATGAACCGGATCGCCGTAAAGTTTACTCATCATCACAGCGCCTTCCAAAGAGGAAATCATGATTGTCGCTACGGTGTCCGCATCGACGTCTGGTCGAATTTGTCGGCGTTCAATTCCTTTATCGATAAACCGATGGATCAGATGACGCCAACTATTCATCACAGCTTGGACTCTCTGTCGTAAGGCCGGATGGGTATCATCACTTTCAACGGCTGTATTGAGAACGGGACACCCTCCTTTGAGTAAAAAATCATCCTCATCGATATAGACCCGAAAAACCTGGATAATCGCCCGCAGGCGATCGAGAGCGTGACGCTTACCTTTCAAGGCGTCACTATAGCGCTGATTAATCTTTCCGACAATGTAGTCAAATGCTTCCAAGGCTAACTCATCCTTACTCTTGAAATGGTTGTAAATTCCTCCCTTTTTCAAACCAGTGACCTGCATAATGTCTGACATGGACGAACCCGCATAGCCCTGTCGATTAAACAGTGCGGCTGACTTCTGCAGAATTTTTTCCCGGGTGAATTGAGCTTTGGACATATCAAAGACCGATCGGTCTCTTGTAGAATAGCAGAGAAATTTTGGATTGTATAGTTCTTGTGGAACTGAGTCAGCAATTCTCAGTTTGAGATATAGCAAGCCATACAGCCGTTCAATCGGATTGGAAGACCGATAGCCCTGTTTGGTTACAGTGGGATTTAAGACGAATCTATCCTGGGTTTTGTGCGCCGCGTCGGACGGGGTTCTGACTCAGTGAGCATAAACGTAATGAGCTCCCGCCAACTTTCAAATACTAAGTATCGAGTTAAGGTGCGCAGGTGTTCAAAAAAGGTGTCTCGTCTGACGACTCTTTTTCGGATGAGTTGATAACTCTGATCAACCAAGAGCAAGACAGTGTGAAACAGGAAAGCCAATAGATTCAACGTCAGTAGAAAACTAGCGAGATGCTGTTGGCCATGACCGAAATTGTGCTCCAGATGATAACCCTTAGTTTTAAGGACATTATGATTTTCATTTTCGGTTTTCCAGCGAGCCCTTGCCGCCTGAGAGATCTCAGGCATGAGGCTATCTGTCAGGCCATGACGGGTGATAAAGGCATTGTGATAGAGCTGTTTGCCGTCAGCCTCACGGCTCACTGTCACCTCAAACCAGTTCACCAATAGGGCGGGTTGCTGTTCCCGTAAGGGAATGGAGTTGACGTAGCGATAATGGTAAAACAACCACTGTTTACCGTCCCACTGACGCTGTTGCAGACGATGCAGCTCACCATTGATGTCGAGAAAATCAAGCCATTCATACAGACTGGAGTGAGATTCTGGCAAACAGACAAAAATAAAGTTGAATTTTTCCTCTAGGCATAACTCACAAGAGGGTTGTCGACTATAGAGGTCATCCCCTAATAAGGTGATCTGGACGTCCTTAAATTGCTGGGTATGAGCTTTAATCCAGCGTTTGGCGGCTTGTTGTTCACAATCTTGCTTGTCGTGTCCATCTTGAGGGGTGATGAACTCTGGCGCTAGGGAAATAACATTAGGGTTGCCCGGGGCAACAATGACGGGCAGAAGTGCTTGGTGAAAATAGGTCACCTTCCCATTTTTATGCTGCCGTGACGAACAGCAGGGGCAATGAATCTTCTCAGAGGAGAAATATTCGGTTCCATCCAACGGGACCAGCAAGTTGTCTCCCAACACTTGGTAAGCTTTAAGGTGTCCTCCGGACTTCAGGGCTTGATAGACCCAAGTAAAAATAGGCGTTAAATAACTAGTCTGGATGCCATCTAAAATATTGCGAATCTGGTTATCACACGGAATTGCCTCCACCTCAAATAGGGTTTGAGCATTATCTTGTCCCTTGCGACTTTGCATTTGCCGCTGATTATCGAGAAAAGAGGGACATTGCATGAAAAACACTGAAAAGGCGCTCAAAACCGCATCTTTGATGCTGTAGTTAGTATTGTTGCTTGGTTTACGGGGGTCGGCAATCTGCTCAATCGCCTTGTGGAGATATCCTAGGAGGGTACTGAAGGCGAGGCAAATGCCCAAGCTTTCCATTGCGAGAAGGGTTACGAGGAAATCACGGTTCTATCTAGAAATCATACCTGAATCGGTTTTTGTCTGTATCGCTTGTTACTTTTCAAATTTAAAATTGCTGATTGGTCATTGGTCATTTGCCAAGCAACCCCATCTTCCCCATCCTCCCCATCCTCCCCATCTCCCCCATCCTCCCCTCTCCCCCTGCTTCTCACTCCAGCTTCCTAAGCTTTGTCATCTTCGGGTCAATAATCTTCTGCGCCGTGCCCGGAAACTTAATCGCTAGACAGATCTTGTTGCCTGCGCCAAAAATGTGAGTTACTTTACCTTCGCCAAAGGCTTTGTGAACGACGCGATCGCCCACTATCCAATCATCCTCATGCTCGCCGGGGCGATCGGGGCGTTTTTGCTTAGCTTCTCGCATGGGGGTAGTCCACCGCTTGGGCAATGCCGCCGCCCGATTGGTGTCGATGTAATCAGAGGGCAATTCAGCCAGGAATAGAGATGCGCTGGCGGGCTCCCGATTTCCGTAGAGGCGTCGTTCGCGGGCATAGGTGATAAACAGCCGTTCTTGGGCGCGAGTAATGCCGACGTAGCAGAGCCGCCGCTCCTCCTCCGTCGCCGCTGGGTCCTCCAATGAGCGATGGTTGGGGAATAACCCCTGCTCCAGACCTACCAGGAACACAACCGGGAACTCCAATCCTTTTGAGGAATGGAGCGTCATCAACGAAACTCGGGTTTGCTGCTCGTCTAGATTATCTAGATCTGAGGCCAGCGAGGCATTGGATAGAAACGCCTCTAGACTTTTATCATCGCTGTCTTCCTCAAATTGCAGCACCGCATTATACAGTTCTTGGACGTTTTGCACCCGATCTAAATCTTCATCGGTTCCTCGGGCCCTTAAATCCCGGATGTAGCCAGAGTCGTCCATCACCTCCTGGACAATGACCGAGGCGTCCGACTGTTCGGTCTTTCCCTGCCAGGACTTAATCATGTCTGCAAAGCCAAGCACCGATTTGGCGGATCGTCCGGCCAGCGTTTTTACAGAGGTCTCGTCACTCAACACTTCCCAGAGTGAAACGCCAAGCATCTGGGCGGCGTTTTCTAATTTCTCCAGGGTGGATTTGCCGATGCCGCGCCGGGGCACATTGATGATGCGCTTGAGGCTGAGAGTGTCCTGGGGGTTTGCGATCGCTTTCAAATAGGACAGTACATCTTTAATTTCTCTGCGGTCGTAGAACCGCAATCCACCCACCACCTGATAAGGACTCTGGTAACGAACCAGTATTTCTTCAAAGCTGCGGGACTGGGCGTTGGTGCGATACAAAATTGCGAAATTACCCCAGTGGAGTTCAGGATGTTTGAATTCCAGATTACGGATTTGCTCCACCACAAATTCCGCTTCAGCGATTTCGTCATCCGCCTGGTAGCAAAAGATGGCTTCCCCTTCTCCTCGGGTAGCCCGCAACACTTTGTCAATCCGCTCTGTATTATTCTCAATCAGGTGGTTGGCGACCTGGAGAATATTTGCCGTCGAGCGATAGTTTTCTTCCAACTTCACCATCGTCCGGGTATCGTCATCCGGCATCCCGTCGCCGAAATCTTCCTGGAAGCCCATGAGAATGGTGAAATCCGCCGCTCGGAAGGAATAAATCGATTGATCCGCATCCCCCACCACAAACACAGAGCGATAATCCCATTCGTTGAACTGCCTGGAATCAGTTCCATTCGTCGCCAGAAGGCTGACTAAGTCATATTGGGTGCGATTTGTATCCTGGTATTCATCCACCAAGATATGTCGGAAACGACGGTGCCAATACCCGAGGACCTCTTCATTTTGACGAAACAACTGGACTGGAATCCGAATCAGATCATCGAAATCCAGTGCATTATTCTCCGCCAAAGATTTTTGATAGAGCGTATACACTTCAGCGATCGTCCGCCCCCGATAGTTGGGTTGCTCCCGCTCCAAGTCCTGGGGCGACCACCCCTGATTTTTGGCGTTACTGATGGCGAAGCGCACGGAGCGCGGGTTGAACTTCTTGTCATCCAGGTTCAACTGACTGGTGACGATAGTCTTGACTAAGGCCTGGGCGTCCGACTCATCAAAAATGCTGAAGTTGCGCTTCCACTGATATCCCTGCGGACTTTGGTATTTCTCTATGTCAAAGCGGAGAATGCGGCAGCACAGGGCGTGAAAGGTGCCGATCCACAACTCTTTCGTGATGTTCTTATAGACCTGCGATCGCAACTTAGTCTGTTCATACTCCGCCAACGTATTCAGCGGTTTGCCATACTTCCGCTGGGCTTCTTGGTCGGCGAATAACCGCTCAATCCGGTCCTTCATTTCCTTAGCGGCCTTATTGGTAAAGGTCACCGCCAAGATATTTCCAGGATCCACTCGATGGGTCAGCACCAAGTTCGCGATCCGATACGTCAGGGCGCGGGTCTTACCAGATCCGGCGCCAGCGACCACTAAAAGCGGACCGCAGAAATGTTCAACAGCTTGGCGCTGAGAGGGATTGAGGTGGCTGAGGAAGTCGATGGTTGTGGTCATGAACGAATTAGAAGACGGGACATCGTCCAAAGATATCTTAGGAGTCTACCTTAGGTGTTTAGTATTAGTATCGCATCCGGCGTTTTTTCAGTAGATTGACCAATGACCAATGACCAATGACCAATGACCAATGACGAATAACCAAAATCACCCTCACGATCTGACGTCTTAACGCTCTTCAATCACTCTAGGCAAAGGAAAACTGAGACCACCCCTTCGGAGAAGCTCTTGGGATAGCCCCTTCGAAGAGGTTCATAACTGTGATCAGGGTCGAAAATCCTGAGGATAATTGTGGAATTGAAAAGACT
>JASJDH010000259.1 GCA_030065175.1 Leptolyngbyaceae cyanobacterium MO_188.B28 | reverse complement strand
TACCTGCGCAATGAAATTTACAGAAAAGAAAAGTAGGATGGGAAAAGTGAAGCGTGCCCATCTTGCTTAGCGAAGCATACTAATTGATGGGGACGGACGAACCCTTTGCCCATCCTACAGCTGACTGTAATTAATTCTGCCGACCTACTTATTTATTGAAAATCTGAGTGATGTTGCCGATAGTTATATCCCGTCCAGCCTGAACATTTGAAAGGATACTTTGTGATCGAAGATTTTGTGAGGGCTCTTGGAAACTTGAAGGTCCAATTTCTATGGAATAAACGACTCGAAATCCAACAAATGCTTCTTGACAATTTGGAGAAAGGAGTAGACGGGAAGCAGATCTGCAAGCACTGGGTGAGGATTTCCAAGAACCTCCTCGTAAGGGTTGTTGAATCTGCTCTTCTTCGTTCGTCGACTGCTTCCAGCAATCGTGGGAACACCACTCCCAAACATTACCGTGCAGGTCGTATAGTCCAAAGGTATTTGCCACTTTAAAGTATCCAACTTCGGTAGTCTCTCTTCGAGCAATTCCTGTGGGACCATTTCCATAATTTCCCTTATACCAAATTCCTTGCCGCCTACGATTTTTCTTGTGGTGGTCTTCTCCGCAGTAGTTGGCTAAATCAGTTGTCAAGGTTTCGCCAAAATGAAATGGAGTGCTTGTTCCTGCTCGACAGGCATATTCCCACTCAATTTCTGTGGGTAAGCGGTAAGTACGCCCCGTTATGGCTGATAACCTAGCGCAAAACTCACTCGCCTCAATCCAAGAAATCTTCTCGACAGGCCGATTCAGTCCTTCAAAGGCAGAAGGCTTAAGGTGAAGGGGGTACTTTACCTTTGGCAGAGAAGCAATAGCTCGCCACTGAACTTGAGTAATCGGATACTTGCTAATGAAGAAAGAATTTAAGGCGACTGAATGTGGCTCCTTTTCATCATTCGATCTTCCTGCTTCGGTGTTTGGGGAGCCAATTTGAACAATTCCCTCTGGAATCTCAATCATTTCCAGGGGAACTCCATCACTCAGAGGCTCATGGAAGTAATGAGCTTGACGCCGCTCGTACTTGCACTTGACGCCAAAACTGTCAAAGTGGACGGTGTCAAATTCAAATATCAGAGTCGGCAAAGCTAATTTCATAATACTAATATTAAGCTTTAAATATTTCTTTATTTAGTAATTCAAATGACTATTCTGTGCTTGAGTATCCTCAGAATTTGAAATGAAGGTTTGACCTCTCTCTATCTGCAGGGCTGCTGCCATTATACAAATGACCTGGTTACATAGGATCAATCCATCTGAGACTTGGAGGAAACATTGAACAAGGCAAGTAGGGTAGATGGCATTCTCGATGCATGGATACAGTTTATTCAGTTAGAGGATTTTAGAAACGCCCAAGTAGATTCAGATAAAACGCAATGGGAAGGCATCGATCTAGTTGGCGATAAAGTTCTAATCAAACAGGAAATTTTCTTAAAACTTCAAGAAAATAATCGACAGAAAAAGCAGTGGTGTCTATCCTTTCCGCAGATTTATAAAGTTGAAAAGGGGAGACCCAAGTATTGCCCTTTATTTTGTTTAGATATCAGTCCTATTTTAAAGAGCAGCTATCAAGTAGAAGGGTGGGATATTAAAAATTGTTCACTTACTGAAGCAAGAGATAACTTGGCTAGTCTTTTTCAACTAGAAGAAGAGCAGCTTGATCAGTTAATTACAAAAGAAGGTCTACGACGTTTTTTAGAGACAACCTTTGACATTACCTTTGAGAGCTTTGAGCATTGGATGAGGCAATTTAGGATTCCAGGCTACCGATTGACTCCAAAGCCGTACTTGTTTGAATTGAAAGGGGGAAATTTTTCATCTAATCTCAAAAAGGATTTGAAAGAGATTCGGCACTCCCAAAATAAACATTGGTTGAAATTGCGTCATCCAGCCTATGAATATTTATTCGGAATTCCTCATTCCCCTGAACATGAGACCTCTTATTTAGGAGCATTTCCTACTCATCCACCAACGAATTCGCAACTCAAAGCTTTGAAGCATGCCCAGTCTGAACCTCTTACAGTAGTACAAGGGCCGCCTGGTTCAGGTAAGACAACGCTGATCCTTCATCTTATTGCTCAGCAAGTTGTTAATCGTGCTCTTAACCTAATAGAAAAAAGCCAAGATACTAATAAATTAACAGTAGTAAGTAGTGCAAATAATCAAGCTATTGAAAATGTTATTGAGCGTTTTCAGGAATGTTTAACAGAGCCCTTCTTCTATCTAAGAGGTGGGCCTCAACGTGTCATAAATGGTGTGGATGGAGCACGAGAACGATTAGATCAAGCCTTGAATTATTTACGAGAACACTCCTGTAACGAGAATTACAGAAACTCCTTGATTTCGCAAATTAAGCAACTCAAACAAGATTTGACTGAACGAGAGCTTGAATTTCGAATAATTCGTCAAAAACGGCAGGTAGATGAAGCTCGAAAACCCCAATTAATAAAAAATATTCAATTACTTCAGCAACAGCTATTGGAGGTTAATGCAGTCAAAATTCAGTTAAAGGATCGGTTAAATAGTTTGGCTGATTTAGAACATCTGCCTGAGAAGCTATATAAACAAATCTGGTTGGAGTTTAACAGTACTCAATTGCAACTTTCCGAGGAAAAGACACCTCAATGGATAGGCTGGTTTTATTCGATTCTAGGCAAAAATGAACGACAGATTCTTGCAAAAATGGTGCTTAAAGTTAAAGATTTGATTAGACAAACTATAGGAACTAAATTTGAAATAGAGTTGCCTACTGATCGGAAAATTTTATATCAACAAATTCAACAAATTGAAGAAAAATTAAATAGATTAAAGGAGTTGCGATCTGCTCAGGTTGATCTAGATAAAATTTATAATAAAATTAATGAATTTAACAGAAAAATAGAGAGCCAAAAGAAAGAACTGAATAGCATTAATAGTAGGCTAGAAACACCACTCCAAGACCTTTACGATACATTTCATGTTCACTATCATGAGCAGCACAAAATCCTCTTCAAGTTATCCCGGAAATTCCTTCTTCAAGAAGCATTGCAGCAAAAGGAAAAGATTGAATCTGGATTAAAATTGTACTTAAATACTTTACCACCTGGGAACAAGAACTTAAAGCCCTTTCGGCCTATGGCTGAAAAATTAGACGAACATCTAAAGGCTATCAGTTTGATGTTTCCTGTTATTACTTGCACACTGCTTTCTATCAGAAATATGCTGCCTTGGGTCAAAGAGTGTGTTGATCGTGTGATTATTGATGAGGCCGGAATGATTCCACTTCATCAAGCCTTTCCGCTTCTTGTGAGAAGCCGGAAAGCGATTATTGTTGGCGATCCACTGCAAATTGAGCCTATCGTTACTCAAAGTAAACAAACCTTAGAAGACTATTTTGATAAAGCTTTTATCGGACGCGGACTGACGAAAGAAGATTATTGTCGCTATAGTCCAGCTCAGATTGATACAGCAACAACTTACCATCGAGCGGCTGGGGCAAGTGGAGAGGAAAATGATTTAGGACAGGGAATCCGGTTGTTGGAACACTATCGTTGTCAGCCTCGTATCATTGAATTCTGCGATCGCATTGCCAAATACGGATTAATTCCTAAGGCTAAGACCGAAAAATCTCGCATAGGCCCTAACTTAATTGCTTATCATATCGATGGAAAGATTACGGCAAATGTAAATCAAGATGAGGTCACAGCCATTCAAAAGGTGATCCAGCACCTTATTCGTTATGGTTACTCGCCTGAAGAAATAGGTGTGGTTTCCGCATTTCGTGCACAAGCAGATGCATTAAGACAAACCTTACTTAACTCTTTTCCTGGATTAGAGAACGCAATCGGCACTGTTCACAAATTTCAAGGATCGGAGCGGCGAGTAATTTTGCTATCTACGAAAGTGTGTGGATTTCAGGATAGCGCCGCCTGGATCAATCGTCGGCCCAATTTGCTGAATGTTGCTGTTTCTAGGGCTAAAGAACTTTTTATCCTGGTAGGCAACCTACATCGACTAGAAGAAGAAGGCGTGTACACTCGTCAATTGGTTGAGCATATTCGGAAGCATGGGGTGATTCTAGAATATAAGCCCCAATCTGACATCAATCTAGAAGATCATTCCACATCAGAAAATCCTTTGGTTTATGATTGCGACCATTTAGAAATTCTGGATAATGCAATACGTGAATCCAAACAAGAATTATACATAGTGATTCCTCAAGTTCGAGGTGATGCTGCATATAGGTTCAATCAAGATATAAAATTAGCCTTGAAGAGAGGGATCAAGGTCACTGTGATTTATGGGTCTGAAAAAGATAGAATGTTGCAAAATGAGAACAGGAAACACAGGCTGAGAAAGAACTCAAGAAATTGTTTTCTCGGTATCCTGGTGCAAGTTTGATTCGTCTAAATGGTGAAGGAACCAATGAAAGAATCTTGGTCTGTGATACTAAGTTTGCCGTGATAGGAAGTTGGAATTGGCTCTCTCATGTTTACCTGCCTGCTTGTCAAAAACAGCAAATTACTGAGGAGGTGCAAATTTGTAGAGAAACCAGTTTTTACCTCTCAGATTCTCTATCAATTGACTCGATTAAAAAGATGATTGGTGAATTAATTCAGGAGTCGCTGTAGATTGCTATTAGAAGTATTCAGGAGTTGATAAGATGGAGCCACTATCGGTTCTTGCTGGGGCTATCACTACGTGTATTGTGCCTAAAGCTTTAGAAACAATAGGCGAAAAGATGGGTGAAGCTACTCTAGAAAAAAGTAGAGAAACGATCCAATTGATTCGTCAAATTGTTCAGGAAAAACTAAAGACAACTAATACTGACGGAATATTAACATTAGCTGAGATTGATCCAACTGAAACAAATATCGAGGTTTTAAAGGCTGTTCTGTTGGGTCAAATAACATCTGATTCTGAATTTGCTACTCAACTTCAAAAATTATTGAATCATATTCAAACCCAGACACCTAGCTTACAGGTAGTTTTAAGTGAGGTCCGGATTAAGGGTAGTGCAGAACTTGGAAATATTAGGCAAGCAAGTGAGGGACACATATCTCAACAGATTGTAGGACAAAATCTGGGAGTTGGAGGTGACTTTAAAGCAGGAGATATCATTCAAGATATTCAGAATATTTAGAGAGTTTTAAGGTAGTGTTCGCATCCTCATAGATTAAACTCTGCGAAGAGAATAAATTTTCATTGTTTGCTATTTTTATTACTCCCTTTGTGTTAAATGAGTGCTGCGATTTATCGAAAACTGATCTACAGATTGGTACGATCTCTTTGCCAATAATATTGAAGAAGCTTGAGTTTCCGGTGAGTGAGTAACGGCACACTCGACAATGCTCTGCCCAGGATACATCAATAATGCCGAACTTTTCATTCAATATCTAGACTACGTGACGGGACGATCTGAGGAGGTCATCCGCCAAGTTAAGTCGATGGATCCGAAGTTACCCAACGTTGCAGTGTTTATCTATAGGGATTGGCCAGAAGTAAGTAGGTGAGGGGAAATAAACTGAAGTACCTAAAGCTGTATCAATCTGTGGACAGAGCTTACATTTCCGAGGTTTAGGCTGCTTTTACATTCTGTAATATGGTTCAGCCTTTTAACCCCTACCTACTTAGGTTTGATCACAGGATTTACGTTTGGCTGATCCGCTGTCAACCATACTGATTGGGAATTCGGCAAGCCAGAGTTGATGATATCGGTTGAATCCGCTGACGAGGCTTGGCCCTTTGCGATCGCTTATATTGCCGAAAAGCTTCGTGGAAAATGTCCATTTTGTTATGGAAGCACGATCAATTTTCATGAGCAGATTAGTGAAGAATCAGACTTGAATGCGTTTTTGATTTTTGCTCCTCCCTTTTTGAGTAAAAACCAGAAAGAGGCTAAGCTTCGGGATTTAACCTGTTATATCAAAGGCATGTATCCGATTTTCAATAGTGAAATCCCCCTATACAATGAGTTGGGTTTGGAGCGGTTCTGGCGCTTACCGGACTGGGATCCCTTCAACGTTCGTCGAAAACCACTACAGTAAGAGACCGAACAATTGTGTGAACTGGACATCCAAATGGAGGATAATTTTCTCGGATCTAATCAGAGTTCAAGTAGAGACAATGCAGCTAGTTGTCACATGACAACTAGCTGCATTAGGTTTAAATTATAGAAACATAGATTGTTATGGGGAGACGATCTCATACAAAACAAGAGGTTGAGTCTGCATTGAAGTACGCCGAACGCAATGGCTGGCGGATTGAAGTTGGCGGAGCGCATGCTTGGGGTAAGCTCTACTGTCCTTACAACGATAAAGAATGTAGATGTGGAATGTTTTGTATAGCGAGTGTTTGGAGCACCCCAAAAAATGCAGGGAATCATGCAAAGCAGATTCGTCGAATAGTCGATAACTGTATGAGGTTGAACAAAAATAATGAGGATTCTTTTGAAGGGGAGCAATGAGGGATGAAAGAATATGATTTTACTTTAAAGTTTAATCTTCAAAATTCCCAATCTGATCCTAACTACTATGTTGAGACTTTATATGAAGCTGGTTGTGACGATGCTTTAATTGGAGTCGGTAAGCGAGGATATATTTCACTCAATTTTATTCGTGAAGCGTCATCAGCTTATGAAGCCATTTCTAGCGCTATTTTTGATGTAAAAAGAGCAATTCCAGAGGCGAATTTGGTTGAAGCTGCACCGGATTATGTTGGTTTAACGGATGTAGCTAGAATCCTTGGATGCACTCGACAAAATATCAGAAAACTAGTTGTGGCCAATGATCCAGGCTCTCCACTTCCTGTTTATGAAGGGACACCTTCTATTTGGCGATTGGCGGAAATACTAACCTGGTTGATAGAGTCTAAGGCTTATGAGATTGATGATTCGCTAATGGAGATTTCCAAAGTGAATATGGATATTAATACTGCTAAAAGTTGGCAAAAAGTAGAATCAACTTCCAAAGAGGATATACAGACTCTTGTTGCTTAAGTTAGGCAGGGTTGGCAAAATCCTCACAGATCACTCTGCGTGGAGGGAAAAAGATATATATTGCCCACTATTTTTGCTGGGCGAGTGGTCATCTACAACTGAATAATTCAGTGCTCCACCAGAAGCTGGAGTTTCTAGGGCTCAATTGAGATGTAGCAGAAGTAGCGCTAGCTGCAGGAGAAGCTAGACAATGATGCTATTACGAATGATGCTATTACGATTGAAGTGACTGTGAAATTAAAACGTGAATTTTATAGATATGAAGATGTAATTTATCACAAATTCTCGTGCATCGTAACAGTTGATGGTGATGTATACCACCCAAATATCTCTATCACTCAAATTGCATAATAAGGCGCTGCACCCGAACTATATTGACGCTACTAATACTTTCGTGTCGGGTGAACGCTGTGGTTTATCTCAAGCTGATCGATAGATTGGCGCGATCGCTTAGATTAGTGCGATCTCTCTGCCTATTTAAACATCAAGGGATCATATTGAATCATTTTTCCTGTTAACTCTCCTCAGGTCGATCAGTTATTAAGACTCTCCTTATTCCACCTGGCAATCAGGTCTATTTCCCAATCTACATAGTCAAGACAATGGCCAGTATGAGTGAGTAAACGCATATCAACCCAAGTTTCTTCCTCAAAGGTGCTCGGGGGATTGATGGGTTTATGTGTAGGGGATGCGCTTGGCGTTCCGGTTGAATTTACCAGTCGTGAAGAGCGCACTCAGAATCCAGTAGTTGATCTTTACAGCGACAACGCCTGGAGAGAGCCGCCTAGTACGTGGTCAGATGACAGTTCGCTGACCTTCTGCTTAGCTGATTGCCTCTGCGATGGCTTTTCACTGCAGGCGATCGCGGATGCTTTTTGTCGCTGGTACTACGAACAAGAATGGACAGCTCGAGGGCGAGTTTTTGATATTGGCGTCACAACGCAGATGGCGATTGAAAAACTGCGTTCAAGGATGTCACCTTTGCAATCAGGCGATACTGTCGAGCGGAGCAACGGCAATGGTTCGCTCATGCGAATCTTACCCATGGCTTACCTCCATAAGACTGTCGACTTGCCAAACCTGATTCATCGAGTTCATCAAGTTTCTGGGATTACTCACGCCCATCCCCGCTCACAAATGGCTTGTGGTATTTATATTTGCATCGCCATTGCGTTGCTAGAAGGCGCGAACCTTGAGGATTCCTACACAATTGGTCTTGACCAAGCTGAAACAATCTCTCAGGCATTCCCCTACATCTTGGAAAAGCACCATTTTGAGCGGATATTTAGTCGAAAGATAGCTGCTTTACCCATTGAAAGCATCAACTCAGAGGGATATGTGATCGATACCCTAGAAGCAGCGCTTTGGTGTTTGCTGACGACCAGTTCTTATCCGGAGGCTGTCTTGAAAGCCGTCAATCTCGGGGAAGATACCGACACCACAGCAGCGGTGACTGGCGGATTAGCTGGAATTTACTATGGCACAGAGAACATTCCAAGCGAGTGGATAAATGGAATCGCTCGTCAACAAGATATTAAGGACTTAGCCGCTCGGCTAGAAGAAAACCTATACCGATAATCTACTGATAAGGGAATGCGTTAGTTTTTTGCTAAGAGACTATCTAAGCGATCTGCATAGCCCGTAAGTTCTACATATCCTTTGCCGTCTACTAATTCTCCTTGAAGTTTGCCCTGAAATCCCACTGCGCCTTCCCAATAGTTTGCGGTGGAAGTAGTGAGTTCCTGATTGGGCATCAGGGGTTTTCCGCGTAGCGTTAACTCAAGTTTAGGAATACTCAAGCGCCACTGAGCCGGGTAGTCGGCGCCACTTATTGCGCTTTTCCACGTGTCGAGTACATCGAGTCGCCAGTCTTCCCAACTGAGAGGCGTGATCACCCCATCGGCGGAGACATAGGTGCCCGCAGAGGTTGGTTCCAAAGAGCCGTCTTCGTGGCGAAGCAGATAAATCATCAGGGCGGCGCCGTTATCAAACTGGATCGAGAACCAATCCCATCCGACTGTGCCCGCAGTTAAAGAGTTGGAGGCGTATTCATGGTCTTTCCAAGCTACCCCCGTCACCGGATAGGTTTGTCCCTGCAGGGTAATGGTTCCTTGCGTAGGTTGCTGTACAAAGGAATAGTAGTAGGAAGCGGCTCCAGGTTCTAACCCCTTCTGGGATAAGCCGCGATCGCCATGCAAAATAGGCGGAAATTTCTGACTCAGCACAAGGTCAATCGCTACCTCTGATGTATCAGCCTGAAGCCGCACCTGACCGTCTGCCGTTTCAGTCGCTGACCAATCCTCCAACCAGACCTGATAGGGCTCCGCCTCCGCCCCCGCTAACCCAACACTGCCCCGACTGAATCGCTCTTCTGGATAGAAGCGCTGCTGATCAATATCGCTAACTGTAAAGTGAGCGGAGTAAATCTGGTTAGTGCGCCAGGGAGATACCGCTGCGTCCGTCACCTCTCCTTGCTCTGGCTGTAGCCCCCGTCGGAAAAACGTCAACTGAAACCCAAAAGGCCTTCCCTCAGGGGTTTCCAGATTGCCCGTGTAATACCACCACTCAGTTTGGTAGGCCTCGTGCGGGCCAAAGTCTTGGGGAAACTCCCAGGTCCGAGGTGAGATCGCTTGAGCAAACCCTGATGAATCCTGAGATTGGGACGAGTCTAACCAGGTAGTGCTGTCGCCTGCCTGAGCCGCCTCAGGCCGCCCAGTGACAAAGCAGATGAGAATGAGTATAAGGGCCAGCATCCGGCGGTCAAGGGAGTATGTCATGTAGAAAGATCTGGTTCGGCTAGGTACTTTCTGATTATGAACCAAGGCCTGGAATTTACGCTGGTAAAGTCTTGGGGGGTAAGTGGATTGGTAAGTGGACTGACTTCCGGTTTATGAATTAGTCGTTTGGGCGCTATGACTTTATTCAAAATTCAAATTGCATTGTGAAATTATTTCGTCAGTTTGTCGGTGTGAGCGAGGCTTGCCGCGCCTGTTCACCCGAAGTCCTCACTACAGATCCCTGGGTTTTTCAAAAACCCAGGGAT
This sequence comes from Leptolyngbyaceae cyanobacterium MO_188.B28, assembly GCA_030065175.1. Lineage (GTDB taxonomy): Bacteria > Cyanobacteriota > Cyanobacteriia > Phormidesmidales > Phormidesmidaceae > JAKSDM01. The sequence continues at coordinate 2,707 of JASJDH010000259.1, read as the reverse complement.
CTATCGCCCAGGCAGAGTATGTCCCTGAGAAATTCAATGAGAAGGCGGTGAATTACGATCGCCAACACCCACCTCAGCCGCCTGACGATCCTCATCCAGCGCTAAAGGCTGTCGTTGACTAGACCACCAGGCAAACACACCCGCCGTCACATACATGATCAAGCTGTAAATCGCTGCCGGAATCGCCATATCGGGCCGGTTGAGTAACGTGGGGGCGCTGGCGACTGCAATCGCCAGAGTGCCATTCTGGATGCCCACTTCCATAGTGATTGCCGTGGTCGAGGGCTGGTCTAAGCGGGCCAACGAAGCAAGGCCATACCCCAACGCCATCGTTACCGCATTTAACGCCAGCGTGACCCCTCCCACCTGTAGGAAAAAAGAGCCCACATTCGCCCGTTCTTTTAACAGCAGCGCCGCGATAATCAACCCCACGAAAAATAGCGCAAGCCACTTGACGGATTTTTCAACCTGGGCGGCGAACCTGGGCGCGTAGCGATTTAGAGTCATTCCCAGCGCAACTGGAATCACTGTAATCACAGCAATCTGAAGCACAGTCTTTAAAAACGGTAACTGCAGTGCGGCATATTCTCCCGCAAACTGCTGCATCCCCAGGTTCACCACTAGGGGTATAGTAAAGACCGTTATCAAGCTGCTCACCGCCGTCAACGTAATGGACAGCGCCACCTTGCCCCGCGCCAAGTAGGTCAACATATTAGATGTCGGCCCACCAGGACAAGCCGCCAAAACAATCACTCCCACCGCCAATTCTGGTCTCAGAGGGAAAATAGACGCCAGGGCAAAACCAATAATCGGCAGCATCGCCAATTGGGCGATCAGTCCTAAAATTGCAGCTTTAGGATAGACGAGGACCCGCTTAAAATCATCTAACGTCAATCCCAAGCCCATCCCTAGCATGATGATGAATAAGGCTAAGGGCAAAAAAACCGCTGTCAAAATGCTTTGAGACATAAAGAAAATTAAATTTATTGGTAATTTTCCGGGTATAGTAGCACGCTTTAGAGGCCCCTTTAGAGGCATTCAGGAAAGCCGTAAAAACCCTATTGGACAAGGAATTCAGCAGATGTGCCCTAGGCGACTTTCGAAGTATGGGAATTCACTCAGAGCCCCAGCCCAATTCCCAAATTCCTATCCGCTAACCCCTTTCTCCTGTCTCCATCAACAGCATCAATAGTCGCCAAGCAAAGGTATGTAGTGTTATGACAGGTGTGGAAATCCACCGCAATTTGGTTGCTAGAACCGAATCCAGCGATGAAACGCCACTCGAGATAATGGCTTATGAGAGCATCCGTACTCCATCTTGGCGACTGTCAGTGTGCAATTCCTCGCCAACCTCGGATGCTAGATTCAAGTTGGGAGAATTTAACTATGTCATCGTCTGGTCAACCATTTCAGCCCTTTAAACAGATTGGCGCCTATGTCTTAGCTGTGGTATTAAGCATAGGCGTTACTTTGGCTGCTATTCGTACGTTTCCAGGGCAGTTTTTGCCGAAGGCGGAGGCGACAACAGGAATAACTGCCGTACAGGTTACAGAGCCGATTCCTTTGGAAACGGAATCGACGGCTTCGCCGGGGCAGGGGCTAGACCGCAGCTTTGTCTCCACTGCCGTTAATCAGATCGGTCCAGCGGTGGTGCGGATTGACACCGATCGCATTGTTTCTTCGAACACTTCACCTGATCCCTTCTTCGACGATCCCTTCTTTCGTCGCTTCTTTGGTGAAGACGCCTTTCCCCAACCGCCTCAGCAATACCATCAGCGCGGCCAGGGGTCCGGCTTTATCATTGACCGCAGCGGTGTTCTTTTGACCAACGCCCATGTGGTGAGCGGCGCCGATAAGGTGACCGTTACCCTCAAAGATGGGCGGACCTTTGAAGGAACCGTCAAGGGGGCGGATGAAACCCTAGACCTGGCCGTCGTCAAAATTAATGGTAAAAACTTGCCGGTTGCTCCGCTGGGGAGTTCCAGCACCGTGAAAGTGGGGGACTGGGCGATCGCAGTCGGCAACCCCCTCGGTTTGGATAATACGGTAACCTTAGGCATCGTCAGCACTCTGAACCGTTCCAGCTCTCAAATTGGGATTCCAGACAAACGCTTAGACTTTATCCAAACCGACGCCGCCATTAACCCAGGGAATTCAGGCGGACCTTTGCTCAATGCTCAGGGTGAAGTGATTGGCATCAACACCGCTATTCGGGCAGACGCCCAGGGCATTGGATTCGCCATTCCCATTGATACGGCTAAGGCGATTCAAGGCCCATTGGCTAAGGGCGAGCAAATTCCTCATCCCTACATCGGCATTCGAATGATGACGCTGACCCCCGAAAAGGCTAAGGAATTTAACAGCGATCCGAATTCACTAACTATTCTCGCCGAGGTCAAAGGCGTCCTCGTGGTGCAAGTTGTCCCCAATAGTCCTGCCGCCGCTGCTGGCATCCGTCGCGGAGATGTGGTCGTCGAAATTGATGGCAAGTCCATCACCACCGCCGATCAACTGCAAAATACGGTTGAAGCGAGTCGGATCGATCAACCCCTGCAATTTACTATTCGCCGAGGCGATCAAACCCAGAAATTCACCGTTCGCCCGGGAGAACTGCGGGACGCGAATCTTTGATCGGGTATCAACTTTAGTCAGGATGTTCTAACCGGACAAGAATTCAGGAGTCAGGAGTTAGGAGTCAGGAGTTAGG
>JASJDH010000258.1 GCA_030065175.1 Leptolyngbyaceae cyanobacterium MO_188.B28 | reverse complement strand
TAAGAGGGTGGGGATCATCAGAACGCCGAACCAGCCAATGTAGAGGCGGTTATCGGTGCTGGTGACCCACTGACAAAACTGATCCCAGAGGGATGCGCTTTCGCGCCGTTGTAGTGTTGCAGTCATGATTAGATAATTGCAAGTTGTTCAGATGTGAACGTCTTATATGTATGTAACCAAGATTAAGTCAATTACTAAGTTATGTAAAGTGTTTTCTGAGAAAGGTCTCTGATAAATTCGATAAGTCAGGATTATCAATAGGAAGTCGATCTTGGCTCCGCTGATGAAACGGGCCAATTTGGAGGTCCCAGGCTTACAGCTATTTGCTGTAGAGATTAACCCCAAAAGTCGGCTCGACTAAAGCTCCAGCAAACTTAAGACAAAACGTCTTGTCCGCTCGGCGAAATGAAAAAGCGCTGCCCTGGAGAGAGCAGCGCTTTCTTCTGTTGTCATGTTCAGATTATCGCCCCTATCTCCCCCTATCTCCTTAGAGGAGACCTCGAGACGCCTTCTGGAGGGCAATGAGAAGGAGGCCTAAGAGCGCAGAAAGTGAGAGCAACCAGCCAGTTGCCGGATTGAGGCCAAACAGTCCATCGTTACGGCAGCCCGTCACCCACAGAGACCAGACCTTGAACAGCCTAGCCAATCCAGAACGCAACTAGGGCGCTCAGGGCGATTAGCGTGCAGGCGAGGAACTCCTGTAATTGCGGATGAAGCCCCTCTGGAGAGGGCGCTTGAGCCGTATATACAGCAACTTTGACCTGGGCTTGATGGCGCTCGGCATTATGCATTTTTGTTATCCCCAATTTCAACTTCAGTACTGAACACTCAAGGTTTACTCACACAAACAGTTGAAAGGTCTGAGCTAAAGCAGGCAAAGGCGGCGATTATCACCTTGTGTATCTGCATGAGGAACGCGTTGAAGGTTCAAAGCTGTCTGTGTTTGCACTCTATTCGGTAATCAGTTTTCTCATAGTACATGAATAAATGTAAATATTCTTAATTTGTCTTGACATTTAAAAAAGGCTCTGCCCGAAAGCTTTCAAGGCAGAAGTTAGAAATAAAATGTTAAGCGAATGTTACATATTGCTTTACATTAGTTTACATAATTTGACTTTTCTGGCGGTTTATAGGCCATGTCAACCCTCACTGTTCCAGTCTCCTCACTTGCTAATCCGCGCGTACACTCAGCGCCTTCACGATTGGAAGAGCAGCCGTTCAAATTAGTTCAGCTATTGGATCACGTTCGGTGTGGGTTGATTTCACGGCTGAGTTATCGGCTTCAAACTCCTCTGTCCACCATTCAAACTGCAGTGGAAACGTTGGCTGAAGGGGATATGATCCCCGCCCAAGCGCAGCGGAGTCTGCTTGATCTGGCGCTGAGCGAACTTGAGCAGGCATGCCGCTCGGTTGAAGTGCTTTTAGCTGACGCCGCCCAGATCTGGTCCACGACTTTGGATGATGTTCATTTTCGGTCGCACCCAACGGCCATTCCCTGTTTGAATTCTGCTTCTACGGTTTTGCTCGAGGATTTAGAGGGCTCTCAGCCTCGGATGGAGTCGGCTGGAACCCGAATTCTTTGCTTGCCGGGGATAGACGATGAGGGCGATGGGGAAGATAAACTCAACCCCCTACTACCGGTAGCTCTATCGGTTCAGGGCAACCGTGACGTGTTAGCAATTGTGAATCATGAATTGCGCACACCTCTCACCACGCTGCAGGTGTGTCTAGAAACGCTGCAAAATGAGGTGGAGTCATCCATCGATGCGCGACAAGCCTTTTTGGAAGTCGCCAGCGCAGATTTGAAGCGGCTTTGTGGGCTGGTTCGAGACTTAGAACTCTTATGTCGGTTAGAGGCGGGTCAGGTGCGCTTCAAACCGGAGAGGGTGGATCTAGAAGCAACATTACAGGCCCTGCTCAGCAGTTTCCAGAGGCGAACTGCTGAGCCTGCCTCATCCAAAATCTGGATTGAGACGACGGATGATTTATCCCCCGTCTGGGCTGATGGCGATCGCGTGGTAGAAGTGACTCAAAGGCTCTTAGAGAATGCACGCCGATTTACTGCAACTGGCGGAGAGGTCACAGTAACTATAATGATTATGAATGTAGATGAGGATGAGAGTGCTGCGCAAGGCGCGACTGAGACGTCTACGTTAAGGATTTGTATCTCAGATACCGGCCGAGGGATTAGCCCAGACCAGTTAGAGCGAATCTTTGATTGCTTTCATCAGGAAGAGGGATATTTACAACGCACCACGGGCGGCATTGGGGTTGGTTTAACCATCTGTCGTCATCTGATTGAGGATATGGGAGGACAGATTTGGGCGGAATCCCCTGGTAAACAGCAGGGGAGTCGATTTTGTTTCACACTGCCTGCTATCAATTTTTAGGGAACTAGTGATGGTCACTAATCCCCTAATTTTTATCCCCTGTTTGCTGTATTTTCTAGAAATCAGTAGGAGTGCTCTTGTGCAGCCTCATGATGATTCACATTAGATAAGTACCTGGACAGGAATATTTACACAGTGGGGCATGCCTGAACAAGGGTTTTAGTCTCAATATTGTGTAACTAATTTTGTCCAACTACTTACAGACTTTCATGAGTACTCGCGCAGATCCTACACTTTATTATCTAGGGAAGAGATGATGTCTTGGTGGAATGCCTGGATTAAAGATGGCCGCCACATTTTCATCAGATAATTGACTGAGTTGAGCCTCTAAATTTTCAGTCGTGAAAGCGTAGCCTCTAGCTGCAGCCAATTTAATAAAAGCTTCCGGATCGCTAAGGGCTTTGCGTCTCTCTTCTCTAGCGTAAGCTTGCTGGATCTTGTTATACATTCGAGCTGCATTTTGTTGTGGCATAGTTGCTTCTCCTTGTGAAGGTAGCGAACGCCTCACAACAGCCATGTGCCTTTAAATTCTTGAGCGAAGTAGATATAGCAATCCTAAATCAGCCGAAAATTCTAAAAAGTCAGAATCTTTGTTGGTTAAGGAATGTATAGCTCTAACCCGCTCCTGTCATTTACAAATCAGATGAGATTGCTATATCGCTCTTGTATCGAAGATGCTAGAGAATAAATTTTTGACCGCTTCTCATCCATTTTCACATTATTATTTCAAGGAAAAACTTAACATGGATGCGAAAAACGGCTGTTCAAAATACCCTCTGGTGAGAGTGATATCAGAGCGATACGGAGGCAATAGCCGTTGCGTATTCTTTGGTATCATACCAAATCAACTATCAGTAATTCTGATTCAAAACAATTCGCATTAAACTTTACTGAAGCTAGAGCAAAAGCCAGCTAAAGCATATGTTCAAAGATGGCGTTAGAGATGTCCAAAAAAGATAGACTACTCCCTTTCAGAAGAATTTAATATTCTTCTGAAAGGGAGTTTTATTAGCGGATAATTTAGGGATCTGCAGATAAGTAACATCTCATCTACCCATCTACCCATCTACCCATCTACCCATCCACTGCCTTTTACTGAGACTTTATTTTGACGCAAATCCCTTATCGGTAGTCCTGACGCTGAATATCACGCAATCGGGCTTCTGGACGTTTGAATCGATCCAATTGCTCTTCAAAGAACTGGCGATTTGCTGTCAGGTGGTTTGGATTTGGGTCATCTAGCGGATATAGAAGGGCTGTGCGTAATGCCTGAATGACGGCGGAGGTGACATTGTACATCGATCGCTGAAAACTAATTCCCAGTTGGATCAACATATCGTCTTCTCCTCGGCAGTGCTGCTTGTAGTACTCCACCAAATAAGACGGTAGAAAGTGCATCATATCCTGCATTAGCAAGGTTGGGGGAATGCCAGCAGTCCCGATTGGGAATACATCGGCATAAAGGATGCCATAGTGAAAGTCTTGTTGTTTGGCGGGAACTTGTCTAGCTTGAGCGTTATAGGATTTGGTCCCCCGGAATGGGGATGTCCGGTAGAAGACGGCTTCAACATAGGGCAGAGCGGCTTCATAGAGCCACGTGAATCCCTTGGATTTGGAAATGATTTCGTAGTCTTCACCCCGAATTTGAACATGGTGGTAGATGGGACGACCGGCGATCGCAAAAATCCCATCCACCAAAAAATTCATGGCCTCTACAACGGTTTTGAGTTTGCCCTCGTCATAAAGGTCAGACATCTCAAAAAATACCGGGGCCATCACTTCCCAAAACAAACCCAGGTTGGCGTAATAGGAAAGTTGTCGGACCTGCTCGATGAACATATCTGGGAACAGTTTGTAAAGTCCCAGCATCACTGGATTGCCTTCAAAGTAGGCGCGGATAGCGCGGTCTGCATTGGCTTTGTACTCATCTGTGTCGAGATAGGCGTCAAATTTATTGACTGGCGCATACATCCGTCGATGCCAAAACATCGCCCGCATACAGGCTTCAGCAAATTCCATATTGATGCGGTCGTGCCATAGGTGGTGAAGCAGCCTGGGCAATTTCTGCTGGATTTCCCCTTTGTTCATGAATTCCAGCAACTCTGGATGAGCCGACGCTTCTCCTCGCCAGATCCGCAAATCAGCATCATCCCCGGCATAGTGATTGGGCAGGTCTAGATACTCTTTGGGTAAGAAGTATTTAAAGGCGGGGAGTGGATTTAAGAAAACGCGCTCGGCGATGTAGAGCAAATCCCGCCAGTAAAAATCCATTGGCACAGCATATGCTTTGTAAATGCCAATGATTTGCATCAGATTTTCGGACGTGTCCGGTAACATTGATCCGCCTGCTTCCAGGCGGTGAATGATATCGGCAAATTCATGGGTTGAGGGCGGGAGCTGGGTGGGTGAGGGCGAAACGAGGGTAGTGGTCATGGCGGCAATGGGGGATTGAGTTTAATGCTAAGGGAACTGCGTCAAAAGAAAGTCCCAGAAAAGGCAGTGGATGGGTGGATGGGTGGATGGGTGGATGGTTAGGTTAGGGCGCGGAGGCTGTTGGTGAAATGCTTGAGTTCAACCCAACTGACGGTTATTGCTGAATGATTTTCTGAACCGCAACTTGTTCGGTTGAAATCGGTAGAATGGCTGCAACCGTTGCAGTTGTGGTTGATTCACTCCAGCGAACTAGCCAGGTCGGCTGGATACCCAGAAAAAGAATAATGATTGCCAAAATTAAGGCTGGAACCCGTTCGCGCCATTCAACCTTCGGGAAATAAGCGATCGCATTGTCCAATCTGCCAAAGCAGGTGCGGTTTAGCAAAATGACGAAGTAAACAGCCGTTAATCCACTGCCCACCACGCACAACAGGGTTTGCAGCGGAAAAACACTGTAGCTGCCCTGAAACACCAGGAATTCCGCTATAAATCCAACTAGGCCAGGAATTCCGGCGCTCGCCATACCGCTGAGCACCAGTAGAGCGCTAACCAGCGGCAATCCCCGGATGGGATTCATCAGCCCATTGAGAACATCCAGTTCACGGGTTCCCACTTTTGCCTCAACCACGCCAACCAGGTGAAAAAGAATCGCCAAAATCAAGCCGTGCGCCACCATTTGAGCCACGGCTCCCACCAGACTAAGCGCCGTCAGTGAGGCCGCCCCCAACAGAATATACCCCATGTGGCCAATGGAACTGTAAGCCACCATCCGTTTAATATCTTTTTGAGCGATCGCGACCGTTGCCCCGTACAGAACACTGACCGTCGCCCAGGTCGCCAATCCTGGCCCTAGCGTCACCCAAGCTTCCGGAAACAGTCCTAGACCGAAACGGAGCATGCCATAGGCGCCCAGCTTCGCCAACACCCCCCCCAATAAAATGACAACGGGAGAAGAAGCAGCCACATAGGTATCTGGCAACCAAGTATGTAGAGGGACTAAGGGAATCTTGACGCCAAATCCAAGCAGCAGCACGCCCAGCAGCAGAATTTGCAGTCCTAGCGGCAGCGTTTGTCCGGCTAAAGACTCATAAGCAAAACTGGATGCGCCTGTAGACCAAATTAATCCCAAAAAACCCGCCAGAATCAATGCCCCAGAAACGGCTGTATAAATCAGGAATTTGGTCGCTGCATACCCACGATTTTCACCGCCCCAAATCGCAATTAACAGGAAAAACGGGATCAGCTCCACTTCATAGAATAGGAAGAATAGCAGCAAATTGTGCGCCAGGAAAGCACCTGCGACGGCTCCGCTAACTAGCAGAATCAAGGCGTAAAAGAGACGAGGGCGAGGGGTCTCTTCACTACTGCTGTAGACAGCAATCCAGGTCAGAAAACTATTTAGAACTAAGAGCGGCAGCGACAGTCCATCTACTCCCAGGTCGTAGTTTAATCCTAAAGGCTCCAGCCAGGGAATATATTCTTGGAACTGGAACAATGGATTGTTGAAGTCAAATTGATGCATTAACCAGAGCGTCCAGAGCAGAACCGCGCCGGTTATGGTTAACGTAATCAGCTTTAACCGGGCGACAGGCAAGGGCAAGAACCCAATCGCGATCGCTCCTAGAATCGGAAACCAGATCAATGTACTGAGCATAGGACAGGTGGCGACTCCTCGGCGGATGAACTTAGGGATTAGGGCAGATGAATGGGTGGATGGGTGGATGGGTGGATGGGATGTTACTGGGCTGCTGTTTGCTAAGGAAGTGACAGTTGTGAAAGGAATGACCAGCTCATGGCGATGGCGATCGCTACACTACTTAAGGCAATCGTCAAAACATAGAACTGTCCCCGCCCGCTGTTGCCGTATTTGAGCGCTTCACCGCCGAGTAAGGAAACCGCGCCTACTAGATTGACCGCTCCGTCAATGATGAAGCGATCAAACCAATCTGCAATTCGAGAGGTCCAGTCCACGCCGAAGACGATGCTGGAGCGGTACAACTTTGGGGTGTAGAGGTCGTTGGCGAAGAAGTCTTGCAGGCCACCCCAGGGAAGTTGAATGGGCTTAGGAATCTTTTGATCAATGTAGACGATGGCGCCAGCGCCACACCCCAGCAAGCTAGAGAAGAGCAGGAGTAATGCGACATCTGTGTTGAAGCTAGCCCAACTGGGCAGGAGCGATAAACTTTGTAGAATCAAGGGTAAATGCAGTGTAAAGCCCATCAAACCCATCATCGGCAGGGTCACGAGCCAGGCGTTTTCAGGCGATCGCTCCGTCATCTCTTTGGGCTGTCCGGCAAAAATCAGCCCAAACTCACGCATCATACTGAAGGCCGTTAGGCCGTTTACCAAGAGCAGAACACCAACCAGCCAGGGATGGCTTGCCCAAAGGCCGTCCGCCAGTTTAAGCAGCGCCCAAAAGCCACCCAGCGGCGGCAGTCCAACCAAGCCAGCCACCCCGACTAGATAACAAATTCCAGAAATTGGACGGCGACTCCACAATCCGCCCAGATCAGTCAAATCTTGCGTAATGGCGTTGAGTATGACGGACCCTGTACTCATAACCAGAAGTCCCTGCGCCAGCGCATGGCTCAGAATCAGCAGGAGCGCCGCTTCTGTATGCTGTGTTCCCACAGCGATGAAAATCATTCCCATGTAGGCGCTTACGGTATAGGAGAGCGCTCGTTTGATATCCACTTGGGCGATGGAAATGAGGGCGCTGCCAATTGCAGTGGCGGCCCCAATGGCGATGGTCACCGCTGACACCACGGGAGATAACGCCAACACGGGCTCTAGCTTGATTAATACCCAGGCTCCCGTGGCCACCACTACTGAATTTCGCAAAATGGTGCTGGGAGCTGGACCCTCCATGGCTTCATCAAGCCACAGATGCAGTGGAAACTGAGCGCATTTGCCCATCGGCCCTGCAATTAACCCCAGCCCTAACAACGCCGCTACCGTTGGCTGCAATTCAGCTGTCTTAGCCCACTGAGCCAACTCGCTAAAGTTCCAGGTGCCGGACAGGGGATAGAGCGCCAGTACTCCCATCAGCAGGAACAGGTCGCCTATTCGCTTGGTCAAAAATGCATCGCGCGCCCCCGTCACCACCAGAGATTGGTTTAACCAAAACCCAACCAGCAGATAAGTTCCCAAGGTTAGAATTTCCAATACCATAAAGCTGAAGAACAGTGAGTTGCAGAGCGCCAAGCTGCAAATTCCAGCTTCAAACAACGATAGAAAAGCAAAAAACCGCGCCCATCCCCAATCCATCTCTAAATAACCAACGGCGTAAATCTGGGCCAGGAAATTCATCCCAGTCACCAACGTGGTTGCGCCGATGGTAAGGGCAGAAATTTCTAAGGGAATCGTTAGATCCAGCCCGGCGACCTGCAGCCAGGGAATGTCTAAATATAGAGGCGGCTGGCCCCAAGCGGCCGGAAAAGCCAGGGTTCCGTGCAGTAAAGCAAGGAATGTAGTTAATAGATTCACGTAACCCGCAGGCCGAGGTCCCGTGCGTCGGATCATGCCCGGAGACCAGAGCAGCGTGATCAGCACTCCTATCAGGGGATAGCACGGGACAAGCCAAAAATTCTCCGCGAAAAACTGAGTCATGACAGCATCAAGCTTTAGAAGATGGGCAACGATGAAATTTGCAAAGTTTTTTTTGCAATCACTTTCTGAACACTCTACAACTGTAAGAACACAGATTTAGAGATCAATCTAAAGTGAAACACAGGCATTGGGGAAGAATACAGGAGACAGGAGACAGAATCCAGTTCCTGCCAGACTTCTGACTTCTGTATTCCTTCTCTGCTAGATTTTCCCGGCTTAGAGTGCATATCTGGGTTTAATTAAAGGAATCCGACTCCATATCAGACCTATCTACTTAACTACGGGTAGGTCACCGTTCATTTCCTCTGCTCAAACTAGACTGTGGGCGTGGCGCCAAAATCCGGGGATTGCTCACTAAATCCCGAAGAGATTGTGGAAACCGCATTTTTCAGGGCTTCGGCGCGATCTGTGTAGAGGTGGTGAGGCGGAATCAAACTGAAGACTTGCAGCTTTTCAAGGCGGTGCTTGGTTTGCCCGGCAGCGCCAACAATAAAGACGTGACGCCCTTTCTCAACCGCCTCCTTAACCGCATTTTCTAGGGCTAACGAGGCCGTTACCCCCAGATGGGGCACCTCGCTGAGATCAAAAATAATGGCGTCGCATTCGCCGATGGCGTTATGTTCGCGAGAAATCGCCTTGGCCACCCCAAAGATCATGGGCCCACTTAATTGGAAAAGCAAAACCCGACCCTTCGCTTCATCCAGCCAGCGTTTCTCCTCGGCATTGAGGCGGATCGTGTCATCGGCGTCGGAGATCGCCTTAACCGACTCCGCTCGAAACTGGCTCATCCGCTCAATTGTCAGAATGTTGGCGATAAAGACGCCAATGCCCACTGCCGCAATCAGGTCAACCAGAACCGTCAGCAGAATGACTCCATACATAATTAGGGCCCCCTTGAGCGAAATTTGATGCGCTCGCTTCAGGAAACCCCAATCGATAATGTCAATCCCAACCTTGAGCGCGATACCCGCCAGAACAGCAAGGGGGATGACGGCAGCTAAGTTCGCCGCGCCTAAAATCACAACCAGCAACACGCCAGCGCGCGTCAAGCCGGATAGGGCCGTCCTTCCCCCGGCTTGAATGTTGACAACCGTTCCCATCGTCGCCCCAGCGCCAGCAATGCCCCCAAACAAACCAGATATCAAGTTGCCTAGCCCTTGCCCGATTAACTCTTTGTTGGAATCATGCTCCGTACGGGTCAAACTATCCGCAATCACCGATGTCAGCAGGGCGTCAATGCATCCCAACATGCCCAACACAGCTGCATCTACAAACATGCGCTGCAGCTGGTCAACGCTAAAAGTGGGTATCTGCATAGCGGGAAAGCTAGCAGAAATTTCACCAATCCGACGAATCTCTAGCTCTGGAAACAACCAGATGGACAAAACCGTACCGGCAATCAGGGCGACCAACTGGGGCGGCACAATCCGCTTGAACCTTGAGGGCATGAACCAGATGATGGCCACTGTCATTGCGGCTAACAGCGTTTCTTCAGGTTGAATGTTAGAAAGCAGCTCGGGGATGGCTTGAAGCGTTCCCAACACACCTCCCGAGGGACTCGCCTGTCCTAGGAAGGGGGCGAGTTGCAAAATCACAAGGATGATGCCGATACCGGACATGAAGCCCGAAATCACCGTATAGGGCATCATCGTGACGTATTTACCCAGTCGCAGCGAACCAAAAATAATTTGGAAAACCCCGGCCATCATCACCACGGTAAAGGCCATGGCTAGACCATTGTCAGGATTAGTAGCCGTTAAGTGAGCGATGACAGCCGTCATCACCACCGTCATTGGCCCAGTCGGTTCGGAGATCAAGGTGGGGGTGCCGCCGAATAAGGCCGCAAAGAAGCCGACTAAAACAGCTCCCCATAAGCCAGCTGCGGCTCCCGCGCCGGAAGCAACGCCGAAGGCCAAGGCCATCGGCAACGCAATGACAGCTGCGGTCACCCCCCCAAAGATATCGCCGCGTAAGTTTCGAAAATGAATCCTATTGGTCAGTTGCATGGCTAGAGCACCTAAGGGGCTTGCAAAAAAATAAGATCCTAATCAAGCTGGGACAATCGTGACATCCCATTTAGGCAACGTTTCAGAATGTCGCCAGGCGTGTAAGTTAAGGCGGAATCTCCAAACCGCTACCGCATCAGCGCCATCACCAGGTGTGAGGGAACCAGAGCTCCAGCCTTTATATGGGTATGGACTTGAATACAAGGGCGTTTTTTCCCGCGATCGCCTCATGTAAAATATCACCCGCGGAAATGTGAGGAATTTGCCAGCGATCCGCCAAGAAAAACTCGCCTGTGTTCCTTTATCAGCTCCGGGAGGGTCTAAGAAGATAAACTGCATCGATTTAATTAAGTGACTGATAAGTCAAAAAGCAAAATCCCTAATTACCGCAGCTATGAGTACTAACAACCTAAAAAGCTACGAAATCTGGAACAGACTAGACCGGGGGAGGCAGACAAAACTGAGCAGTAGCCTGCATGTCTGATACTGCTCACCTGCCTTTAGGTAAAAAGTGATGAATGGTGAATTAATGAATGAGTCGATAGAATAGTAGGCCATCGCACCCATTTGTCGTCACCACAAGTAAGGTAAGTCTTTGCAGAAAAAAGAAGCTTGGCAAAAACAACAAAGCTATACCACCAAGCAGAAACAATTGCAGCGCCGCACTTCCATAAAGCGAGAGTTAGATTGACTCTATGGAAAAGCGTTCATAACTTGGAGAATAATTGCCAAAACTCAACCAAGCCTGGCGATCACTCTCTCCTCATCTGGCAATGACGCCACAGTAAACAATCAAAACTGCAAAAGCCGACCTGACAAGGAATTCAGACTCTTTACCTGTAATGTCATCGATTATATACCTAAAACCATCAAGAATTTCCATTTGAATAGCATTGATCGCAATAGAGCGTTACATCCCTATTGAGAGGAGTCAATGATAGTGGCGAAACTCAGTATCGTTCTATAATTCTCCATGATTTTTATTGAGAGAATTCCCATCAAGCACAATGAAGAATTAACACTCTCGAAGCTTTACCCAAGTTATTATTTCGCAGCAACTCAACATGTCAAACACAAGGGTTTAGAAATACTGGAGTTGTATTACCTGGAAATGAATTTTGGTAAAAAATCAAAGCCTTGTCTTCCCTTATCAATTGAAGAATGTTAGCCTACCTCTCAGGCGTGAAAAGTTCACTTAATGAAATTGCCTCAATCTAGTTTTTGACTTGGAGCCAGCGCCTCCTGCTCTAGGTCCGTCGGAGTCTCTACCAAGTATGCAAAGCATCCACAATATAAATGATGATTCAATGTCCAAATTCTAGATAGTGTAGCTTTATCGAACTATCTAATAGTACTAAGCGCTGAGTCTAATTTATGTGGTCTCATAAAGAGGCTGGGATATTTACATATAATGACTTATGTCATGAGTTCACCTGTATTGTACTGGTAGTTTTGGAGGATTAATTAGTTAGTTTAACGGCGTTTCTAATACGATTGAATATTATCTTTTTATGGGTCTAATCATTTTCGATTAGGCCCCTTGTCGTTTTTAAGATTCGTGAAAGATCTTATAGCATTAATTCGTAAATTACCTAACCGTTTAAACCACAACAGCACCCAGAACGATCTCGTCGAGTGATTTCCCCAAAATTAGTAAATCTATCTAGAGATGCCCTAATAAATAATGACTTTTCCCTGAGGAAAGCGCCCTTTTAACTATTAGCGACAGAACTCCCTATTAACCAGTAGGGGAAATATCAACAACCTGTTTGGATGCTGTTGCCATTAGATGAAAATTTTCTATTTTGGAATCGATATTAACCTCCTAAATAATCGCTAGATTGAACTATTGACTTGAGTAGAAGCTGATTCGCTTCTGTTATTAGAATAACGCTGATTTTTAAAGGACGACCGAATGAAAATAAAGTTTATGATTAGCGCTAGTTTGGGTGAAATGAGTCATTGCGCCAGGCGTCTACTAAGCCTACATTCACGGCTAGATAGCTGTCTCAGAACATTCTTGACAGCATAAGAAATAAAAAAAACGCTTCCCACTGGGAAGCGTTTCCGGTTGAAAGAACAAGTATTTACTTGAGACTTAACCGTTGATAACAGGGGCGGTCAACGCAATCGGAGCAGACTCGCCAGCCGCCAAATCAAGCGGGAAGTTGTGGGCGTTGCGCTCGTGCATCACTTCGAAGCCGAGGTTCGCACGATTCAGAATGTCCGCCCAAGTATTCACAACACGTCCCTGTGAATCAATCACCGACTGGTTGAAGTTGAACCCATTCAGGTTGAACGCCATCGTGCTGATGCCCAAGGAGGTGAACC
>JASJDH010000257.1 GCA_030065175.1 Leptolyngbyaceae cyanobacterium MO_188.B28 | reverse complement strand
CCGTCGAAGCAGCGAGCGTAATTGAAAAAGCCTACAAAGAAGGCCCCATGGATGAAATGGTCTGTGGAAGTTGGGCCAGGGTTCAGATAAGTTTAGGGCTGGCCGCCGCCGCCGATTTTACCCCTGAAGAATTGCGACACAAGACACCTGAATGGATGAAACCCATTCAAAAAGTCGCTAAGCTCATAGAACTTGGATTGCCTGACGAGGCGCCGGACGCGCCAGCAAAAATGCAGACAGCCTCAGAAGAACTGCAACTGCCAGAATTTGGTAAAGGCTCCAAGCGTACTGGAAAGTCTAAATCTTCTCAGCCGAAATCCGGTTTTGGCTCACAGCGCCCCCAAGAGAAAAAGAAAAAGAGAAAAAGTAAATAACGGATTCTATAACCTGTCAAAACACATCTTTGCAACGCTTCTCACGTTCTTCAAGCGTCAGATACCACCTGGCGTCTTCATAGCTTGGGAAGTCAAGAATCGATGCTTGATCATAGAAATTGAATGGTGATTCTGTTGAAAAATTGAGACTATCTAAATACTTAAAAAGGGCGATTTTATTCCAGCAGAAGTACTCCTCTTTATTCAACTCCTCGCCTTCTTTCACTGGATAATACAGAGACCCTAACCCTAGGGATGTGGGGGTAATAAAAGAGTTGGTTAGCAATAGACTCTCGTGGAGTACATTTTGAGGCGCTCTTTGGAAGCTAAACAAGTTTCCAAACACAGGAATACTCCCAAAGATAGCCTGCCAAAGTTGACCGATCACAGGAAAGAATACTCGCCCGCCATTCAGGGTTGCTTGACTGGTAAAGGTTGAAAGATCGAAAAAATCTAACGCCCGGGTGTACACAGTTGTTTCCACTGTCTGCGTACCGACCCGTGAGATATTCACAGAATCATCGCTCTGGGTTGACGTGAAGGTCGGATCCGTCACTGTCAACTGGATATTAAGTTCTGCAGAGTTTAAATCACGTAAGACGCCCGGTGTAAAGGTCAAGTTGGTTCCGGTTTGTATGGACCCCGATAGGGATCGTTGCTCTGCTAAGGCGGCAACTAGCCCAATTAGCTCCGGTGAAGCCGCACCAGGAAAGGTTGAAGCGGGCAGATCAGGAAGCTGATCTTGAATCTCAGTGATTCTTGTGAGTAGGCCAGTTAAATTTTGCGACTCTGGAATTGCAACCGTGCTATGGGACTGTGAATTAACAACCGTCTTAACTCCACTCAGCGTCGCTATCGTTGTTCTTCCAACTTGAGCAAACGATACCGATCGAGTACGGCCAACCCTATCTTGAATATAAGTCAAGGTTGGTCTAACAAATAAATCTTCAATGTCATTCTGAAGTAGATTAGTGATATGTTGTAACTCACCATTTAAAACCGAAGATGTTCGTTGCAGTTCTCCAGGATTAAACAAATTAGGATTAGTCACAAAGTCGGCATAATATAAAGCAAATTCCAAGATTGGCCTGCGGCTTGCAATTTCGCTGCTTTTTACAGCCCCATCAAATATCTCCACCCAGTCCCATAGCTCACACTTTCCATCGTCAGGACTGGGTATTTCACAAACAGGTTTGAGACCTCGAGAACGGAAAAGTCTCTCAAAAGGCGGAGTTCCCCTCTCCTTCATGGCGTCGAAATAGTCTTGATAGCGTTCATCGGACGCTTTAAAACGGCCCTCTACAATTTCTCCGCTAACCACTAAAGAGTACAATTCTTTATAATAGCGGACCGGATCTTTTACGGCTTTTCCTATCAA
This sequence comes from Leptolyngbyaceae cyanobacterium MO_188.B28, assembly GCA_030065175.1. Taxonomy (GTDB): domain Bacteria; phylum Cyanobacteriota; class Cyanobacteriia; order Phormidesmidales; family Phormidesmidaceae; genus JAKSDM01. The sequence goes on along the minus strand of JASJDH010000257.1, from coordinate 10,946 downwards.
GAAAACATCCAGAATTGATAAACGACGAGGCCGGTTGCTTAGGACATCTTCGTATTGGAGAAAATCTACGATATCCTTAAAATCTTGATCGAAGCGTGAAGCATCTTCCAATACGGTCTTTGCACCGAGTTGAAATCGACCAAACGTATCCCTGACTAACTGCTGAGTCAAACTAATTTCACCCCGAACATCAACCATAACCTCGGCTAATTTATCGGGTTTTCCACTTGAGATTTGTATGCCCCATAGTTGTAAATCTATTCCAGAAAGCGGTAAATCAAGAGATGCAATTAACCGATGCGCATCATCAATATAATCTTCAGTCCCATACAGTAATATGATATTGCCGCCGCCCCGTCCAACTCCAGTTCCAGCCTGAATAATTTCATTCTGAGGTAATGAGATAGCGCATCCGGGTTCTTGGGCGAGTAAATTATTAAGTATTTCGATTAAATTTTTAGCATTTCGATAATAAAAGAGTTCAATCCTTTTGCTCCGGAATGATTGCTCTCCGTTACCGGCGCCGTCATCGGTTTCATCTTGTCGGATACTCGGACAAGGATCCTCTGGAGGGTCCTCTTTATCCTTGTCAGATGATTTTTTGCGGTTGCTAGCAATCAGTGCTGAACTGCTGGCGGGCATTGCAGTGAATCCACTTCCCAACATTAGGATCGCACTCAACCCCAACGAGCAAAAGAATCTACTGTAATGCATCTTAAAATTCAACCTCAGAAATTACTTCAACCCTATTCGGCTCTAAATAAATAGCAATATCAGTACTCATAGAATGTTGGAATCGCTAACAAAAAAGGGCTCTGCAGTTTCTATGCGTAAGTTTACAGATATGTTGAAGAAGCAAGGTATAAAGATGGAATGTGTTACTAAAGCATACAATGTCAAGGTTTACTGACATACTGTAACCCCCAACGGAGTCAACTCGGCGTAATTTTTGAGGGATTCCGGTTGGCGTTAGCCCCAAGCAGAGCAACGTAGAGTTCGAATTTTCAACGCTTTCACAGAATACCTTTGCAAAGAACATCGGCATCGCCTGCAGTGGGATTCGTCGCTAAATAATCTTGAAGGCGATCGCACCCCTGCCCCAAAAACTGCTCCAGCATCTCAGTGCGTTGCTTCCCACCCAGCCAAACATCAGGAATCGCCAACCCCACTTCATCACTATGGATAATGACATCGCTGATGGCGGCGGTGTCCCGACGTAAGGATTTTATCAGCCAGCCATTTGTGGGATCCCAAAGTTTGGTGGTGCGATCAGCGCCATCGGAAATCAAGATCCTACCATCGGCGCTGAAGCGGATATTGGTCACCCCCGCCTGATGCCCCGTCAACGTTCGCAAGAGAGTCCCATCCTTAACCCGCCAAAGTTTGATGGTGTGGTCCCAACTGGCGGACGCCAGGGTTTCGCCATCTGGACTGAAGGCTAAAGCGGCGATCGCTAATTCATGGCCCGCCAAAGTCTGTTGCACAGCGCCATCAGAGCGCCAGAGTTTAATGGTGTTGTCATGGCTGCCGGAAGCCAACCGTTCGCCGTCCGGGCTGAACGCAACACTAGTGACGCCGTCTCGATGCCCTGTAAGCGTATTGAGCAGAGAACCGTCGTCTGTATTCCAAAGACGCACCGTTTGATCGTCACTGCCTGAGGCCAAAATGGTCCCAGCTGGGCTAAAGCTCAGACTGGTTACTGGGTCTTTATGCCCCGTCAGGGTTTGGAGCAGGGTTTGACTACGAGGGTTCCACAAGCGAATCGTCCCGTCGTCGCCGCCAGAGGCCAGTAGTCGCCCATCGGCATTAAATCTAACCCTCAACACCACCGAGTCGTGCCCCTTCAAGGTGCGCCAGCGATCGCCTGACGCAACGCCTGACATAGAGCCTGACGAAACATTGGACTTGACATACACATCGCCCTCCCAGCCGCCAATAGCTGCCTGTTGCCCCTCAGGGCCCACATCCAGACTGGAAAAGTCTATCCCCAGATTTGGATCATCGACCACTTGAGTGGTCCACAGCCTGACGGTGTTATCTGCAGCAGCGGAGATCAATCGAATTGTCCATAATCGGTGAGTAGTCGCTTCCTCCGGCGAATAGAGCACAGTCCGGTCCAATTGACTGCCTGGCTGGAAGCGAACGCTTAAACCCTCCGCATTATGACCCCGCAGCGTTTTCAATAGGTCTCCATTATCAGCTCGCCACAGGTTAAGGGTCCGATCCACACCAGTGGAAACCAGCAGCGCGCCATCAGGACTCCAATCCACATCATTCACCTGTTCTTGATGACCTACCAACAGGTTGCCCTCTCCTCCAGCCAAGCTCCAAAGCCGCACCGTTTGGTCTCCACTGGCGGACGCTAACCACGCTCCATCCGGCGAGAAAGTCACTCGGGTGACTCGGCCTGTATGGTCTGTCAAGGTTTGGGAGAGCCTCCCCGTGGCCAATTCCCAGAGCTTAACCGTGGCGTCTTCACCCCCAGAAGCCAACAACCTTCCATCCAGACTGAAATGAAGACTATTCACCCACCCCTGATGCCCAGTTAAGGTATTCAGCAGCGCCCCATCACTCACCCGCCAAAGCTTAATGGTTTGGTCGCGACTGCCCGTCGCCAACACTTGACCATCAGTACTAAAGGCCACACTGGTCGCCCAGTCATCGTGCCCTGACAACGTCCGCTGTAAATTACCGTCCGCAAGATTCCACAGATAAACGTCGCCATCCGCGCTGGTTGCCGCCAAGCGCTCACCATCCGGGCTAAAGGCTGCATCCGTCATGCGCTCGCCTTGCCCCTCCAGCACCCGCAACAGCACCCCATCCGATCGCCAAACCCGCACCGATCCATCATCACTCACTGATGCAATCCGCTGACCATCGGCATTATAAATCGCGCGGTTAACCGGCTGACTGTGTCCCTCCAGGCGATTCTGCTCCTGTGAACGGGTCACCGCCTGTTGCAACGTCCCCAGGGTTTGCCCCCACACAGTCGCCCATTGCTGAGCGCCCACCCCAAAACCAGACAACCGTCGCAGTTGTTGTCCCGCATCAAGACTCGTCACTAAGGACTCTAAAGACTGGTTGGCCGCTAGTTGACTTTCCGACAGCGCATTGAGGGCTGAAATCTGATTGATCAACGCTCGCTGCCGCTGCCCATATGCAAACACGCCAAATCCTCCAGCCGCAACCCCCAAGGCGCTAATCAACGCGATCGCGCCCTGGGCTCGCCTTAACCTGCGCTGGCTCACCCGCTGTTCCTGCAGCCGCGCCTCTAAACAGGCCTCCACAAACCGCTGCACATCCTGAGACAGCTCATCCGTGTACTTAATGTAGAGTTCCTCAGCCGCATCCAACCGCACCCCCTGCAAGAGATACTCCGACCGCTCCCCACTCTGCCGCCATTGCAACGCCGCCTGCTCAATCTGCCGCTGAGATCGCAACCGCGCCCGATTTTCCTCCAACCACCACCGCAACGTCGACCAATGGCGAATCAAAATCTCATGGGCCACCTCAACCGTCACCTCCTGCTTCAACCCCTGAAGCAGCGCCTCTGTTTCGTCGATAGAACTTGCAGCAGAATCGGTCTCTTGGGATTCCCACGTTGATCCATCCACATCTTTCCCCATGGATTTTGGATCTTGGATTTGGTCCTCTCCATCCTCCTGAATTCTGAATTCCGAATTCTGAGTTCCGAATTCTTTTTCCTCACGATTTCCCCCATCTTCTCGAGACGCAATATATTGCGTCTCTACATCTTCCCCCGCCTCCCCTGCTTCCCCTGCCTCCCCTGCTTCTCCTGCTCCCCGACTCCCCCCAACCAACTCCCCATCCCCCAAACTCACCACCACCAACTTCGCCGCCACCAGCGCTTGCAAAGTTCGCTCCACTAAGGGCGCCGGATATTTCGTCACCACAAGTTCCGATTTGGACACCCGACGACGGGTGTCTTCAGTGCCATCGCCCAATTGAGTTAGAGATAGAAAAATCCAGCGGGCGCAGGCTTGAGCGTCGGCGTCTAGACTGTCATAAACCGATTGGGCTTTCCGTTCCAACGCGCCTTTGAGCCCGCCGACTTGTTGTTGGTAGACCTGTAAGGTTAATTCCCCCGGTTGGCGGTGTCGCCAAATCTGCTCCAGCACAAACTCCAAGAGGGGTAAGTCGCCTAACCCATGACTCAGCGCCTGCAACAACACCTCCACCAGTTCTGGCTCCACCGTCAACCCGACTTTTTCCGCCGGTTTAACGATCACCTGACGGTAGTCTTCTTCGCTGAGAACGGGCGGAGCCAATACGCTCGATTGCTGAAGGGCGTCGGCTAAGGCGGGATACTCCAAGCATGGGGCGATGAAATCGGTTCGGAGGGTGATCACCAGTTTGAAGCGATCGCCAGCATGTTCGATCGCCCCCAACAACAACTCCAAAAACCGGTCTCGGTCTTCCGCTGGCGATAGGGTGAAGAGTTCTTCGAATTGGTCGACCACCAAAACCCCCATGGGTTCAGGGCGCGATCGCAGCCAATGCACAAACCCCTCCACCCCTTGATACAAAATCCCCTCTAGCTGGAGCTGCTGGTAGTGTTGTTCGTTCTCCACGCGGCTATCCACCAATCGCTGAGCCAACGTATCCAGGGGTCGCGCCCCCGGCCGCAACCGCCATATTCGCCACTGCTCACTTCCCGGAATTTGCCGTCCTTGACGCAATTGCGCCAACAGTCCCGCCTGGACCACAGAAGATTTTCCACTGCCAGACGCCCCCACCACCGCCAAAAAAGACTGCTGGCTGAGATGGTTAATAAGTTGCTGCGTCAGGTTCTCTCGGCCGAAAAACAAGGCCGAATCATCTTCCGAAAACGCCTTCAGCCCCAAATATGGACAAAGCCCCAGATCAAATTCCGGACTCGCCGCTGGCCGACGTCTCCCCACCGCCCCTGGCAATACTTCAATCACCCCTTGGGTCCCCGACAGCCAGGTGTGCAAGGCAGTCCCCGTCCCGGCCAAAGATCGCTGCAGCTTGGCGATCCAGCCTGCAATTGGCAGACCGACCTGGGAATCCGCCGCTTTCAAGGTCTCCAGCAGTACATTGGCGAATCTCTCTGGCTCATTCTCTGGAGATGCAGCCGCCATTAGGCACTGACCATGCTCAAGACCAATTTGCAAATCCTCTACCCAGTCCGCCAGATCAGACACCCCAGGACAGTCCAAAATCACCACCTGTTGCGTGAGGGGAGATCGGCGGAGGACTTGCCGCAGCCAGGAACGACTAATCTGAGCCTCATCCCTGAGGATCAGTTGGGCGTCGCCCGCAGGGGTTTGTTCAACCCGACCTCGGAAATATAGCAGCACCGTCGCCGAATTCCCCACTCGATTTTGATCGGCAGGCGCAAAGGGGAATTTATCTTTAGCGGCCGCCTGTTCTCCAGACTGTAAACACCGCTGGATTAGTTTGAGGACATCCACCCAGTCTTTTCCAGGTTGGGGCATGTAGTTCACCTCAAAGTCCCCAGTTTGCTGCAGCAGTTTACTGAATCCCAAAGTCGTGGGATTACTCAACAACCCTTCTATCACTAACGCTTGACGGGGATGGAAGGGCGACGCCACCTCGGGTTTCAACCCCAAAATTAGCTCACCCACCCCTTCCACAATGCGCTTCGGGGTTTGGAGAGAATATTCAGACTGAAACCGAGTTTCGCCCCGACCTCGTTTTTGCTGGTTGATCAATCGCAATTGCTGGTTGGTTTGGTCGATGTATCGCAGGGTTTGATAGTACACATACTTATAAAGGGCGTCCGCTTCGATCACCCCATGGCTATCGGCCGCTTCACCCAGCAGACCGCGAATCAGATAGTAGGTAAACACCCCATGTCCCAACTCAGGAAATTCCCAAGACTGCTGATTCTGGTCGCAGGAAAGCAGCGCATAGAACCCCTTACTCTGCTTCGCCCGCTGCCGTAGAACCTCAACCAACTGCAGGGTAGGATTCGGCATCGACACTTGCTCAGACGCCCCTTTGCTAACCATCAGCGTCATGCCGCCACTGTGACAGGCGTCCAACCACACCAGTTGCTGATGAGCGGCGCAACGACTCAGCCGTTGGATCAATTCCGACACGCTAAGCCCAGTCTTGAGCAGAGCAGTTTTGTGGGTGTCTGCTAGGCACAGCACCGCCTCCTGGGAATGGTCTTCCAACAAACCATGGCCGGAAAAATAAAACAGCACGGTATCCTTAGGCTTGGCCTCTGCAGCGATTCGGTCCAAACTTTCTCGAACACTGGCTAGATCAGCGGCTTGGGTTGGGAAATATCGCAGTTTGGCGTGGGTTCCTAAGGGGAGTCTGCCGGTTAAGGCGATCTGGGTCTGCAAGGGACGGCGCTGATCGGCAAAGTCTAGTTGACCGCCCTGACTGGCGAAATCATGATGAACCATCACCGTTTTTTGCGGAAACGCCTTGGTGGCGACTGCGATCGCTTCCCCCAATCCCTGACAATCCAAGGCTGAGTAGGACAAATTTGGAAATTGCTCGTCCTGGTATTGATTGACCCCCACCAGCAGTACCCAAAGTTTGGCTTCTCCGGTTTCAAGGGCGCGACTCGCGCGACTGGTGCTGATACTAGCTGGAGCCATAGGCTAAAACAAAATCAATCGTTAAACGGATGCGCACCCGGAAGGGATAGGCGATAGACGATAAGCAGCTGAGTACGCTCCTATCTACCTGAATTACCAGGCTTGATGCACAGATTCAAGCGCCTAACCGCTGAATCCCATCCCATGGCATTCATTAGGATTGACGTCGGTCACTTTATGCAGACTAAAATCATACGAATAGACTAATTTGCATTTGACATGGCTATCCACCGTACTGACTTTGATAGAACAGTCACAAGGATAAGGAAATGGCAGATTTTGGCGCGGTTTCTGAATTACTGGATTGGATAGAAGAGCAAGGATACATTACACAAGTTGTCTACTTTCTGCTGTTTGCCCAATCTTAGACAATGCCTGCAAACATTCCTAAATCTTCAGAGGCTCCTCAACGCAATCAAATTAAACCTTGTCAGGCGCTTCCCTGGTTTCGGCTATCCATCGTCTTTGGCCTCTATGGATTCCAGGGGGGAGCTTTGGCGTGGTCTGTGGCATTAGCGTTATTTTGGGCTTGGGCTGGGACTTTAGCGTTAGCCTTAGCCATTGCAGTCGCCTTAGCTTTGGCGTGGTCTGTGGCTTCGACTGGGCCTCGGGCTGCGGCGATAGCTTGGGCGATCGCTGTAGCAGTAGTTGTGGCTTGGGCAGTGGCTGGGACTTGGGCTGCAGCTTGGGCTGGGGTTGGAGCCGTGGCTGGAGCTTGGACTGGCATAAAACTAAAAGCGCGCTTCAACCCTACGCAGGTGTTTTGGATCTTATGGGGGACCGCTTCAGCCGGGTTATGTGTTGGAGCCCTATTGACAATGTTTGCTTTGTCTTACGAACACTAATCAACCCTGTTTTATAAAGTGATAGCTTTACAATAAGAATTGTTGTAATTGCACAGTCTTGGGAGATGTCACGCAAAGACTATCGTAACGAGCAGCTCGTTCTACACGACTTTAGCTATCGCGAGTTGGCATGCGCCGACTTTAGCAACGCTACTTTATTTTGCTGCGATTTTCGGGGCGCTCACTTGTACGAAGCCAACTTTTCCAATGCTGTACTCGTCACCTGCAACTTTACGGGAGCATGCTTAACCAAAGCCGATTTTAGAGTGCGATCGCAGCGGACCTGCAGCTTTGGCGCCGCCAAGCTTGACGGCGTGATTTGGCCCCCCGATCCGGATTCCATTGGCAACACGGATTGTCTGCATAATGCGCGATCTCCCTTTCTCCGATGCGCCATCAATCCCTGCGGTCCCTGTGAAGGCTGCCAGGATTTTGAGTTGGGAGGCATTCAAAAATAACTTCATAGATTTAGCGCTGTGAATGCCTTGTCAGACTTTTCACGTCTCTCTGAAGTTATTTCTACACAGCCCCTTAGTCAACTGAACTTTCATTTCCCCGCCCTATTTCAATCACCGCCCCAATAGCCTCCCTACCAGAATGTCGACATCTAGCAGCAGTGGTTTGATTGTTCCCTCAGTGAAGTTGACTACAGAATTGTAAAGGTGGTCCTCTGGCGATCGATGGACGACTAATTGGCTAGATGGTAAATCCAGCACCCAATAGTCTTGTATCCCAGCCCTAGCGTAGATCGCCATCTTATCCTTAAGATCTCTCTCTGGCCTGGATTCGGCAACTTCAACCAAAAGCAAAATATCGTCTGGTCCAGGATGTCTAGACGCGTATTCTTCTCCTAATGGCTTAACGATGGCAATGTCAGGATTGCGCTCAGTTGTAGACAAAGTAATGGGAGAATTGAATCGGACTAACGCCTGTTCTCCCACTAATTTCTCAATATATCTAGCGGCTTGATCTCCCCGATACCAATGAATAGGCTTTTCTGGACTCACTGGGGTGATCACTCCCTCGAATAGTTCAACATTCCAATCGGAAATGACGCCGCTTGCGATCGCATCATGATAACGCTCTAGAGTCCACTTGGCGGAGTCTGGTTCTATAGGCTTCGGTTTTGCTTGGGTCATCAGGCGCCATCTCCCTACCTATACAATCTCCCTACCCACATTAAGTATATCTAGCCACCTTCCCAGCATAGGCTCCATAGACGTGAATGCAGGGCGACCAGAACAAAGGCCCTCTTCCCCACCCCTTCTGCTCTTCAAGAAACCGAATCTCATCGCTAGGGAAATCTTGCTAGCCTACTATTATTCCATCCGCCAATTACAACGGTTTTGTCGTTAGCTGACTCGACTGTAGTGATGCGTATCCCCGAAATCGCGCTCTCCCATGCATTCAACTCTTCAACCCATCCTTACCCATCTTAAGCAGGAACTCACTGACCTATATGGCGATCGCCTTTGCCACCTCACCCTCTTTGGCTCCCAAGCCCGTGGCGATGCCGAACCAGGCTCAGATATTGATGTGCTAGTGGTGCTGAAACCGCCCGTCAACCCAGGTGAAGAAATTAAATACACAGGTAAAGTGATTGCTGATCTCTCCCTTCAATATGACGTGGTGATTAGCTGCCTCTTCATGGACGAAACCCAGTACCAAACCCGCAATGGTTCTCTGCTACGCAATATCCGCAAAGAAGGCGTTCTCTTATGACTGATGAACAAAGGGAACTCCTTCTGAAAGCCCAACAAAGTTTAGAAGCCGCAAAGCTACTCCTTACCAATAACTTTCCTGACTACGCCGCATCCCGCGCCTACTACAGTATGTTTTACATCGCAGAAGCATTTCTCGAAGGTGAAGGACTCTCATTTTCCAAACATTCCGCTGTCATTGCCGCCTTTGGGCGAGAATTCGCTAAACCCCAACGAGTCCCAACTGATTTCCACCGATTTCTGATTGAAGCCCAGGAACTCCGGGCCACTGGCGACTATGGACAACTGAATGCTGTCACAACTGATCAAGCCTCAGAGCAGATTGATCGTGGTGAACGTTTCTTGACGCTTGCAATTCAGGAGATAGGTTCAATATGAGATTTAGGAGAGTTCGGGTGATATGACAAGTCGGCATGAGGAGACAGCACAAAGGCGCGAATTATAACGATCGCCCCGCCCTGCAACAGTACAAGAGGTGGTTTGTAGGATGAGATCGCACCGCCCTGCGACAGTACAAGAGGTGTTTATAGGATGAGATCGCCTCATCTCTCTTCATGACGCGATCTCATCCTACAACGATCGGATAATGAATTTTTTTGTTCAACTCAGCCTATGGTGAGAGGGTGCGATCTCGTTACGCTATTTGTCTGAGCGATACATTCTGATGGTAGGCAGTGCTAGCTTTTATACGGAGTGTTGGAAATTGATGCTTGGCGTTTTGCCCACCCTACCTCTGGTAGTTCTGCAAGCTCACAGTCTATATAGCTCAATATGGTTGAATAATCTGAACCAGCAGATCTAATAAGTAACTAGATTACAATACAAAGAAAATAAATGTGCAAGGAAGGTAATCTGCACCTAAAAGGTTTCGGATTTTCGGGGTACAGGAGCTTTGGAGACGAATTAACCAAAATCGCTCCTTTGAGGAAAGTAAATTTGATAATTGGTCAAAACAATATTGGAAAGTCCAATATAATTAAATTCATAAACGACCAATATGCCTATTTTGCAAATAAAGCCCGTAATCAAAGACAGATAAGTAGACAGCAAGAAATAACATTTAAAACCATTGATAAGCACTTATCACAAAATAGAGCTGATCACAGAATTTCATTTCCGATATTTAGAAATGAAATTGATGAATATATTGACAAAAAATTTCCGGATGTATCTCGGGATAGCGATAAGAAAAAGCTAACCAAAAAGCTACTCAGTTCAGAGCTTTTAACAGATGAAAATGGCGATGTTTGGTTTACATACAAATCAAGCAGCTATACCGGAGAGTTTACTTTTGATTTTAGCACTGATGAAATATTGTCAGCTCTTGAGCACAATGAATGGAGATTTTTATGGAGTGCTTTAACTCGAAAGAGGCAAGGAGATCTTAGACAAAACTGGATACCAGACACATTACACGGATTATGTGAGTTAGAAAATTGTGAAAAAAGGCGAGGAGACGCCAAGATTATTTGGTAACCACACCAAAGCTTGAGGTCTCCTCATGACTATGATAGACGCCCCAACCCTCCTGACCGTTATTTTTGTCCTGGTTGATGATTGGTATCAAAACTATGGTCATCGGCTGAAGCCGACCTCACCGGGGCCTCAACCCACCTTCAGTGAGAGTGAGATGTTAACTCTACTGCTGGCGATGGATTACTTTCCCTTTCCTGGAGAGGAACAGTTTCTAGGCTTTATGCGGGCGAACTACCTGAGTCTATTTCCCCACCTGCTGGAGCAAAGTCAGTTCAATCGACGGG